>JAQGHM010000291.1 GCA_028291615.1 Phycisphaerales bacterium | reverse complement strand
CGCCAACAACTTGCCAGCCAATCACTTACATCAAATCCTTCGCCGCACCCGCGCGCCCGCGAACATTTTTCCACCCCCCCCTGTCGCTTATGCTCACTCGTCCCATGACCAACCCATCCCGCGCCATCTCCCTCCTCGTTCTCCTAAGCCTCGCCTTTCACGCCACTGCCCAACCAACCCCCAAAACCCCCGCGAACGTGATCGCCGAGTTCACCTTCACCTCCCAACTCGATCGCGACGACCCTTTCAACCAGATCACCCTCGACGCGCTCTTCACCGACCCCGCCGGCAAGGAGCGCCGCGTCCCCGCCTTCTGGGCCGGTGGCAAGACCTGGAAGGTCCGCTACGCCTCCCCCCTCCCCGGCCTCCACCGCTTCCGCACCGAATGTTCCGACCCCAAAGACGCCGGCCTCCACGCCGTCGCAGGCGCTGTCGAGATCGAACCCTACAAAGGCAACAATCCCCTCTACCTCCACGGCCCCCTCCGCGTCGCCAAATCCCAGCGCTATCTCGAGCACGCCGACGGCACGCCTTTCCTCTGGCTAGGCGACACCTGGTGGATGGGCCTCTCCAAGCGCCTCGCCTGGCCCGACGATTTCCACAAGCTCGCCGCCGACCGCAAGGCCAAAGGCTTCAACCTCGTCCAGATCGTCGCCGGCCTCTATCCCGACATGCCCGCCTTCGACGAGCGCGGCGCCAACGAAGCCGGCTTCCCCTGGGAAAAGGAATACGCGCGCATCAATCCCGCCTACTTCGACGCCGCCGACCACCGCATCCTCTACCTCGCCGATCAGGGCATTGTCCCCTGCATCGTCGGCGCATGGGGCTATCACCTCCCGTGGCTAGGCCAGGAAAAAATGCGCCAGCACCAGCGTTACCTCTACGCCCGCTGGGGCGCGCTCCCGATCGTCTGGTGCGTCGCCGGCGAGTTGAACCTCCCCTACTACCTCAGCCCCGATTTCCCCAACAAGGGCGAGAAGCAAACCGCCGAGTGGGAAAAAGTGCTGGCGTACGTGCGCACCATCAACGCCTTCGACCGCCCCATCACCGCCCATCCCACCGGCGTCGGTCGTCTCAGCATGCGCGGGGCCCTCTCCGACGTCTCCCTCCTCGACTTCGACATGATCCAGACCCCGCACGGACAGATGGAAGCCGTCGGCCCCAGCGTAGAAGCCGTCCGCTTCTCCCAGGCCGCCAAGCCCATCCTCCCCACCGTCAACGCCGAGCCCAGCTACGAGATGCTCTTCGACAAGACGCCCCCCGAGGTCGTCCGCCGGATCTTCTGGGTCTGCTGGGCGAGTGGCGTCAAAGGCTACACCTACGGCGCTAACGGCATCTGGCAACTCAACCGCCGCGACAAACCGTACGGCAACTCCCCCTGGGGCGGCGGCTACGGAAAAATCGCCTGGGACGACGCGATGAACCTCCCCGGCTCCACGCAGGTCGCGCTCGGCAAAAAACTCCTCTCCGCTTACCCCTGGCAGCGCTTCGAGCCCCAGCCCGCGTGGGCAAGCTGGGCTGACAAGCCCCCTGCCGACGCGCCGCTGGGCGACTGGATCTGGCTCGAAGAAAACGCCGCCACCGACGCCCCCGTCGCCCCCCGCGCCTTCCGCCGTTCCTTCGACCTCCCCGCCGGCGCGCGCGTTAAGCAGGCCGCGCTAAGCGTCACCGCCGACGACGCCTGCACCCTCTGGCTCAACGGCGAAAAACTCGCCACGCACAACGACTGGCACACCCTGAAGCGCATCGATGCGATCGCAACCAAGCTCAAGCCCGGCCGCAACGTCCTCGCCATCCGCGCCGAGAACGCCAAGGCCGACGTCCCCCAAAACCCCGCCGGCCTGATCTGCGGACTTTCTATCACCCTAGAAACCGGCCAAACCATCGACATCAAATCCGACCCCACCTGGCGCGCCTCCCGCGACCAGCCCGCCAACTGGCAGCAACCCGATTTCGACGACGCCGCCTGGCCCACCGCCAAACTCGCCGCCCCCTACGGCGGCGGGCCCTGGGGCAAAATCGCCGCCGCCGGCCCCGACCGCTACACCGTCCCCTACCCCTTCGGCATCCCCGGCGAGGTCCGCATGGTCTACGTCCCCTCGCCTCGCGCCATCACCCTCCAATCCCTCGAGCCCGCCGTCCGCTACTCAGCCTTTTATTTTGATCCCACCACAGGCGACCGACAGCCGCTGCCCGAAACCGCCCCCGGCGCTGAACGTCGCATCGACCCCCCGCCGTGGGATCACGACTGGGTCCTCGTCCTGGAGGCCCGCAAATGACGTTGAACGCCGATCAATGGCCATGGTATAAGTCACCGTAGGGGCACGTCTGCCGGAGGACTGATGCGACGCCGAACCGCATTCACGCTGGTTGAGCTGCTGGTGGTCATCGGGATCATCGCGCTGCTGATCGGCATCCTCCTCCCCGCCCTCACCCGCGCCCGCGCGTCGTCGCGCCAGCTCAAGTGCCTCAGCAACCTCCGCCAGATCAGCCTCGTCGATCAGATCTACCAGAACGAGTGGAAGGGCTTTCACATGCCCGCCTACTACGGCTGGTCGCAGGCCAGCGGCGGCTGGCCGATGAGCACCCCGCCGGTCATCCCCGCCAGCGGCCCGCGCCACTACTGGTTCCAGACCGACACCCTGCTCAAGGCGCTGGGCGCCGTCAACCCGGCCAGCGGCCGCTACCCCCAAGCCACCGTCTGCCCCGACGCCCCGCTCTCCGACGCCCGCGCCAACAAGGACGGCTTCACGATCCACAACAGCTACGGCATCAACTACACCCAGCTCCCCGGCATGGCCACCGCCATCGCCCCCGAATACTTCAACGCTTGGAAAGTCGGACAGGTCATCGCCTCCGCAGAAAAGATCCACTTCGCCGACGCCACCAGCGAAGGGCTCAGCGTCCCCGTCAGCAGCACCCCCAACGCCACGATGAAGTACTTCGACCCCTACTTCGGCGAGCGCCACGAACCGCCGGACAAGGGTAACATCGTCGCCTACCGCCACAGCCGCGGCGCCAACGTCCTCTACTTCGACGGCCACGGCCAATGGCTACAGGAATCCTTCCTCCGCTACGACCCCGCCGACCCCAACACCACCCACAACCGCCGCCAATGGGAACCCAAGACCAAGTGACCGCGCCTACGCTCGAAGCTGTCGCACCAACTCCCGCGCATTCTTGATCGCATACCCATCCCGGTCGTTGTTGAAGTACGCCCACACCCGCTTCGCGCCGCTCGCCTTGATGCGCTCTGCCCAGACCGCCAGCTCCGCCTTGGTGTAGTCGTGGCGATACCAGCGCTTCGTGCCATGGAACCGCACATACACATCCTCAGCGGTGCGGACGAGTTCATCCGGCAACCGCGGCCCGCTGCAGGAACAGAAGATCGCGCCGGCCTCTTGGAACGCATCATAAACCTTCGGCTGCCACCAACTCCGGTGCCGGAACTCGACGACGTTCCGCCGCGCTGGATCGAGCTGCCCAAGGATCGACTTCAACCGCGCCGGCGTGTAATGAAAGCTCGGCGGGAGCTGGAACAGGAAACAGCCCATGCGCGCCCCAAGCAGGTCCGCGATCAGCCCAAAGTCGCGCACCAGCTCGCGCGTGCCGCGGAAGCGCTTCACGTGGGTAATCAGTTCCGAAACCTTGACCGTGTAAATGAACCGCCGGCGGCCCGCCTGCTTGATCCAGGTGTTCACGGTGCCGACGGTGGGCCACGCGTAAAAGGGCGCGTTGAGCTCGACGGTGCGGAACGCCTTCGTGTAATGCTGGAACCAGGCGCTCGTGGGCGTGCCGGCGGGATAGAAGCAATCTCGCCAGTGCCAGTAGAACCAGCCGGAGCAGCCGACGTGTACGCCCGGCTTGGGCGGCGGAGCCGGGGCGGCGCGGCCATGCTCCTGCTCGTAGGCGAGTCGCGCCTCGTGCATGCGCTGGGCGCGGCCGACGTTCTGCTCGCGCTGCAACTCCCGCCTCGCCTGGCGGCGGGCGCGGCGTTCTTCGATCGTCAGGGTGATCACGCCGCGCATCCTAGCGGGCGTGGGCCGCCGGCGCGGACGGATGAAATCGCTTATCCCAAAGCAAGAGCGTCGCACTCTCTCGGTGCGACGCTCTTGGCTGGTTTGGGAATCCGATAGGGACGCCCCCGCAGGGCATCCATGTCAGGCGGTGCGGCGGCGGTGGCGGCGGAGGGTGACCAGCACCGCGGCCGTGCCGAGCAAGCCGATAGTGGCCGGCTCAGGCACGTTGTTGCTCAACTGCAGCAAGGCCCCATCCGACCGGATCAAGGAAAAGTAGGCGGGGCTTGAGACGGCAGTGAAGTGGCTGGCGACCTGAGTGGCCGTCAGCGCCGACCCGTAAAACGCAACCTCGTCGATTGCACCGGCGTACGGGCTCGTCTGGTCTGCCAGCGTGCCGACCGTGAGCGGGATGGTGGTGTTGGGGTTGTAAGTCCCCGTGCCTGTGTTGGTGGCCGCGATGGGGACGCCGTTAACGTACAATTGGGCCGAGCTGCCGTTCCAGGTAGCCACGACTTGGCTCCAGGCGTTGAGCGTAGCGGTGCCGCCGGTCAAGTCTGTGGAGACCGCAGAACCACTGCCGTTGTACATGCGGAAGTTCCAACCGGTGGCGGCGTCACGCTGGAAGAACACCCAGCCGGACCGGTTGCCCGCCGAAACCCGGTTGGCCACCGGGGCGTCGTCGTTGTCGGATGCGGTCGGCCG
The DNA here is from genome assembly GCA_028291615.1 of Phycisphaerales bacterium. Lineage (GTDB taxonomy): Bacteria > Planctomycetota > Phycisphaerae > Tepidisphaerales > Tepidisphaeraceae > RYN-433. The sequence continues at coordinate 25,134 of JAQGHM010000291.1, read as the reverse complement.
GGCCCAGAACTCGATGCTGAACGGACTGGCGGTCGACGGGTTAAGCGCCGACAGGAACGGGACGGTCGTGTTCACGCCCGTCGTGTTGTTGTACACCGCCGCGCTGTCCGAGCCGGCGGTTACCACGCCCGTGGTGAACGTGACGGGGTCGGCATTCACGCCGTTGGCCGCGGCGCCGAGGCTGCCGGTGTTGAGCGACGTTGTCGTCGCCAACGCCGCGCCGGACGAGACCATCAACCACGCAGCCGCAATGGCGGAGCAGACAAACGAAATACCCGTGCGATGCATTTTATCTCCCGAAAAAGACGGATTCCCCTCGCGGAATCAACGGCCCCTCCGAGCCGCGTGGCGGTAGCGTACTCTTGCCCTGCGGAGGGCGTCAAGCAATTCTTTATGAGCGCCGAGCGGAACGCAGGCAGCCGCAGTTGATGTTCCTGACGATCCAACACGTCGCGCTGAGTGGAGCCACAGGGAGTCGAACCCTGATCCGTACCTTGCAAAGGTACTGTCCTGCCATTGAACGATGGCCCCGAGGGGGGCGGATTCTAGGGGATTTCCGTCGCCTGGGCAACCGTCGAGCCGGCAAAGGCCGGCGCGCGACTACTTCTTCGCCTCAGCCTGCTTGATCAGGATCGTGTTCACCGTCGCATCGAAGGAGTCAGCCTTGGGACTGGCGGCCATCTGCTTTTTCTTCTCCGCCTCCAGGTAATCCATGCGCGCCTTGTTCAGTTCGGTGATCTTTCCCTGAATCGCTTGGCGCTCCTTTTGCCGTGTCTCGACGTAGGCGGCGCGCTCGGTGGGGTTCATCTTCCGCATGTCGGGGGGGAGTTGCTCGTCCTTGAGGTCGGCGAGCTTGACGGCGCCGGCGTTGATCTGGTCGAGGAGTTCTCCTTCGCCGGTCGAGACGCGGATGCCATCGGCGAACATGCCACCGCTTACGGCTCCACCAGATGGATGGGTGGTCGCCATCACCGAACGTAAATAGACCGCGCGCTCGGCGACCACCGTGGCCGGGGCGGCTTCGCCTAGGGCCTGCTTGCTGCGCACGTCGGCGTTGACGTCATCCCACTTCGCGCCTTTGAGCGCGACGGGGATCAGCGTCTTGCCAAGCTCGGTGTTGAGCTTGGCGATCTCCTTGTCCTGCGGCGCTTCGACCAGCGCCATGTTGCCGCCCTGGGCAATCGCGGCATACTCGCCTTCAGAGCTCTTGGCGATCTCCTTCCAGATCGGCGTAGTGTTGGCGATGGTGCCGCACTGGACGGTGTTGATCAGGAGGTCCTTCTTGATGGCCTCCTTGCAGATGGCGGGATACTGCTTCTCACCCGCGTAATCCATATGGGGCGGGGCGTCGCCGACAAGGAAGATGACCTTCAAAACCGCGCGGTCGGGCGACCAGGTGATCTTGTTCACGGCCTCGTCCAGCGCCTGGTTAACGGACTCGGGTTCGTCGCCACCGCCGTCGGCATGGAAGGCGGTGAGGTTCTTGAAGACGGTATCTATGTCGGCGGTCAGGTCGAAGCGCTGGGTGACGTAGGCGTCGCCGCGATCGCGGTAGGCGATGAGGGCGATCTTCACGTCGGGGCTGGGCTTCTGCTTCACGATCTGGTTGGCGATAGTCCAGATCTTGGCCTTGGCGCCTTCGATCAGGCCGGACATCGAGCCGGTGGTGTCGAGAACGAAGCAGACCTCGACCTGGGGTTTCTTTGCTTCGGGCTTTTTTTCTTCGGCGTAGAGGAAGGGGGCGATGGCGACCAACGCGATCAGACAGAGTCGGTTGTTCATGACGAATGCTCCTGTGAAGTCCGCAAGTTTGGGTGGCCTCAGCGCACGATGACCAAGGTATCATCCAGCACCAGGTCTACTTCGCTGCCCAGCGACAACCAGGCGGCGGCTTCGGGGTGGTCGGCGAGGAGCTTGAAGTAGTCGTCGCTGTTGAATTTCACCTCGCGCTTTTTGAGGTCGGGCTTGTTGCCGGCGGTGGAGTCGGTCCAGGTGTTGCCGTTCTGGTAAAAGGCGCGGCCGCGGACGACGCGAGCCTGCTGGGCGTAGTTGGAATTGGCGCGGTAGCCGTAGAAGCGGAGGATCTGAGTCGGCTCGCCAGCCACCGTGGATTGCGCGGCGCGGTCGCCGCGGATGGCGAGACTGCCGTTGGCGGTCGTGCCAAGGGATAACGCATCGGCGGGCTCTGAGCTGGCGGGCTTGAGGGCGGGGGTGGCGGTTGGGGCGAGGCCCGCAGCGGCGATAGGATCGTTCAAGCTTCGGCCGCCGGTCACAACACCGCCGTCACTGGCTCCGACGCCACTGCTACCACCACCGCTCACGCCAAAGCTGCCGCCTTTGTCCAGCGCGAATTCCTGCGCGGATTGCTGAACGTTGTCGCTGTACTTAAGCCGGCCGAGGTTCGTGGCGTTGGCGACTGCAACATCGCCGCCGCGCAGGCCTTCGTTCTTCGACTCGGCGACGGTGATATCCCAGACGGCCTTGGCGGCGTCTCTCGCGCGCCCGTCCTGCTCGAACTCGCGCATCGTGCGGATGGCGACCGGCACGCCCCGGCGCTGCTCGTCTTCCAAGATCAGGTACGCGGTGTAGGGCGTGACGATGCCGTGCTGGCGGGCGAGACGGACGACTTCGTCCTTCAATTCCGCGGTCTCGCCGTTCTTGCGGATCTCGTCGAGCAGCCAGCCGACGCGGCGCGTGGCCCAGAGGCGCGGGATGAACTCGTTCTTCGTATCGTTGTCGGTGAAGTTGACGTCGGTGACGAACTCCTTCTGCTCGCCGTTGATCGTGCCCGAGATCTTCACGGCCGCTGCACCTTTGCCCGTGTACTTGCCGAAGACCACCAGCATCTCCCCTTTGAAGAGGTCCGGCATGGTGTTGGGGTAGAACTGCATCGTTTTGATGTCCGCGCCGGTAAAGCCCACCGCGACGTTGGAGAGGACGGGGTCTTTGATCTTCGTATAGAAGTTGGAGAGCTTGACCTCGATGTCTTCGCTGGGGATGACGTACTGCGAGACGGCCTTGGTTGCCTCAGCGAGTCGGTCGAGAAGGTGCGTGTTCAAGTCGGTGCCGATGCCGAAGGAGAAGATGCGCGTGCCGCCCGCCTCGGCCTTGGTGATGTTGGCGAGGATCGCGTCTTCCTTGGTCTCGCCGATGGTGGGTTGTCCGTCGGTCAGGAAAATGACGACGTAGGGGCGATCCTTGCCGGCGATGCGGCGGTTCTTCCCCATCGCAATTGCCTTCTGCAACGCCTCGTCGATCGCGGTGCCGCCGATCGGCTTAAGACCCTCGACATAGGCTTGGGCCTTCGCGACATTCTCCTTGTCCGCCGGCATCATGTAATTGAACAACTCATCCGCCTCGGTCGAGAAGCGGATGATGTTGAAGCGATCTTCCGCGTTCAGGTTGGCGAGGCAGAACGCCAGCGCCTTCTTCGCCTGCTCCATCTTCTTGCCCGCCATCGAGCCGGAGGTGTCGAGCACGAGGCAGATGTCCTTGGGCTGAACTTTGGTCTGCTTCACTTCCATTCCGGGCGAGGCGAGCAGGAGGAAGTAGCCGTCGTCGGGCGAATTGCGGAAAGTCATCAGGTTGACGCCGATGTCCTTGGTCTCGCGCGAGTAGATCAATTTGAAATCGGTGTCGGGGCGGACGTTCTTATCTTCGAAGCCCGCGGCGGCCTTGTTGCCACCGTCGCGCTTGATCTCGACGTTGTGAGTGGGGCAGTAGACGCTCTTGAGCGGTTCCTGCGTTTCAAGGGTGACCTTCACGGACACCTGTTGCAGCGGCCGGGCGGAAAATTTTTCGGTGTTGAGCGGATAGGTGTACTCGATGAGGCCCGTGTCGGACTTGAGGAGTTGCGTGTACTGGATCTTGACGTGCTTCTTCCCATTGGCCTCGATCGGGAAGATGCGGACTTTGAACGTGTCACGCCCGATGTACTCGAGCAGCGCCGGGTCCTTGTAGCGCCTCACGATGTCCTCGTAGATCGTCCGCGCCTTATCGGCCGGCAGCAGTTCCGCCTCCTGCATCTTGCCGTTGATGTCCATCGAGAATTTATCGATATGCGCCCCGGCAGGGAGCGGGAAGAGGTACGTCCCTTCGAGCTGCACGCCGTTGGGATTGATGAACTCCTGATCAACGGAAGTAACCGCGACCTGGTCCTTGATCGTCACCGACACGTGGTGGAAGGAAACCTCCAGCGGCGCGAACGAGAAATGCCCCTGCGGCACGGGGACGGGGGTCGAAGGCTGATTGATGACGATGAACCCGTCGGCCCGCGCGAAGACCGGTGTCATGACGAGCAGGAGCAGGGCTAGATGGAGGCGCCGGCCGGCATGTCGGAGGAACTGCATGTGATTCACCTGTTGATTCCAAGACCCGCACCTTTAGAGGGCGAAGATCGGGGAAAGTTCCGCGAATGTTATGGATCAGCCTGTTGGCCGCCGGTTCGCGTTACATCTTCCGGCAGCGTCGCACCGGCAAAGTCGAATTGTCGGCCGCGCGAGGGGCACTCCCCCTGCCGTATTCATTACAGGCGTTCTCATGCGGATGGCATGGTTGTTGCGAACTTCGTTTTCCAGTTCAGGAAGGAATTGACACCTTTTGCCAGGAGAGACCGATGCAGATGGAAAACCTACAGGATCTGATGAAGTCCGACTTAAAGGACGTGCTTCACGCGGAGAACCAGATCGTCAAAGCGCTGCCCAAGATGATCAAGAAAGCCAGCCACCCGGAATTGCAGGAAGCCCTGCAAGAGCATCTGGAGGAGACCAAGGAACAAGTCAATCGGGTCGAACAGGTGATGGAACTGCTGGGGATGCCGGTGCGCGCCAAGACGTGCAAGGCGATGCAGGGGATTCTGGAAGAGGGTAAAGAAGTAATGGGCGAGGACGCCGACGACGACGTGATGGACGCCGCCCTGATCGGCGCTGCACAGAAAGTCGAGCACTACGAAATCGCGACGTATGGGACCCTCTGCACCTATGCCGAATTGCTCGGGCTTGAAGAGGCGAAGCGCCTTCTTGGGCAGAACCTGGAAGAAGAGAAGAATGCTGATCAAAAGCTGACGGATCTTGCAGAAGCGGTGATTAACCTGGAAGCGGCTGACCACACTGAACAATAATTAGCCACCCCGTTTCCGGACCACTGCTGGGACCCTGCAAATTGGTTGCAGAAAAACCTGCAAATCGCTCGCACGCGGTTTGCAGGCTCAACTATTTGCCCGGAAGCGGGCACTAAAGGGGACGAAGCGTCGTTTAATTTTGTCTAAGTGCGAAATGCTGTCGTACTTGGGCCCAACCACGGAAAGGAAAAGGCCATGAGCAACACGAGCAGACGCGGATTTGCGTCGATGGACCCGGACAAGCAACGTCAGATCGCGAGCAAGGGCGGCAAGGCCGCGCACGCGAAGGGCACCGCCCACGAATTTACGCCCGAAGAGGCCCGGGAAGCCGGACGTCGGGGCGGGATGGTCGTGAGTCAGAATCGCGACCACATGGCTGCGATCGGGCGCGAAGGCGGGAAGAAATAGTCTTCGTTGGAAATGCGCGAAGAGACATGCTGTCGCGGCCGTGTGCCAAGGCGACAGTTCGCCTCGGTGACGTACTACGGATTGTCGAGCGATTCCCCCACTTGGTGTACCTCGCGGGAGTCGCTCGCCTTTCCGTTCATTGACGGCAGCGGGGGGACCGGATGTTCGCTGATTCCTTCGGCTTTGAAGAAGGTCGGCAGGAGTTCGTGCTTTCGGAGCCAGTCGTAGAGGACGGTCTCGATCGCGCCATCCAGTTCGTTGATCTGCTCCTGACGCAATTGCTGGAGGTAATTCGCGGCGGGCGCGCCGACTTCATCGTGCGCCTGCCAGGCCATCTCGCGCAATACGGTGCGGGCGTGACCGGCGGCGTGAGGATCGGCCTCAACGCGGCGAGCGATGAACACCGACTGCGGCTCGAGCTTGAGCGGATCGCGCGCATCGGCGAGGGCGGCATCCAGGGCTTGCTCGCGAGTGGCGAACGTGCCCGTGTAATTCTCTCCATTTAGTGAATAGGCGTATCGAGCGGGCATGGCGGGTGGGTTCCTTTCCTCAGCAATTATATCACTGAAAATCAGGCGTGGGGGAAAAACCGATGTGCCCGTCAAAATGCGCTTCAAGGATGAGCACGCCGGTCAATAAGACATTATAATCACCATCGGCAATTGAGGGTCGGGAGGCGCTGTTTCTCGGATGGAAGGTTCAGCTATGCCGCATCGTATGGCTTCGCCGATGGATGACTCGCACATGGCGCGTTATGCCGCCCAGCAGATCGGGATCGCCTGGTCGCCGGAGCAATTGGTGCGGCTGGAACACGAGTGGCGGCAACTGCAGCGTAACTTCGCGTACCACCCGCACGTACGCGTGATTCCGATGCCGGGGAACCCGCCGGCGGAGTATCAGGTCGAGTTTCGCGCCCGCACGCTTTACATCCGCGAGGATGGCCAACTTGATTACATTGCGGCGCCCTCCGTGCACATTTGGTTGCCACCGGGTTACCCGCATGAGGCGCCGGTGGTGCGGCCGGTGGAAGCATTGTTCCATCCAAATGTCACGATGGATGGGATCGGTGTGAACCCTGGGTGGGAGCCGACGCGTACGCTGGCGCAACTGGTGCAGCAAATCGGCGCGGTGCTGGCGTATCACACCTACGACCCATGGAATGTCTGGAACCCGGCGGCGATGGACTGGGCGTCGGCGAATGCGGCCTATCTTCCGACCGATCCCGGCGCGAGCTTCAGCCCTAACGCGGGCGGCGAGCCGCTGGGCCGGATCTGTCAGAATGGTAAGGGGACGTTGGAGGAATTGCGGGGGCAGTTGCAGACGTTGTGCGGGGCGCTGGTTTCGACGGACGCGCCGCCGTCGATGCAGGAGGTTCGCGGTTTTTGCGATCAGGTGCGGCTGACGACCAATTTGTTTCTGGATGACGATGTGCCGGAATCGCTGCGTACGACCGCGACAGAACTGGATCAGTGGGCCGAGGCGCTGCCGGCGGTGACGATGGTGTTTGAGGGGTTGCGGCAACGGCACATCGCCTGCGCGGCGGCGTTGATGGCGGCGGGGAAGCTGGCGGAATCCCGGCGCAACTTGATCAAGGAATTGTCTTCGTTCGCGGAGCTCGTCGCGCCAGCGCCCCTGGCGGACCCGTACCAGGCGCTGGGGCAGTTGCCGCCGCTTCCGAAGATGCAGTCGGCGCAGGTGAACTTCCGGGTGGTCACGGTGGAGGCGGAGCGGCGCTTGACTGCGGCACGAACGCGGCTCACGGCGCTGGCGGCGCCGGATCAGCGGACGAGCTTTTCTCATTCGGCGCTGCTGGAGCAGGTGATCGAGGCGGAGATCGCGCGGGCGACGCGTGGCGTGCAGGAGGCGCGGGAGAAGGTCGAATCGGCGATCGGCACAATCGCTCCAACCGTGGAGCGCGCGAAGGACGAACTGGCGGCTTTCGGCCGGGTTATCGGCTGGCGCGAGTATGGCGACCTGACGGCGAAATCGCGCGAGCTGATCGACCGGATCATGGCGTGGGGGTGTGCGGGCGTGCAGGCATATTTCGTCGAAAACGAGGGGGGTATCTTCGGACCGTTCGAGTTCGAGCAGCGGTTGGACCTGGGGGAATCGGCGCTGGCGGTGCGAAACACCCCGCGGACGACGATCGAAGTTTTCGATCTCAAGACCGGCGGCAAGCTGGCGCAGAGCGACACCGGCGAGACGACGATCCAGTTGCCTGGCGGGGAAGAGGGCGTTCGCTACGAGACCACGTTCCGCATGACGTCGCGGTGCGATGACCTGTGGGTGCAGGTCGATTACCTGACGCGACAGATCGCCGAACGACTCGGTCGGCTAAGTAAGCCGCAGACGGCGTCCAAAGCGGAGTCGTGGGCGCGGGCGTATGACGATGTGCTGTCGAAACCGGCGGCGTTGGCGCGGTTCGTCGAGGAGACGCGCGACGGCATGCTGGAGCGCGATACGGTGGTGTCGGACCTGAAGCAACTGGCGCGGTTCAAGGAGCGGATGACGACGCAGTTCCTGTTGGAGCGGCACGCCGAGATGGTGCCACGGTTTAAGAAGTACCGGGCTGAGGCGGTCGAGCAGTTGAATGATGCGAACAAGCGCGTCGCGCACGTGTTCGCGCGGTCGCAGCGCGACGTGGAGACGGGCAACCCGATGATCCCGACCAAGCTGGCGGGGGAGTATGACGCGCAGACCAAGCGGCGCGATGATGCGCAGCGGAAAATTGACCGGTTGGAGCGGCGGTTTGAGTTGGCGGCGGCGCAGATTCGCCCGCGATTGTCGTCGGCGACGCTTTACGGGAGCGCTCACGCGCCCGCGCCTATGTTGCTGGCGCCGCTGTCCAACGACCTGCTGGGGCGGGTGGCGTTAATCGACGATGCCGCGATGGACGATCAGGTGGCGGCGCTGGAGTATGAATTGCAGACGACGTTGCGGCCCAGCGCGGCGGCGGCGCCGCCACCGCTGCCGGGGCAAATGGCAGCGCCGGTGGCGGCAGAAGGGGTCGCGGCGCAGCCAGAATTGCAGGCGGATATCATCGAAGATGCCAGCGCGCCCGAGCCGCCGTCGCTTGCGAATGCCGCGATCGACGATGCGATTGTGCCGTCGGCGCCATTTGCGGTGGACGAGGAAGAAGCAGTGGCCGAAGAACAAGAGGAGCAGGCGGATTGGGTGGATCTGGATGCAGGTCGCGCGGCGCGGGAAAGCTGAAGGCCTTCAACCGCGCAGCTCGTCGCGCGTGACCATGCGGTCGATCCGGGTGCCGATCTCGTAGGACGTTGCGGCGACTTGCTTGCAGCGGGTGACCTCGACCAGTACCGCGATCGACTCGCCGGCGTCCTGGTGGAAGCGGGCCACCAGGTAACTGCCTTCGGCAAAGGGCTGGCTGTGGACAAAGCCCATGCCGCTGATGGACAGGTCGCGCAACCAAACGGTTTGCTCGACGACATCCTGCTCGGCGCAGGGGATGACCGTGACCTGAAGCCGGAGACCGACACGCGGCGCGCCGCGACGACCGGCTAGCGCGTCGGATCGTAGTGAGGAAATAATCCCGTTGAACTGTTCGGCGGTGAGTTGCATGGCGCGGGCGACCTCCCTCTACGCGTGTCAGGCGGCGCGGCTCGACGAGTGCGTGTTGCACCGGCCCTTGCCGGCGCGCTTGGCGCCGTACATCAACCCGTCGGCGGTGCGAAGCACTTGTTCCAGGTCATCGATGGGGCCGTCGTTGTCGAGGGCGACGATGCCAACGCTGGAGGTCAGGGGAACCGTTTGGTTCTCAACCTGAACGTTGAGGCGGCAGAAGACACTTTCGATGTGCCGTGCAGCCTCGGCGAAGTTCTTCGCGTCCTTGGCGAAGAGCAGGAAACAAAACTCGTCGCCACCGAGCCGGCCGACGATGCCGTTGCCGCGCAGCGCCGCCACCAACGACGTTGCGATGACCGTAAGGGCGTGGTCACCGGCCTGGTGGCCGAAGCGATCGTTCAACGCCTTGAAGTCATCGACATCGACGAACCCGAGCGCGGAGACCGCCGCGTGCTCGCGGGCCAATTTGACGAACCGTCCGGCACGGCGCATGAACCCGGCGCGGTTGAAGACACCGGTCAGCGGGTCGTAGTCGGATTGGGCGACCTGTTGCGTAAGGTCGCCGACGCGCTTCTCCAGGTCGGTTCCCTTGTGCCGCAGATCCGCGATGACAGTGGTTGATTCGCCGATCGCCGATTCCATGCAGAGGGCGACCTGGCCGCAGAGTCCCTGCATAAATTCCTTGAAGGCGACGCTGCGCTCGTCGGTGTCGGCGAACTGGGCGAGGGTCTCGGCGTAGCTTTCGGCGATGCGGGACAGGAGCTCGACGTCGGCGGGCTTGGGCGGGCCGACGCAGACGGCGGCGAGCAGCCGCGCCTTGAGGTTGGCGACGTTGAGCGCGAGGCGATGGGGCAGCGCGGCGGCGATCGTCAGGGCGCGGGCGAGGACGGCGTTTCCACCGGCGGACGGGCCGGACGGTGCGTGATGGTTTGCGGTCGCCTCGCAATAAAGTTGCGGAAGGCCCAGGGTCTTGACGATCGCCGCGCCCAGTTCGCCGTGATCGCAGGCGTACATGGTGCGCTCGCGCGCGGTTCGAACGGCGCTGTCGGGCAGTTCGAGGACCGCGATCGTCTCCGGCCAGGCCGAGCGGTCGGCTGCGTGAATTATCGGGAGGGCGACGTCCTGCAAGAGCGCGGCGACGAACGCCTCTTCGGCGACATCCGGGGTGGAGCCGCGGGCGAACTCGCGTGCGGTGACCGCCTTGAGCAGCGTGGCGCGCCACATCGCGCTGCGCTCGTCGGCGGGCAGGCCCATCTTGTTGAAGATGCCCGCCATCGACACGCCGAACACCAGGGGCAGCAGGTTCTTCAGGCCGATCATCACCAGCGCATGCGACGGCTTGGTGATCGGATGCACCGGTTTGAACGCCGCGGAATTGACCAAACCCATGATCTTTGAGACCAGGGAGGGATCGGCGCAGATCGCCTCGCCGAACTGCTCCATCGTCGCGTTTCCGCGACGATGCAACTGGAGCACCTTCATCGGCGCGACCAGCGTCGAAGGAAGCAGCGACACGGCGCCGGCGAGGCCGAACAACTGCTCGCGCCGCTGCTGCGACCGATGCGGAATGGGAGTAGGTGTTTTCACGCTGGCCATAAATTAAGGCGTATTCATGCAGCCTATATCATTTGAATCGGCCAGACCGGAGGGTGAGTTAAGGTTTTCCGCCTGGGCGGGTCGTTCGGGCAAAGCATGGGGCGGATCTGGACGATAAGCGCAATAGCGGTCGATATCGCCTTGCCTGCGGCACAGCGAATTTGGACGTGCGACGCGGGCGGAGAACGCCACACACCATGAACCTGGTCAACATCGACGATATCGTCCCCGGAATGCGGCTTGGAGAGCCGATCCGCGGCGCGCGCGGCCAAGTGCTGCTGACCCGCGGCGCGACGCTTACCCCCGCCTACGTCAATACGCTGCGCACGCTGGGCGTGCCGGCGATCCTGGTGGACGACCCGGACACGGCGGACGTGGAAGTGCCGTATCCGATTTCGTCGGAAACGCGGGCGCGGGTGCTGAAGGACCTGACGCGCGCGTTCGACGAACTGTCGGACGCCACCGCGGACATCCGCAAATCGTCATCCGACCGCTTAACCCTGAAGCCTGACACCGACCTGCGCCCACTGGTGCGCGCGGCAAACACGTCGGCCACAGCGGATTGCCTGTACACCGTCGCAAAGGACGTGGATTTGCTGCTGGATGAATTGGGGAACCTGGAGACGCTGATCGTCCCTAACTCGATCAAGACGCCGGATCTTTACGTCTTCCAGCACTCGATCGACGTGACCGTGATGGGGCTGGTGCTGGCCAAACGGGCGCGGTGGGATCGCCCGCGCGCCCGCGCGTTTGGCGTCGGGTGTTTGCTGCACGACCTGGGCAAGGTGCTGGTCGAGCCAGCCTTGCTCCAGCGGGCGGGGCCGCTGACGCCGGAACAGTTCGAGCAGCTTAAGGCGCACACCGTCATCGGCTACGAGATGATCCGGGCGATCACACCGCGCCTGGGAAGTTTGGCGCCGCAGGTGGCCTACCAGCACCACGAACGGGAGGATGGATCGGGCTACCCGCGCGGACTGCGCGGCAACGATCGACTGGGGCAAAGTGGATCGGGAACGATCCATGACTTTGGCGCGCTCGCCGCGGTCGCCGACGTTTACGACGCGATGGTCTCGCACCGTCCGTATCGCCGCGCGCTACCACCCGATCAAGTGGTGGAGACGATCACTGCCTACGCGGGTTGTCATCTGAATGCCGAGGCGGTTCGGATCTTCCTGTCAGCGGTGACGCCGTTCCCGATCTGCTCGCCGGTCACGCTGAGCAACGGCAGCCACGCTGGTTATCGAGGCGTGGTGGTGAAGGTGCCGGCGCGGAACCTGTCCCGGCCGGTCGTCCGGGTGCTTTATGATAATCAAGGGGCGCGGATCGCGCCTTTCGAAGTGGCTCTGGAGACGGAAGGCGACGTGCAGGTATCGAGCGTTCGCGACCCCGGTCCATCTGCCCATTCGGTAGGCAGCGCGCCGGTGCAAGCCCGGCAGGCGAAAGTGAGTTATGCGATCCCGGAGGCGGTTTTACGGGTGCTTAAGGCGGGATAAAGGGCGCGAAATTTCGGCAAAATGCGATGGAATGCGGTTGGTGGGCTGGTTAGACTGTCGACCGACTTTGGAGGCATGTCTGCGCGTGGGTGACGCCCTGGGTACGGCTGCGTCGCGATTGCGTGGCTTGGGCGGGAGTAAGCATGAGTCGGATTGCAATTGCAGCGTTTGTAATGATCGGCTTGGCCATCGCCTGCGCAAGCGGGGCGGGGGTGATCACGTCGATTCAGCGGTTGGATACGAGTGACGCTACGCCGGGCGTTAACGAAACCCTTATTTCAAACGGGCTGACGGCGGGGGCGCAGGCCTTCGGTGATTTTACGTACACCTATGGCGCTCTGCCGACCTACTTGCAGGGCGCGGATTATGTCCGGATGGTCAATGGTGATCAGTACGACTTCGACTACCAATTGCGGCTAAACCTGAACGCGACGTCGTACGTCTACCTCATGATCGACGACCGGTACGGCGTGACCCAGTGGGAGACCGGCCTGGGATTCGTCGACACGGGGGACAACATCCTGATCGCAAGTCAAACGACCTCGATTTACCGCGCCACGTTCAACAGCGGCCCGGTGGTGCTGCGGGATCAATCGGTCATTGAAGGCTCGTTCAACATGTACACGGTCGCGGCGCAATCCACCGGTGACATTACGCTGACCCAGAGCACCACGACCGGGACCGCGGCGATCAACTCACTCACGCTGCAGGCGACCAACAACCTCGTCGATCTTACGCAAAATCCGGGGACGACGCTGACTTTGGCTCAGGGCGCGATCACCAAGAACGGCACGTTCAACAGTGCGATCTCGGGCGGGATTCTGGCGACCCCGGCGGGGACGTTCAACGTGACGACCAATGGCGGAACGTTGACGATCGGGTCGGCGCTGACCGGGTCGTCCAACAGACTGCTCGTCTCGGGTGCGGGCACGCTGGAACTGACCAGCGTGGACACCACGAATCACAACTTTGGCGGCGGGATCTTTTTGAATTCCGGCACGCTGCGCATCTCTGATGTGCGCAACCTCGGCGGGACCGCGGCCAACGCCAACGCGATCAACTTCAGCGGCGGCGCGCTTGAAACCGTGCAGGGTCTCACGCTCAACAATATCTTCACCGTTAATCCTGGAGGTGGCACGTTCCGGCCGACCAGTGCCGCGTCGGCGCTCATGCTCCTCAACGACAACCAGTTGCAGCCCGGATCGAAAGGCGCCGGAACGCTGACTAAAGACGGGGCTGGGACATTGGTCATCGGCGGGAGCAACTCGTTCGCGGGCCCGGTGAACGTCATCAGTGGTGCGCTGCAATTGCAGAACCCCGACGCGCTGGGGTCCCCCTTGAGCAGGTTGGGGAAGAGTACCATCACGCTTTTCGACAGCACGCGCCTCAACCTCCGTAGTAACCTGGCGGCCCTGAATTACGACGACCCGATCTCGGTCCCGGGCAACTCGACGATTGACATTGGCCGAATCAGCGTCGCCGCCGCGGGTGATTTCATTCTCAAAGATCTTTCGTTTCCCGGCAGCCCCAATGGCACGCCCACCACGCTTAGCGTGACCAACGCCACCAATGACGGCAGCATCCTCCACTTCACCGGGCCGGTAAATCTCGGCGGCGCCAGTATCCTCAACGCGCAGGCGACGACCTCGCTCGAGGGGCAGGTTCAGGGCGGCGGCACGTTCACGAAAACCGGGACGGGGACGGTTTTCCTCGCGGGCGGGGGCACCAATACCTACACTGGCTCAACCACGGTTCTTGGCGGAACGCTCGCACTGGCCAAGGCTGCCGGCGCGCTCTCGATCCCGTCCGATCTGACCATCAACGGTGGCACCGTCCGCTTCGATTCAAACGATCAGATCGCCGACATTGCCAACGTTAGCCTGCTGCAGGGCGCGCTCAACGCCAATGGCCGACAAGACACCATCGCCTCCCTGAACGTCAGCGGCGGCAGTGTGACGACCGGAACCGGCAGGCTCCTCATCCTGACCGCCGGCGTCCCCGCGGCACCATTGGCTGCCGGACCCCTGCCGGCGCCCATTCCCGGCCTGTTCATCTCCGGCGGTGTCACGACGATCAATCCGGGTGGCGAGATCAACGCCACCACCGCGCAGATCAGCGGCGGACTCAACACCGTGCAGGCGGGCGGGCTCTTCACCATCGGCAGCGGTGGCTTGACCCTCTCTGGTGACCTCTCGCCCAACGTCACCTTCCTCGCCGACGCCAGCACGCCTGGCCGGCTCGCGCTGAGCGGGAACGTCAGTTACACCGGCACGCTCGGCACCGCGTCGCTCGATACCTCCGGCGTCGGGGCGCTGGCGGGGCGAATCGACCTCAACGGCGTCGAGCGAACCTTCGCCGTTAACGACGGCGCTGGCGCGGTAGACCTCCGCGTCTCCACCAGCATCGTCAACGGCGCCATCAAGAAGAGCGGGGCTGGCACGCTGCGACTCTCGGGCGCTAATACTTATGCCGGTGGGACGACCGTGAGCGCCGGCGTACTTCAGGTTGCCAGTTCGGCGTCGTTGGGCACCGGGCCGCTGACTTTCAACGCAGGCCAACTCAGCGTCCGCGCCGACTTGCCGACGAGCTTCAACAATCCGCTGACCCTTGGCGGGGACGCCACCCTTGACGTCGATCGCGATACGATCGCCGGAGGGACCACGGGAACAGTTCAATTCACCGGCGGCCTGACCATCGGGGCCAGCCAGTTGCTCATGACCGGTGCGAATCGCTCGATCCAATTCACCGGAACCACGCTCCTGAGCGGCGCTGCGAAGTTCAACAACGTCCCCGCCGTCGATGTCGCATTTTCCAACCCGATCATTCAATCCGGCGGCGCGTGGGGCATCACCAAGGATGGTTCCGGCAAAGTCACCTTCGATGGCGCGGCTTCCAACCTTTACACCGGTTCCACCCGCATTAATGCCGGCACGATCGAACTTAACAAAACGCCCGGCGTCAACGCCATCCCGGCGGCTCTCGACCTCTTCGGTGGGGTGGTCCGTCTCCTCGCATCGAACCAGATCGCCGATACCGCCGCAGTCACTGTCAACAACGCGGTCAGCACACTGGATCTCAACGGCAACAGCGAGACGATCGCCTCGCTCGGCGGCACCAGCGGCAGCGTCACGCTGGGCGCCGGCACGCTCACGGTCACCCAGGGCACCTACGGCGGGGTCATCAGCGGCAGCGGGAAGGTCATCCAGGACAACCCGCTCGGCGGCACCACCGCCAACTTCACGTTGACCAACCCGCAGACGTTTACCGGTGGCGTCATCGTCAACCACGGCTCGGTCAACTTCTCCGCCCAGGCGCCGGGGCATTCGGGAATCACCCTCCTCGCCGGTGGAACCTGGCGCGCCTTCAATGGCTCGGCCATCAACTTCAGCGTCGGCTCGAACATCCTGACCAACCAGGCCGACGTCGTCCTCGACGGCGCTGCGTCCACCTTCGCGAAGATCAACTCGCTCAGCTCCAACCAGGGAAGCATGACCGTCTCCGGCGGAAAGACCTTCACTGCGGTTGGCGCGCTAGCAAACTCGGGCACGATGACGGTGGGAACCGGCAGCACGCTCACGGTGAACAGCGGTTTCACCAACAGCGGCGCGATGACCGCCAACGGCACGTTCGTCGCCGCCGGCACGGTCAGCACCAGCGGCACATTGACCCTCAACGGCCCGCAACAATACACCCCCGGCGCCAACCTGAACGTCACCGCCGGCGTCGCCACGCTCAACTCCGACGCCGGGGCGCCATCGACCTACCGCCTCGCGGTCAACGCATCGGGCGGCTCGTTGACGCTGGGCGCTACCCAGCACCTGGCGAACCTGATCGTCAGCGGTTCCGTCGCCGTCGGCGCCGCCTCGCCCCCCGCCGCCGGGTCGAAGGTGATCGTCACCCAGGCCCTCTCCACACCCGGATCGGGCACGGTCGACCTTAACAACAATGCATTGGTCATCGATTACACCACCGGCGGTTCGGCGACGTTCAATGCCCTGCAGACGGCTATCCGCTCCGGCTACAACGCTGCGGGTACGCACTGGACCGGCGCGGGCGTTAACTCCAGCACCGCGCGCAACAACGTGCTATACGGCATCGGCTATGGCGAAGCCTCGGACGTCATCGCTCCGGCGGGCGGCGTCTTCCGCGGTGAGAACGTCGACGGCACCGCCGTCCTCGCGCGCTTTACCTTCTCCGGCGATGCCAACCTCGACGGCTCGGTTGATTTCCTCGACCTCGCCCGCCTCGCCCAGAGCTACAACGTCACCGACGGCGCCCGCTCCTGGCCGACCGGCGACTTCAATTACGACGGCAACACCGACTTCCTCGACCTGGCCAAGCTCGCCCAGAACTACAACACCGCCCTCCCGTCCGCAGCCATCCCCGGCGCGCCGGCGGATTTCAGCGCGGACCTCGCCCGCGCCTTCGCACAGGTTCCTGAACCCAATGTAATGGCGCTCTTGGCCGTTGCCGCTGCCGGTTTGATCCTTCCCCGCGCAAACCGCCATGCCCGGCGCGCCTGAAATCGCTCGATACAAATCCCACTGTCAGATGGTGCGCCGCACGTGCGTCTGCGCGTCAGCCGGTTCAGAATCCGGATGATTCTCGTTACGCCCGGAGAGTTCCACGATGCGTGTCCTGCTGCCTCAATCCCGCCCCTAAGCCGGTCCGATCGCTCGGTTGCTGATCGAGCGACCTTCGCCGCGCTACTTTAGTCACCCGCCGCACGGGCTCGCGCCCGCCGCGCCGAGGCCCCGCTCCTATTTCTAATTTTTACAACCCATCATCACGGCGCTGCGCGCTGTGAAGACACGGAGATTGTCCATGCCCGCGCACATGCACCGATCACCGTACGCGCCCGCACACCGGCCGCTCGTCGTTCCCTTCCGCTGGGACATCACCCGCCGTGAGCGCCTCGGGCGCTTGATCGACGGACCGCCAGCTGACACCTATCCCGAGTTCATTCCCGATCTGCGCACCTGTTGCGCCCGCGTGCTGAACGCCGCCGGACGTTTGGCGGGCCGCGCCGGCGAGGCCGATCTCCTCTTCGTCGGCCGATCCCCCGAAAGCCTCTTCGACTACTTGCGCGGCCTCTGCCGCGGCACCGATTGGTTCGGTCGGCTGCGACTGTTCCACTTTTCCATGCGCGGCATCGAAGACGAACGTCAGCTTCGCCGGCAATACCCGGCAGGGTTGTCGTCGCTTCGTGCTTACCTCGCGGCGCTGGGCGTGGACCCGGCATCGCTCCTGGCGCGGTCGCGGCCGGCCGTTCTCGTTGACCTCGTCTCCAGCGGCGGCACGTTCGCCAACCTCGTCCGCCTGCTCCGCCGCAACTGCGTCGAGCGCGGCGTCTCCTGGCGCGCCGCTCGCCGCAACCTTCGCCTCATCGGCATCACCTCGCACACGGCGGGAAGATCCGACGACGTTCAATGGCACCTGCGCGACGCGACGCTCGATTGCCTCCAGCGGAGTGCCCTGCGCAGCGTCCCCGCGCCCGGCCGGCTGTGGGACTATCTGGGGAACCAGCAGCCGAAAGTGGCCGAATCTTATCCGCCCGAACAGTGGGGCCGCGAAATGGTTGGCCGGTCATTCCGCAGCGCCGACCACGCCCCCGCCCTGCGCCTGGCGCTGCGACTGTTCGAAACCGGCGGCAACAAGGACGAGCGCCGGCGATTCATTGCTGAGCTCTCGGACATCGGCGCGCTCCGACAATCCGCCCTTCGTTATCTCGCGTCGCAGATGCGCGGCGGAGGGGACGGCGGCGCGCGCGGTAGCACGTTCATGCGGTAATGCGCGCGGGGACGCCCGGCATTGCAGACGTTGAGCACTCCCTGTTATGCTAACCGTTGGTGGAGTCCAGATCTGTTCGCAAGCCCCTTCGCGGAGCAACATGCGCATCCTGATCGTGAACCCACCCCACCCGTCCATTGGTAGTCGCATCCCACGTGAACAACTTCCCCCGCTCGGCCTGCTGTCAATCGCCGCGCCGCTGATCGACGCCGGTCACGACGTCACGCTGCTCGACGCCGAACTTGGCCCGCTCACGCACGATGAGGTCGTCCGCCGCGTCGTCGCGCATCGCCCGCAGGCGCTGCTCATGGGCCATTCGGGTTCGACCTCGGCCCATCCGATCGTCGCCGAGCTGACCCGCCGCATTCGCGCCCAGCTTCCGAGCGTCATCGTCATCTACGGCGGCGTCTTCCCGACCTACCACTTCCGCGAGGTGCTCGAAGCCGAGCCGCAGATCGACGTCGTCGTCCGCGGCGAAGGCGAGGCCACCGCGCCGCGCCTGGTCGCGGCGCTCGAGCGCGGCAGCGACCTCGCCGAGGTCGAAGGCATCGCTTTCCGTCGCGACGGACGGATCATCGAGACAGCGCCCGCGATCATGATCGAAGACTTGGACGCCTGCCGGACCGCATGGGAACTGATCGACCACACGCGCTACAGCTATTACGGCGGCATGCGCGCCGTGGTCATGCAGTTCTCCCGCGGCTGCCCGCACAAGTGCAATTACTGCGGGCAGCGCGGATTCTGGGCTCGCTGGCGGCACCGCGACCCGCGCAAGTTCGCCAAGGAAATCGCCTGGCTGCACCGCACGCACGGCGTCGTGCTTTTCAACCTTGCCGACGAAAACCCCACCGTCAACAAGGCCGTCTGGCGGGAGCTCTGCGAGGCGATCATCGCCGAGGATATCCCCGGCATCACGATCATCGGCTCGACCCGCGCCGACGACATCGTCCGCGACGCCGACATCCTGTACCTCTATCGCAAGGCCGGCATAGAGCGCTTCCTGCTCGGCATCGAGAACACCGACGAGGCCACGCTGCAGCAGGTGCGCAAGGGCGGCGCAACCAAGACCGACCGCGAGGCCATCCGCCTGCTGCGGCAGCACGGCATCCTCTCGCTGGCGACGTGGGTTGCCGATTTCGCCGACGTGACTGACCGCGACCTCTTCCGCTCGCTGCGGCAACTGATCTCGTACGACCCGGATCAGATCACCGCGCTTTACGTCACGCCGCACCGCTGGACCGGTTATTTCCGCCAGGCCGGCGATCGCCGCATCATCCAGCTCGACCAGCGGCGCTGGGATTACAAGCACCAGGTGCTCGCGTCATCGCGCGTGCCACCGTGGCGGGTGATCCTCTGGGTCAAGTTGATCGAGGTGCTCGTCCAAGCCAGGCCGCGCGCGGTCTGGCGGTCGTTCTTCCAGCGCGACCGCGCCGCCCGCCACGGGATGCGCTGGTACACCCGCATGGGCCGCCGAGTCTGGTTCCACGAAGTAAAAAACTTCTTCTTCCGCGACCGCCGCGTCACCGATGGGCCCACGCTGTCCGCTTTCTGGGGTGCCCCACAGGATCACGAGGAGATCCCGCTACGGATCGTCCGCCGGCGGGAGCCTGACGCCCGCTCGGGCAGCACAATCCCCCTGCCCCAGCTTGTGCCAAACTGACCCAAAGCGGCTGATGGGCACAGGCACTTTCAATCGACTAGACTGCTGGTGTGGAAGACTTGCGAATGATTTTTCTGCGCCGTCTTCTATGGGTGATGGTAGGGACGTTGGCCGTAGTCACTTTGATTGTCCTCACCATCAAGTGCATCGACGGGTGGCGCACATGGCAGGTGCGACGTCAAAAGCGTCAGAACCGCAGGCATGGCTTCGAAGTCCTTCCAGTTCCTGACCCAGATCGGATACCTGAGCCAAAGCGATAGAAAAACGCCACCCGCGCGGGCGGCGTTTTTTTGCCGTAAGTATTTGAAATAATGGAATAGCCGACTAAGGGGGTTGAACCCTTGACCTATGCTTTACGAAAGCATCGCTCTACCACTGAGCTAAGTCGGCGTCGCGCCGGATGCCGCGCGCGTCTGGCGCGGCATCTTTCGCTGCGGGAAAGTATGCCGCAAGCCAAAGATCTTTGCAAGACGCTAGTGACATCAGCCCATGCCGCCCGAAGGGCAGCCAACTACGCTGACTTACCGCTCAGCTCGTCAGGCCAGCATGGCCCGGCGGAGCCGCTGGTTATGCAACTGGATGACCAGCCGCTGGACCAGTTCTCGCATCGCGTCGCGCCAGTCGCGCTGGCGCGTGCGACAGATGAAATCGCCCGCTGAATCGTGCACGGCGGCGATTGCCTCGTGCTGGTTGCCGACTCGGGAGATCGTGATCGTCAGGTCAAAATCCCCCAGGCGTTCGCCCATTCGCGACGACCGCCTAAGCCACCCCATTAACTGCCTGCGATGTGACGGTTTGAGAAGCACGTTGCCGGGTTCGAGCTTAACCATTAGGCAAAACTCCTTGTGTTTACGGCTTGTTCAGTCTAGCAACGCAACTAACGTGCCGGTATTGAATTCCGCGCCGATTATGAAGAATCAAGGTCCGTATAACCGGCCTTTGACGTTCACGCGGATGAGCCGCCCGGCTAGACATTTGGGCCATCCTCGCTAAGGTACGAACCAACGAAACGTGGAAAGGAGCATGTTGCATGGCTAAGCCGCGACGCCGACGTAAGATCGGCAGCAAAAAGCGCAAGGCCCGTCGCGATCGCCGCAAGCGGTAAGACGAGGTTGTACACCAGATATAAAACCGAAGACGCGCCCGCTATCACGCCCCCCGCGTGGCAGAAGCGCGTCTTCGAGTGCATCCAGGCCGGGAACTTGAGGATCAGCCGATGTCGGAAAACTTCGCGGATCGCCTGATCGGCGCCATCGAAAAGAAGGGTTCGCCGATCTGCGTCGGCATCGATCCGATCATCGCGTCGATGCCTGACGCGGTCTTTCGAGGGGGGCGCGAGAAGGCCGATGGCGGGGACCCGCAGGCGGCCATCGATGCCATCTTCGAGTTCACCACGCGCGTGTTGAAGATCGTCGCCCCGCACGTGCCCTGCGTGAAGTTTCAGTCGGCCTATTTCGAGCAATACCACTGGGAAGGGGTGGAGGCGTACTACAACCTGATCCAGGAGGCGGCCGAGCTGGGCCTGATGGTCATCGGCGACGTGAAGCGCGGGGACATCGGCAGTACCGCCGCCGCGTATGCCGCCGGGCATTTGGCCGAGCCGGAGATGTCCGCCAGCGACGAGATGGCGACGCCGGATGCGATCACGGTGAACCCGATGCTGGGGCTGGACACGCTGGAACCATTCGTCAAAACCGCCGGCGAGTTCGGCAAAGGCCTGTTCGTGCTGGTCCGCACCAGCAACGCCGGCTCGGCGGAGCTGCAGGACGTCAAGCTGGCCGATGGCCGCACCTGGAGCGAGATGCTGGCGGAGAAGCTCGCGACGGTCGCCGAAGGATTGGTAGGGGGCCGCGGCTGGAGCAGCCTGGGGGCGGTCGTCGGGGCGACGCAGACGCACACGATGATCTCGCTCCGCCAGCGGCTGCCGAAGTCGATCTTCCTGCTTCCGGGCTACGGCACGCAAGGCGCGACGGCGGAGATGACTCGGCATGCGTTCAGGGATGGGCTGGGGGCGCTGGTTTCCGCGAGCAGGAGCATCCTTTATGCGCATAAAGACGCGAAGATCGCGGCGAAGTATGGGACTGATTGGGAGCGGTGCGTGGAAGGGGCGGTGATTGAGATGAAGCAGGATTTGGCGGGGGTTTTGGCGTCCTGAATGTCCTCGTCACCGTCCATCGTCTCCGTAGATGTTTTCCCGCCTTAGCGCTTCGTCGGGAATCGGCGTTCCGCGTGTTGCCCGTGCCGCGATGCGGTGTATCGCAGCCAGCCTCTCTTCGACAGTAGGTGCTCTCGGGACGCCACTCGGTTCAGCAAGCTCCACCATGAGGAGTGTCCCAGGTGCAAGATGCACCGGTTCATCCGGCACGATCGTCTTTCCGTCGAAGTGGGCTTTGATGCGAACCGTCATAGCAGCCGATTATAGCATTGGAATCGTCACCCGATAGGATGGGCTGTTGATGCTGGAACTTCGAAACAAACGCGTGACCGTCATGGGCCTGGGCCGCTTTGGCGGAGGGATTGCCGTTGCCAAATGGCTGGTTGGACAGGGCGCTAAAGTCCTTGTGACTGACAAGGACCCGGCTGACAAGCTTGCCGAATCGGTTGGCCAGCTCGCGGGGTTGCCGATTCAGTTTCGGCTTGGGGAACATCGCGAGGAGGATTTTCGCTCTGCCGATCTGATCGTCGCATCGCCTGCGGTGCCGTTGAATAATGCTTATCTTCAGGCCGCTCGCACCGCGGGCGTTCCGATCACCACGGAGATGCGGCTCTTCGTCGAGCGTTGCCCGGCCCAGCGCATGCTTGGCGTCACCGGCACCAAGGGGAAGTCCACCACAACCTCGATGCTCGGGGCAATGCTCTCGACGAAGTTCAAGACGTGGGTCGGCGGGAACATCGGCGGGTCGCTCTTGCCGGACCTGCCGCAGATAAAGCCGGACGATCTCGTCCTGCTCGAGCTTTCGAGCTACATGCTCGAACATTTGCGACCGATGAAGTGGTCGCCGCACGTTGCGCTGGTCACGATGGTGGCCGAGGATCACGTGGAGTGGCACGGGTCGGTCGATGCGTACATCGGCGCGAAAAAAGTTTTGCTCGCGTTTCAGAAGCCGACCGACTTCGCCATCTTCAACGCCACTTCCCCGCAGTGCATGGAGCTGACGCAATCGACGCAGGCGAAGGTCGTGCTGTTCGGCCTCGACGGTCGCCGTCCGTTCGAGATGAAGATTCCCGGCATTCACAATCAGGTCAACGCGCAGGGCGCCTTCGCCGCGGCGGCGTGCCTGGGCGTCACATGGGAAGAAGCCCAGAGCGCGCTGCAGCACAACTTCAAGCCGCTTCCGCATCGCCTCGAGCTCGTCCACGAAGAGGGCGGCGTCCGCTATTACAACGATTCGATCGCCACCATTCCCGAAGCCGCCATCGCCGCGCTCGACTCCTTCCCCGTCGGCAAAGTCATCCAGATCGTCGGCGGGCGGCAGAAGGATCTTTCGCTGGCGGAGATGTGTGCGACGCTGGCTGCCAAAGCCAAAGCTGTGCTGTGCATCGGTGAGAAGGGTCCTGAGATTGCACGGGCAATTCGCGCCGCCAATGCCGCCGCGGTTCACGAGTGCACCGACGTTGCGGGTGCTCTTCGGGCAGCGAAGTCGATCGCCCAGTCTGGCGACATCGTGCTGCTTTCCACTGGCTGCAAGAGCTACGACCAGTTCATCAACTTCGAAGAGCGTGGCGAGACGTTCACGCGGCTTGCGCGCGGTAAATAGACTTGGCCGCGGCTGCACTCGCAATCTTGCTTTTATTGAGTTAGCAACCGATAACTCAACCAATGAGCGTCCTCGAATACGCCTCCCCGCAAGCCGCACCGCCCCGGTGGCGCGTGGTCCTCTATCATCTGCGCTACGTTCTGCTCGCCGCTTATGCGCTGCTCATCGCCGGCGCGGTCTGGTTTTATTCGGAAATGGGGCTTGATGCGGTCTTCCTCGCCGTGGCGCTGTTGGTCTTCTTTGGCGTGCAGGGGCTGTTCCTGATCGGCATGCCGCAGTTGCGCTGGCCGCGGCCGGTGCGGCGCAAGCCAATGTGGGTTTCGGTTGTTGCTGGGGCGCTGGCGGCAGGGGTGCTTACGTGTGGGCTGATCATGACGGGGATGAGTCTTTTCGACGTATGGAATTCGGCGACGAAAGCGATCGGCGGCCACGTCTTCTGGGCTGTGCTCGCCACGTGGGCGGCCTGGCTGGTCGTCTTTGCGATCATGTGGACGGGCGAGTGGTTCGGCGGGTTCAAGACGATCTACAAACTGATCTGCGCAGGCACATGGCTGGAGATCCTGATCACCATTCCGATCGACGTGCACGTGCGGAAGAAGACGGATTGCTGGTGCGGCGAAGGGACGTTCTTCGCGCTAGTGGCGGGTTCGACGGTTGCGCTGTGGAGCTTTGGGCCGGGGTTGGTGCTGCTGTTCCTCACGCGGCGATTGCAGCGGGAAGGGTACTTCAGCTTGTGCGGCAAGTGCGGACATGACTTGACGGGGGTTGTGGAAAAACGATGCCCGCGGTGCGCGGCACGGATCCCGAAAAGTCAGCGGGCGACGATCGCCTCATGACACCCAACCCGTATAGCGTCAACTGCCCGACCTGCGGCCAACCGTTTGAGCCCAGCGAGGCGCACGCTGTCTTTGATTCCGCATGTGCTTCCTGCCGCGCCAAGCTCCTCGTCGTGCGGACGAGTCGCGGCCCGCGCGCTTATGCGATGGAACGCATTGGCCTGGTCGCGCAACGGATCAAACGTGGGCTCGACATCGACGACTGGCGGCAGCTTGATTCGCTGCTGAAAGACCATGACTCGCTGGATACGGTCGAGTACGTCATGCGGCTTGAAGAAGAATTTGGAGAAAAGCTTGAATCGCCCGAAGACTGGGAATCGTTTCCGGACATGATCGACTGGCTGATTCGGCGGATGCGGTTGTTTCACGACCCTTGATTCTGATAATGCACGGCATGGCCCGCAACTCCTCCGAACCCTCCCGCCGGTACCATGATCGCGTCGCCCGGCAATATGACTCGATCTACGATGATCCCTATTGGCATTTCCACGACGAGCTGACCTGGCGGGCTGTGAAGCCGCACGTCCCGCGCGATCTTTCTGCGCAATGCCTGGACCTGGGATGCGGCACGGGGAAATGGGGGCTTAAGCTGCTGAAGAGTGGGTTTGCGACGACGTTCGTGGATCACTCGGCGGCGATGGTCGAGCAGGCGCGGCGGAAGGCTGAGGAGATGGGGGCGGGCAAGGCCAAGCGGGCTACGCTCGTTGTTGCGGACATCGTTGATCTGGCCCCGCTGCCGCTGGAAACGTTTTCGCTCACGCTGGCGATGGGCGATCCGCTTTCGATCTGCACCGATCCGCTGCGAGCGGCGCGCGAGATGCATCGCGTAAGCAAGCCGGGCGGCGTCGTGATCGCGACGGCGGATAACAAACTTGCGGCCATCGATCAT
>JAQGHM010000267.1 GCA_028291615.1 Phycisphaerales bacterium | reverse complement strand
CCCCAACCGCGCGAGCTGCGACCGGCTGATCGGGGCGCAACTGATCGAGGTGCACGAGGATTGGCAGGCCGAGGCGCGTGCCTACCTGAGCATGGCCCAGGCCCCGGCCGCCGCTGCGGTTGTGGCGGGCATCGTGTGACGCCGACGGCCGCGTCCCGCGTGGCCCCTCGCTCACCGCAGGCGCGGCAGCGCCGCGGGCCCCCCGGGACATCATCCGGGCGCATGGTGGAATTTACAGAAAAGATGTTGCATTACTGAAGGGCAACCCGATTTGGGTTGCCCTTCGTTGTTTAACAGTCTGCGATAGGGTCACTGGAGGTGACCCTGCCGGTGTTGAGAGTTACTGCCGCGGGGGCCCGCCTCGGCCGCGGTCGCCGCCTCGGCCGCCGCCGCCTCCGCCGCCACCACCACCACCGCCGCGCCCACCGCGGTCGCCGCCTCGGCCACCCCCACCACCGCCGCGTCCACCTCGGTCACCACCGCGGCCGCCGCCACCACCACCGCCGCCGCCTTCGCGGGGACGGAACTCGCCCTGCGGGCGTTCGCCGATCGCGTCGGAGCCGCCGCCTTCGTCAACCAGGGGGCCGCCCTCGTCGCCGAAATCTTCTTCTTCACGGCCACCACCGCCGCCGCCACCTTGCTGCTGCGGCTCGGGGTCGCTTTCGCCCAGTTCCTGCATCGCGGCCTTGCGCGAGAGCTTAATGCGGCCGGCGTCGTCGATCAGGATCACCTTGACCTTGATCTCGTCGCCCATGTTGACCACATCAGTCACGCGGTTGATGTAGCGATTGGAAAGCTCCGAGACGTGGCAGAGGCCGTCGGTCTCGGGGGCAATCTCCACGAACGCGCCGAATTCCTTGATAGAGACGACGCGGCCGTTGTAGATGCGGCCGACCTTCACCTCGGCCATCATCGCCTCGACGATGTTGCGGCACTGTTCGGCCGCCGCGGCGTCGACGCTGGAGATAAACACTGTGCCATCGTCCTCGATGTCGATGTTGCAGCCGGTCTCTTCCTGGATGCGCTTGATGTTCTTGCCGCCCGGGCCGATCAGCTTACCGATCTTCTCCGGGTTGATGTGGATCGTGAGCAGGCGTGGGGCGTACTTGGAAATCTCCGGACGCGGCGCGGGAAGTACCTCGGCCATTTTCTGCAGGATGACCAGCCGCGCGTCGTGTGCGCGGTGGAGCGTGTCGCGGATGATCTTGTGCGTGATTCCTTCGGTCTTGATATCGAGCTGGATCGCGGTGACGCCGTCGCGGGTGCCGCAGACCTTGAAGTCCATGTCGCCGAAATGATCTTCTTCGCCGAGGATGTCGGTGAGGAGCTCGTACTTATCGCCTTCCTGAACGAGGCCGACCGAAATACCGGCAACGGGTTTGGTAATAGGCACGCCCGCGTCCATAAGGGCGAGGCAGCCGCCGCAGGATGAAGCCATGGACGAGGAGCCGTTGGACTCGAGAATGTCGGAGATGATGCGGACGGTGTAGGGGAACTGATCGACCGTCGGCAAGACGGGCAGGAGCGACCGCTCGGCGAGCGCTCCGTGACCGATCTCGCGGCGGCCTGGCCCGCGGATCGGGCGGACTTCGCCGACTGAGTAGGAGGGGAAGTTGTAATGCAGCATGAACTTCTGGGCGTACTCGTCCTGGATGCCATCAACGACCTGAACATCAGACGACGTGCCGAGGGTGACGGTACACATCGATTGCGTCTCACCGCGGCTGAAGACGGCCGAGCCATGCACGCGCGGAAGGATGCCGACCTCGACGCTGATCGGGCGGATGTCGGTGAACGAGCGGCCGTCGGGGCGAACGCCGTCGAGAATCGCCAGGCGGGTCAGGTGCTCTTCGACCTCGCTGAAGACAGCGCGAATCTGCTTCTGCCGAGCCTTGGCGTCCATGATCGAGTGGTAGGTGGCGGCGGGGTCGGTCGGACTTGGCGCGAGTTCGGCAATCAGGTCTTCGAGAATTTTCTTCACCGCGTCGGAGCGGTCCTGCTTGCCGGGCTTGCCCTTCACTTCGCGGATCTTGTCGGTGATCTTGGACTTAATGGTCTCGACCAGCGACGGGTCGGGCTGCTTCACGTCGCCGACCTTGGGCCGGCCCGCCTTCTGCTGAAGTTCTTCGATCATGCCGCAGATTTCGACGATCGCCTTATGGCCGAACTCGATGCCGTCGGCGATGTCGTCCTCTTTGACCTCCATGGCGCCGACTTCGATCATGTTGACGAAGTGCTTGGTGCCGGCGACGACGATATCCAGGTCACCAGCAGCGAGTTGCTCGGTGGTCGGGTAGAGGATGAACTTGCCCTCGACTCGGCCGACGCGGACGTGGCCGATCGGGGTGATGAACGGGATATCGGAGATGCCGATGGCGGCCGACGCCGCGACGCCCGCCAGGACGTCAGGATCGTTGATCTGGTCGTACGCGAGCGTGTTCAGGTGCACCTGCACCTCGTCCATGAACCCCTTGGGGAACAGCGGGCGAAGCGGGCGGTCGATCAGGCGAGCGGTGAGGATCTCGCGGTTGGTCGGCCGGCCTTCGCGCTTCATGAACCCGCCGGGGAACTTGCCGGCCGCGGCGCGACGCTCGCGGTAATCCACCTGAAGCGGAAAGAAATCGATCCCCTCGCGCGGGTTGGCGCGAACCACCGCGCCGAAGACGACCGTGTCGCCGTACTGCACCGTCACGGCGCCGTCGGCGAGCTTGGCATAGGTGCCGGTTTCAATAGATAAGGTACGGCCGCCAATCTGGCGCTCTACTCGAATAGCTTGCATAAACAGGATGTCCTTGAGGCCCCGTTGTTAGATTCGATGATTCGGCCACAGATGGACAGAGGGGGATACGGAAGGCTCATCCTTCGATACCCGCCTTTGTGCATCTGTGAAGCCGCCCGGGAAGTATCGGTCGGGGTCGGCGGGGGGCCAAAGCGAGCCGCTACGGCCGAGCTTCCCGGGTAAAACGAAACCGGGCACGGTTTAGCCGTGCCCGGTGGAATAACAATTACTTTCTCAGTCCTAGCTTGGCGATGATCGCCAGGTACCGCGTGCGATCTTCGCGCGTCAGGTACTTCAGCAGCGAGTTGCGCTTGCTGACCATCTTCAGAAGCCCGCGGCGGGAGGAGTGATCCTTCTTGTGGGTCTTCAGGTGCTCGGTCAACTCGGTGATCCGTTTGGTCAGCAGGGCGATTTGAACTTCGGGCGAACCCGTGTCCTTCTCGTGAATCTTGTGCTCGCTGAGGATCTGGGTCTTCTGTTCCGCGGTAATCGACATCGAAAGCGCTCCTAGACACCAGTGGGCCAGGTTCTTGCCGGCCGACGGTCATAATAGGGTTAACCTCCGCCGCACCGTGCGGCGAAAGGTTGCGGAAGAATAGGGGAAGGGTGGGGTGAATGCAAGCGGGTAGGGCCGCAAGATCTGCAAATCTCAGGCCTTCGCTGGCGGGGCAAGCAGCCGCTCCGCCGTCGCCATCAGCTTGTCGAGCTTCACCGGTTTGTTGAAGTATTCGTTGGCCCCCAGGCTTTCGGCGTACATCTGATGGCGCTTCCCCTGATTCCCCGTGATCATGATCACAAACGGCTTTTCATTGCGCGGCTTGCGCGCTTTGACCTTCTCCAGCACCAGGAACCCGCTGCGGCCAGGGAGCATCATGTCGAGGATGATCAGGTCAGGCGAGTTCTTCTCGGCGAGCTCGACGGCCTTGTTGCCGTTGTTTGCGATGTCGATGATCGCCCCGGTCGGTTCGAAGACGGCCTGGATGGTGGTGAGGATGTCCTGATCGTCATCGACGATGAGGATACGTTTATTCTCCAAAGTGCTGCTCATAGGTGATGTTCCTTCGAGGGGCGGGCCAACAAATCAGTCTCATTCTACGCATCGGGAATGTCAAGGGTAAAGGAATCGCCCGAGATGGCGCGCAGCGGGGACGCTGGCCGGCTGGATTTGGTG
Source organism: Phycisphaerales bacterium (assembly GCA_028291615.1). Classification (GTDB taxonomy): domain Bacteria; phylum Planctomycetota; class Phycisphaerae; order Tepidisphaerales; family Tepidisphaeraceae; genus RYN-433. The sequence goes on along the minus strand of JAQGHM010000267.1, from coordinate 7,660 downwards.
AGCGCGGCAGCCCGAGACGTCCGATAACGAAGCAGGTGTCGCCATCATCTCCAATCGTCGTTCTGGACAGTGGCCTGGGGGGCTTGACGGTCGTGCGCGCGATCCGCGAGGCGCTGCCGCACGACGACGTGCTCTACTTCGGCGACACCGCGCGCCTGCCGTACGGTAGCAAGTCCGCCGAGACCGTGACCACCTTCGTCCGCCAGATCATCTCCTACCTAAGGCCTTACGAGCCCAAGCACGTCGTAATCGGATGCAACACCGCGACTGCGATGTCGCTCAATGCGATCCGCAACGATTTTCCGGATCTCTCAATCACAGGCGTGATCGAGCCTGGCGCCCGCGCTGCGGCAGAGGCGGCCGGAACCAAGGAATATCCGTTGATCGGCATCATCGCCACCGAGGGAACCATCCGCAGTAAGGCGTACGAGATCGCGATTCACAAGCGCCGCGCACGGGCGCGCCTGCTGACCCGCCCCACGCCGCTGCTCGTGCCCCTGATCGAAGAAGGGCGCAGCTTGGATGACCCGGTGACCAAGATGGCCATCCGCCAATACCTCCTGCCGATGTACCAGCGCGGCATGGACGTCCTGGTCCTCGGCTGCACGCATTACCCGATCCTCAAGCCGCTGATCCAGCGCATGGTGGGGGCCAAGGTGGCGGTGGTTGACTCGGCTGAGGCGTGCGCCGAAGATGTCGCGCGGCGGTTGCGGGCCGTCGGACTTTTGCGCGGCGACCGTGGCGAGCCGGGGGATTTGCGATGTTTTGTGACCGACAACACGCCCCGGTTTTCTGCCCTGGCGGCGCGATTCCTGGGGATGGAAGTGGGGGAGGCAACCTGGGTCAACGTGGACGAATTATACCGGGCGGGGGAAGTCGCGAGCAGGTTGTGATCACTGCTCCTTTAGGCCAGTAGAAGGAAACGCGAATGATGCGATGGACGGCGGTAGTTGTGGCGGTCGCGATGATGCTGGGTGGCGGATGCGCTTCCCTCGCGTTTCGGAACCCGTTCGCGGCCAAGCGCGGTCCCGAGCCAACGGTGCTGCCGCCACAGGAATGGGCGGCGCTCAAGCGCGAGAACGCGCAGCGATTAGCGGGCGAAGGAATCCCCCCGCGCGAGGGCGCGACAGCGCCGCCCCGGCCGACCGGTGGCGAGATCCAGCAAGGCCTCGAGTTCTTCAAATTCGTCTTCTACAAATTCCCTAAGCAGACGCTCGACTTCTACATGGGCCGCACGCCCGGCCGCTACGCGCGCATGATGGAGGACGACAAGTCGCCCGACCTGCGTCGCACCGGAATCCTGAAGCTCGTCACCGATTACGAATTCGCTCGGAAAGATCCCTACACCAAGCGCTATTGGCAGATCGCTCAGGGCGACCCCGACTATCTGGTGCGCGTCGCCGCGATCCGCGCGCTGGACCGCGCCCGCATGCCAACCGTGACGCCGATAGCGATCAGGGCGCTGGATGACCCGAACCCGCTGCTGCGGCTGGAAGCGGCCAAGGCCCTGGCAAACGTGCCGGACGAGAAGTCAGTGCCGGCGCTGATCAAACACATGGACCCGATCATCGAGCAGCGCGCCGAGGGCGGCCGCTTGGAACAGGTCCAGGAAACGCGCGACGTCCGCGTTGCCTCCGCCGACGCCCTGAGAAATTTCCCGACGCGCGAGGTTGCCAAGGCGCTCGTGGACGTGCTGCGGGACAAGGAATTCGAGACATCCTGGCAGGCCCGCAAAAGCCTCGTGCTGATGACCGGACACGATTACAAGTACGACCAGGCAAGGTGGCGCGAGTACTTGGCGAGCGCAGGCAATCCGTTTGGGAACTAACGAGCGATTGCGAAATTGCCCACAACCTCCGCCCCCGTTTAGCCGGCCCGCTTGCGGGCCGTGTCCCACCTGATTGATTTCTATGCGTGCCCTGATCTTCGATAACGGATTATCCCTCGACGCCAAACGTCCCGAGCCCCGCCGCGAAGAAGGCGACTGCCTGATCAAAGTGCGCCAAGCCGGCATCTGCGCCACCGACCTCGAAATCACCCGCGGATATATGGGATTCAAAGGCATCCTCGGCCACGAGTTCGTCGGCGAAGTCGTGGAGTCGCCCGGCGCGCGCCAGTGGATCGGCAAACGCGTCGTAGGCGAGATCAACGTCGTCTGCGGCCGCTGCGATCTGTGTCTGAGCGGACTATCCAACCACTGCCGAAATCGGACGGTTTTAGGCATCTCCAAGCGCGATGGCGCATTCGCCGATTTCGTTCGCCTCCCAGCCATCAACCTGCACGAAGTCCCCCCAGCCGTCGAAGACGAAGCCGCAGTCTTCGTAGAGCCATTGGCGGCCGCGTTCCAGGTGCTCAAGCAAGTCAAACTCGACGGAAAGAAATGGGTCACAGTGCTCGGCGACGGTCGCCTGGGCTTGCTCTGCGCCCAGGTCTTGCGCAACGCCGGCTGCCCCGTGCGCGTGATCGGCCGGCACCCCGAGAAGATGCGCCTGTGCGACCAATGGGGCATCCGCTCGCGCGCCGCCGCCGACATCACACCGCGCCACGACCAGGAGGTCGTCGTCGATTGCACCGGCAGCGCATCGGGCCTCGAGATGGCCATGCAACTGGTTCGCCCGCGCGGCACGATCGTCCTCAAAAGCACCGTCGCAGACGGAAAGGCGCTGAACCTCGCCCCGATCGTCATCGACGAGATCAACGTAGTCGGCAGCCGCTGCGGCCCATTTCGCGAGGCGATCAAAGCCCTGACCGAGAAAAGCGTGGATGTGACGTCGATGATCCATCGCCGGATGAAGCTCGATCAGGGCCTGGAGGCGATGGAACTCGCGGCCAAACCGGGCGTGCTCAAGGTCATCCTGACGATGGATTGAAGGCCCGAGCAATGAAGGAGATTCCGTGTCAGATCGAAACGTGGGGCGACGTTGAGCGGATGTCGCGGGCCGTCGAATCGGTCATGGCGAGCGCAGGATTGGCGCAGACGCTCAAAGGTACGTTGCGGAGCTACCCGGGTTGCGTTCATTGGCACTTCGGGAAGGATGGGGCGACCGGCACGCTCGAAGTAACCTTGTGGCCTGACAAGCGCCGCCTGTGGCTGAGCGTGCAAGCCCGACGCGGTGCGAGCTGGATTGAGGATTGCATCTCGCAGCTTCAAGTCGCGCTGGAGCGCGAGTTGGCGGAGACGGACTGAAAGCGGGCTGGCATCATGCATGACGCAATGGAGTTGAACCGCCGGCACTGGGACGACGCGACTGAAGCGCACGCCCGCGGCAACATCTACGGTCTCGAAGACTTCCGCCGCGGCATGTGCCGCCTGCACCGGGTCGAGTTGGCAGAGGTTGGCGACGTCTCGGGCAAGTCGCTGCTCCACCTTCAATGCCATTTCGGCCTGGATACGCTCTCGTGGGCGCGGCGGGGCGCGAAGGTGACCGGCGTAGATTTCTCGCCCAAGGCCGTCGAACTAGCGCGGTTGCTCGCATCCGACAGCGGCATTCCCGCCACGTTCGTCTGCTGCAATCTCTACGACGTCCGCGACTCACTCCCCGGCGGCGGAACCTTCGACGTCATCTTCACCTCCCACGGCGCGCTCTGCTGGCTTCCGGACCTGAAGCCGTGGGCCCAGATCATCGCTCACTATCTAAAGCCCGGTGGCGTGTTCTACGTCGCCGACGCGCATCCGATGGGCCGCATCTTCCCTACCGAAGCAGACATCAACGAGAATCCCGGCATCGACCCCGCGCGCCCGTTCTTCCCATATTTCGGCGCAGCCGAGGGAATGCGCTGGCCCGCCTCCGCCGATTACGCCGACCCCACGATAACGACCGGCCCGTCGCACGATTGGCAGCACACGCTGGCTGATATCGTCGGAGCACTGCTGGGCGCGGGATTGGTCTTGGAGTTCCTGCACGAGTTCCCGTTCTGCGCCTGGCGCGCAATTCCGGCGATGGTGCAGGTCGAGCGCTTCAGCGATAGTCACCGCTACTGGGGAATGCCCGCCGGCACGCCCAGCCTGCCGCTGATGTTTTCCATCCGCGCGCGCAAGCCCGAGACGACGACGACGACGAAGGAGTGACACACATGGCCAAGGACCTGGCGATCGTATTGAGCAGCGGCAGCATTAACTCAGCGGTCGCGTCGGCGCTGGCGGCGCAGCGATATCGCCTGATCCTCCTGCACGCCGAGGTTGGCGAAGGCGGCACCCGCGCCCGCGCCGCCTACGACCAGCAGGTGCAGCACTTCAAACCCTTCCGCGAGCATTCGCTCCCCATGCCCTTCCTCGCCACCGTGCAGGACCCCAAGAGCGCCGCCGCCGCGATGGCCAGCGACCCGCGCGCTCAGACCGCCAACCTCGGCCCGCAGATGATCGACCTCCTCCCCCTCATCGCCGCCGGCGTCCGCTACGCCGCCTTCTACCAGGCCGCCGCCGTCTACCTCGGTTTCCGCGTCGGCGGCACCGGTGACGAACTCGCATCCGCCACCGAATACACGCAAATCTGGAACGAGCTGATCCAAATGCCCTGCGGCGTAAAGGAACTCGAAGTCATCACGCCGCTGCTCGAACTAGACGCCTGGCAGGTCGTCGACGTCGGCTTTCAGGTCAACGCCCCACTCGAAAAAACCTGGAGCTGCCTCGAAGAAAGCAGCGAACCCTGCTGGGCCTGCCCCGGCTGCCGCGCACGCGAGAAAGCCTTCCAGCAGGCCGGGAAAATGGACCCGCTGCGCATGGCGCGGAAGAATTAGGAAATTGAACCTTCAACTCCTCGCGTGATTCAGCCCGCGCGTTTCACGGGACGTCTGCCGCGCATGTGCGAATGCCTTTCGTCCACACAATCTGCACTTCGCCAGGCAAATCCGGATATGCCGAACGATTGATGTCCTTCAGCAGAAATCCGCTGCGCGCATAGAAGCGGCAAGCCGCCACGTTCACGTCCTGGGTCTCCGCCTTCAGGCACATCATCCCGTGCGCCCGGATCAAATCCTCAACATAGCCGATCAATTGCCGTCCGATGCCCTGCCGCCGGCATTCGGCACGCACGCGCAAATCCCACAGCACCGCGACATCAGCGCGAGCCGATTCGCCTTCAATCTCAGTCGTGTTGATTACCACCGCGGCGCCGCCCACTCGACGCCCGTCCAAGGACGCCGCGACGAATCGCCACTTGCTCAAGTCCCAGCGTAATCCCCACTCCGTCGGTCGATGACCCCGGATCAGGTCGTAATCTTTTACGTACGACGGCGTGACCGCGCGTGTCGGCAATGACGCGGCTTCGATTCCACGTTCGACACGTTCAAGGTTGAGACGTTCGGTCACGTTGAATGAGATCGGCACGAGCGAGTATTCATTCAGACAGCAGGCATTTTCTTCGATCAGACGTATTCGCAATGGCGCTCCCGCAAAAATCGTTTGGTTCACTCGACTTCTCCAACGCCAGCCGACCTAGAATACATTCTCGCAGAGGAAACCGACGCATGAATAAGTACGCTTCATCGCCGAACGCATATGAACACGTCCACTCGTTCGATGCTTTTTTAATCCGAAGTTTTCAGGCCGCTGACCGGGTGCAGATACTGCGCCTACATGCGGCGCCATCACCTGGCGGCGCTGTCGATTGCAATTGCGCAACGAACATCGATCTGATTGAGGAAACATATTTCCGTCGGCCGCAGGATCATTTCTGGGTCGCCGAGGCGCGGGGCGAGATCGTCGGGACGATCGGCATTTGCATGCACGACGAAAACGTGGCGCACGTCTATTGCCTTCGCACCGTCGACAATCTGAAAGATGACCTCATTCGCAAAGGTTTGGTGCAGGTCGCCGCCACTCACGCGCATCAACAGGGCTGTCTCAAACTGGTGGTGCATTCGCCCAATGCCCAGGTGGATATCAGCCGCGCTACCACGTTCCTGCATCAACTCGGCTTCGAGTTCTCACGCCACCGCGAAATCGACCAGCGGGCCGTGCTCGAATTCTATCTGAACCTCTACGAGCGCCCCGAACTGGCGCCCCAGCAACCACCGCCATCCCCGCTCATCGCGAATCTCCGCCAGAAATGGGCGTAAGCCATGAAAAAAACCCGCGAAAATCGCGGGTTTTTTAGTACCCCCAAGGGGATTCGAACCCCTGTGATCAGGCTGAGAACCTGACATCCTGGGCCACTAGATGATGGGGGCGATTCGCTGACGAATTATGGGGAGGACGTTTGGGCAAGTCAAGCCTGACAAATGCAGGCTTATTTTCGAAGTTCGTGCAGGATGTGCCGCAATTGCGGCAGGATGAGCTGCGTCATCGCCAGCTCCACCGCCTTGCTCGATCCTGGCATCGCAAAGATCGGTTTGCCGCGGGTAATGCCCGCCACAGCGCGGCTGAGCATCGCGCCGGCGCCGATCTGCTGCCACGAAAGCATGCGGAAGAGCTCGCCGAACCCGGGTAGCGGTTGATCGATCATCCGCTCGATCATTTCAATCGTCTGATCGCGCCTGGCGATGCCCGTTCCGCCGTTGGTCAGCAGCGCGTCCACATCGGAATTGCTGGCAAGTTCGAGCAGCAGCGATTCGAGCACTTCCGGATCGTCCTTGATCAGGTGATACGCCGCGATCCGGTGGCCGCCGTCCGTGAGCAGCTTTTGAATGAGTTGGCCCGAAGTATCGGTCGCCGGCGTGCGGGTGTCGGACAGTGTAACGACGGCGCAGCGAGCGACGATCTCTTTGGCGGCTTGGATGTGCTGTTCGTAGGCCATGGTTGAGGAGCGTCACGGGCGATTTGCGCGAACGCGCTGCGCCACCAAACCTTTGTTGGGATCGTTGCGGATGATCACTTGGTTAAGGCCGGGGAAGAGCAGAACCTCCGCGCGGTCCGGGCTGGGGTTGCTGATCGCCAGGAGCTGCGCATTGCTGAATTCCCCGCGATAAATCCGAAGGTACGCCGCGGACCCCTGCGGAAACGCGCCAGTAATCGGCGGCGAATCCAGCGTCCGACCCGGCGGAATCACGTGTCCCCAAGGCGCCATGGCTTCCAACCCCGATTCGATCGCCAACCGCTCCGGCGCAGCCAGCGCACGCTCGTAAGGCTCCCCGTCCTTCACCAGCCCGACGGTAATTGGCCGATCCGTCTTGTTCATGACCGAAAGTTCAAACGTAGCCTTGGGAGCGCAGCCAATCACAAGTAACAAAAGCGCAGCCAGCGTGGACGAAAGTCGCATCAAAGCAGTCTACCATCCCGCACCCCCGCGTCGAACCACCCGAGTTCAACCCACCGTCACCGGCACGAGCTCTTCATGTTTCACGTCTTCATGTTTCACATTTTCCCCCGCCCGCATCTTCAACCATCGACGCTTGCGGATCTGATAAAACAGCACCGGGATCATCAAATCGATCACTTCATCCGAGATGAGCAGTCCCCCCAGCACCGGCGCCGCCATCGGCCGCATGATCTCCGCCCCCGTCCCCGTCGCCCAGAGCATCGGCACCAGCCCGACGATCGCCACGCCCTCCGTCAGCAGCTTGGGACGAAGCCGATGCACCGCCCCTTCGATGACCGCCGTCCGCAACACATCAAGCGACGGGATATTCTCAAGCCCTCCATGCTTATCCACCGCCTCCCGCAGGTAAACCAGCATGATCACCCCCGTCTGCGTCGCCATCCCAAACGCCGCGATGTACCCGA
>JAQGHM010000248.1 GCA_028291615.1 Phycisphaerales bacterium | reverse complement strand
GAAAGGACCCAAGATCCAAGTGGCGGGGACGGGGAGCGGCAGGCCGAAGTGGATTACGCCGTAGGCTGTTTTACCGGTGGGACTTAGCCAAACTTGGTGGCTATGCTGGTCGGAGGTTTTGAGCTCGTCGGGTTTCCAACCGACGGGCGGATCGACGACGGCATCAACCGGGGTGAAGGGGGCGAGTTCCGATAATCCGGTGACGGACAAAGGTTGCGTGGTGGGCTGATAAGCGGGGATGCTGTCGTATTTTGACCGACATCCGAGGCCCAAACCTAGGAGCAATGTCAGACAGCAGCATGAAATGGATAAGAAAATGCGCGGCATGTGGATTATACGTCGGCGTTTGGAGCGATGATCGGCCGGAATTGGTTTGGAAGCAAGCGCAGCGGGAGGGCTTTAGATATTACGGATATTGCGAATGTTTCGATTAGACGATATTATAAATACGGAGGTTCAGGATGGTTGCTGGATTGAATGATGCAATTTCCCCGACGGACGCTGAGACAAAGCTGGCGCGCGAATCGGGTCGAAAGCTGAGCCGACGTCAGACGAAGAACCTGCGCATGCATCTCGAAGGGGATGGTCTGGAGGAAGTGATCGAACTGCCGGCATCGGCGGTTCAGTTGCTGGTGCGCATCCTTACCGAGATGGCTGGGGGGAACGCGGTGACGTTGGTGCCCATCCAGGCGGAGTTGACAACCCAGGAGGCGGCCCAGGCGCTTGGGGTTTCGCGGCCGTTCCTGATCAAGCTGTTGGCGGCGGGGACGATTGGGTTTCGGAAGGTGGGAACGCATCGCCGGATCCTTTTTCGGGATCTGATGGAGTACAAACGAAAGATTGATGCCGAGCGGTCCAAATCGCTGGATGCGCTGGCGGCCCAGGCGCAGGAGTTGGGGATGGGGTACTGATCTCGTGGCGTACACTGCGCTTTACGACGCGTGTGTGCTGTATCCTGCGCCGTTGCGCGATCTGTTGATGCGCCTGGCGTTGGAAGATCTCTACCTGGCGCGGTGGACGGATCGGATTCACGACGAGTGGACCCGAAACGTTCTGGCGAATCGGCCGGACCTTAAACCGGAGCAACTGCGGCGCACGCGGGAATTGATGAACGCCAACGTCCGCGACGCTTTGGTTACTGGATATGAGGGATTGATTGACGGGCTGCAATTGCCCGATCCCGATGACCGCCATGTTCTGGCGGCGGCGATCCGCGCTCGTGCGGATGTGATCGTTACGTTCAACCTTGCCGACTTTCCCGCTGCCAGTCTTGATGAGTACGGAATCAAGGCGCGGCATCCTGATGATTTTCTGGTTTACCAGTTCGATTTGAATCCGGCAGCGGTTTGTCGCGCAGTTCGGAAGCAGCGGGCAGCGTTGAAGAATCCGCCACAGACGGTCGAGCAGTTGCTCGATACGCTCGCACGACAGATGTTGCCACAGACGACCCAGCGATTGCGTGGGTTCACTGATTTGTTATGAGCTATTGCCCAGATGCCGCGCGGGTGCAGTGGTCGAAGAGGAGACGCCATTCGAGCTTTTGCAGGACGACGGCGACGGGGTGGCGGGGATCGGTGGGGCGGGTGTGGAGTTGTTCGCAGAGGTCGACGAAGGCGTTAGGGCTCCAGCCGGACTGGGTGAGGCGGAGGAATGATTTATCGGCGGGGAGGGGGTGGAGGATGTCGTTGACGAACGGGGCCATGGTCTGGAGGACGGGGTGGTTGGTGCAGCGGGCGTACCAGTATTTGGCGTTGCTGAAGTCGCCTTCGCGGCGGTGCATGATGGCGTGCCAGAAGGAGCCGGTGGGGGTGTGGAGGGATTGGGAGATCGTGTGGGAGGAATCGAGCCAGTCGTGCCAGAGCCAGAGGCCGGCGAGCATGGCGTAAGCGTGGCCGTCGGATGTGATCGGGACGGTGAGCAGTTGGTCAGGGGTGACGCCGTCCAGCAACTCGTGGGCTTTGGCCGGAGCGGGGCCGCTGATCGTCAGCTTGTCGTAGCTGGCAGATTCGATGATCTCATGGGCGAGCGGCGAGAGCGGGTCTGTTCCGGGATCAGCCATGTGGGAATTGTAGCCGACGCGACCTCGGTGCGGCTATCTCGCGCGATCGGACCTCGTACCCGCAACATCGCACGGCGCGTATGACGCACCATCTCGACCAGCAGATTGGCGGGCTCCTGATGTTGGCGCCGGCGTGTGCGATCTATCTGGGAGCCATTCTGGCCAACTCACGTCGTGGTACCGCGTGCCGCGCCAGTCCTCCGCCACTTTTGCGTGTTCGACAACGGAGTGACCAGAAGGCAATCGCAGATAGCACGGGAAGTGCTATGAACGCCCTTGGCACAGACCCCGCCATTCTTGAGAAGATTTGTCGAGCGTTCCGCGATCGCCTTCCGTATCATTTTCTGGCAGTTCCGGAGGCCCCGCGAGACGGCGACACTTAGGGTTGCGCGAGGCCGCTTACAGGGCTTTATTAGAATGGTGGCGGCGTGCTGCACCGTGGCTAATGGCGTGGCGTCCCGGGTCGAAGAGTCTCATGGCGCACATCCCAACCCATAGCTTCTGGCGTGCAGTCGCTCAATGCCTGGCCGGCAGCATTGCCGTGGCGTTGCTAACCTTTGGTTGCTTTCACTTCCAGGTAACTCCCGCGACGGTCGGGCTTCTTTATCTGATTGCGGTCGTGTTGGTATCGCTCACGGGAGCCCTCGTCCCGTCGCTCCTGGTCTCCATCATCGCCTCTCAGTGCATGAACTACTTCTTCACTGAGCCGCTTTTCAGTTTTTCGATGAACCACCCGCTGGATTTCGTGGCACTGGTTGTCTTCCCGGGAACCGCATTGATTGTCACCAGGCTCATCTCAACGAGGAGGCGGGCCATGGATGTGCTACTCGTACAGGCCAGCCTTCTTAACCTCACGCACGACACGGTGTTCGTGCGCGACACCAGTGACGTCATTACCTACTGGAATCGCGGCGCCGAAGAACGGTACGGATGGACCAGCGAGGAGGCCGTCGGCCAGGTCTCGCACCACCTGGCGCAGACGATCTTCCCCGCTCCGCTCGAAGCGATCAATGCGGAGTTGCTCCGCACCGGCCGGTGGGAAGGCGAGTTGACACACACCAGGCGAGACGGGACGAAGATCGTGGTGGCGAGCCGGTGGGCGCTGCAACGCGACCAGTCGGGCAACCCTGTTTCTGTCCTGGAGACTAACAACGACATTAGCGAGCGCAAGCGAGCGGAGGAGCAACTTCGTAAACTCAACGACGAACTCGAACAACGGGTCATCGATCGGACGACCGAGCTGGTGGCGACTAATAAGGAACTGGAAGCATTTACTTATTCCGTATCACATGACCTGCGTGCGCCCCTTCGCCACATGGCCGGGTATACGGAGCTCATACAGAAGAATGCCCCCGCGGTTCTGGACGAAAAGAGCCGCCGATATATGAGGATGATCGCGGATGCCGCGAAACGGATGGGCGAGTTAATCGACGACCTCCTGGCCTTTTCACGAATAGGGCGTGCCGAGACGCAGAAGACAATGGTCAGCCTGGATCAGCTCGTCAAGGAAGCGTTGAGTGATGTACGGCAGGATCAGGGGGGGCGCGACATCGTCTGGAGAGTCGGGGAATTGCGCAACGTGTACGGAGATCGTTCGATGCTGCGGCTCGCACTATGTAATCTCGTTGCCAATGCCGTGAAGTTCACACGCACACGTCCGCGCGCCGAGATCGAAATCGGACGCGCCGACGGAAAAGCAGACGAGATCGTCGTCTTCATCAAAGACAATGGAGTCGGCTTTGAAATGAAGTACGTGAATAAACTATTCGGCGTGTTCCAGCGCCTCCACCGGACCGAAGAGTTCGAAGGCACGGGTATTGGGCTCGCCACCGTTCAACGGATCATCAATCGTCACGGGGGCAAAGTCTGGGCCGAAGGCATGGTCGATCGAGGGGCAACGTTTTATTTCTCGGTTCCGAAATCGTAGGAGGCTTGGTTATGCACGAACTAGGGCGCATTTTAATTGTGGAAGATGACCCGAGCGACGTAGAGCTGACTCTGACGGCGCTGGAGGAATATAACCTTGCCAACGAAGTAGTCGTCACTCGTGACGGCGAAGAGGCGCTGGATTATCTGTATTGCCGGGGAAAGTTCCAAACGCGCACGGGTGAGAATCCCGCCGTCGTCTTGCTCGATCTCAAACTGCCGAAAGTGAACGGGTTGGAAGTGCTGCAGCAGATTAAGGGTGACGAGAAGCTCGGGATGATCCCCGTGGTGGTGCTCACCTCCTCCCGCGAGGAGGGGGACATGGTATCGAGCTATAAGTTGGGCGTGAACGCCTTCGTGGTGAAACCAGTTGATTTCCACGAGTTTGTAAATGCCATCAAAGAACTTGGTATTTTCTGGGCGGTCATCAATGATCCGCCCCCGGGGAGCGTGAAAAAGAAGTAGCCCGAGTGACTATGGCGTCGGCGTAGAGCAATCAGAATGAAGGCACCTTTGCACATTTTGTATCTCGAAGACGACCCGATGGATGCCGAGCTCGTTGAGGAGACGCTCGCGGTCAGCGGCATCGCGTGCCGCGTGAAGCGCGTTCAGAGCGAGCCCGAGTTCGTCGCGTCACTCGAACAGGGGGGCGTTGAAATGATTCTCGCGGACTACAGCCTCCCCTCCTTCGACGGTCTTGCCGCGTTGAAGATTGCCCGGCGGGGCTGGCCGCATCTGCCGTTCATCTTCGTGTCCGGAACTCTGGACGAAGAAGTGGCGATCGAGGCGCTCAAGATCGGGGCGACCGATTACGTGTTCAAGACGCGGCTCTCGAGGATCGCCCCTTCGGTGCAGCGGGCGCTGCGTGAAGCCGGGAAACGAAGCGAACTCGAGCGGGCCGAGGAGGCGCGGCGGCGCAGCGAGGCGTACCTGGCCGAGGCGCAGAGGTTGAGCCACACCGGCAGCTTCGGCTGGAGGATTGCCAGCGGCGACATCGTGTGGTCAGAGGAGACCTTTCGAATCTTCGACTTCAGCCCGACGGTGGCGCCGAACCTGGAACTTATTCTCCAGCGCGTTCATCCCGACGACCGCGTGTCGGTGCATCAGACGATCGACCGTGCGTCCACGGACGGAACCGATTTTGAACATGAGTATCGTCTGCTGATGCCAGATGGTTTGGTCAAGCATGTCCACGTTGTGGCTCGCGCTTCACGTGATGGAACCGGCAGCGTCGAGTTCGTTGGGGCGGTCATGGACGTCACCGTGCATCATCAGGCGCGGGCGCTTCTCGAAGAGGACATCGCGAGGCGGAAACGCGCGGAGGCCGCGGAAGCGGCGAACCGCGCCAAGGACGAGTTCCTCGCCAACGTCAGCCACGAGATTCGCACGCCGATGAATGCCATCCTGGGAATGACCGAACTGGTCCTCGACACATCGTTGAACGACGACCAGCGGCGATGGCTGAAGACCGTGAAGTCGGCGGCCGACAACCTGCTCGGCATGATCAATGACCTGCTTGACTTTTCCAAGATCGAGGCCGGGAAAATGGAACTCGATCTGGCGGAGTTCTCCCTGCGGGCGGCACTCGACGACACCCTGCGAGCGTTGGCTTTACGGGCACACAAGAAAGGGCTCGAGTTGATTTGCGACGTGCAGCCGGAAGTGCCCGATGCCCTGATCGGTGATGCAACCCGACTGCGGCAGATCCTGCTTAACCTGGTGGCCAACGCGATCAAGTTTACAGACGAAGGGGAGATCGTTTTGCGCGTGGAAGTCGGCGCGTCGACGCCCATCGGTGAAGTGGGCCTGCGATTCACGGTCCGCGACTCCGGAATCGGCATCTCCCCTGAAAAACAGGAAAAGATTTTCTGCGCCTTTGAGCAGGAGGACACCTCGACCACGCGACGGTACGGTGGCACGGGCTTGGGCTTATCGATTGCTGCCCAACTGGTGGCCCTCATGGGCGGCAAGATCACCGTTGACAGCGAGCCACGCCGAGGGAGCACGTTTGCCTTCACCGCGCGGTTCGCGTGCCATCCGCACCCTTCGGACCCAGCCTCCGCTCAGGCACCTGCCCATCTACACAAACTGCCGGTGCTGATCGTCGATGACAACGCCACCAATTGTCACATCCTTGAGGAGTGGTCGCGCAGTTGGCGGATGGAGCCAGTCGCAGTGTGCGATGGCGTCGCCGCGATGGAGGCGCTCTCGGACGCAGCCGCCTTGGGTAATCCGTACCAGTTGGTGCTGCTCGACGCGCGCATGCCTGATACGGATGGCCTGGTGCTGGCGGGTGAGATCCGCGAACGGGCCGAGCTGTCCGCCGCGCGTATCATCCTGCTGATCTCAGGAGACGTTCCAGGCGACTTGGACCACCTTCGCGAGTTGCGAATCGACGCCCACCTATTTAAGCCCGTCCAGCAGTTCGAGCTGTTGGCAACGATCTCCCGGGTGATGAGGCGGGCTCCCAGTGACAGGGAGACAAGCGGCGCGGAAGACAAGGGAATGGCCAGCGAGCCTCGTTCAGCCTCCACCTTTTCACTTGTTCGGAACTCTCCGGCGGACAAGCCACTGCGCATCCTGGTTGCCGAGGATAACGAATTCAACGCGCAACTCTTGGAGCAACTGCTCGTGCGGCGCGGCCACCACGTCCGGCTGGTGAAGAATGGTCGTGACGCGCTGACGACGGCGGAGGAGAAAACCTTCGATCTGTTGCTTTTAGACGTCCACATGCCCGAGTTGGACGGCTACGAGGTTATCCGGGCAATTCGGGAGCGCGAGCGATCCACCGGAGGCCATTTGCCAGTCATTGCCTTGACGGCGCGCTCTCGGGAAGAGGACCGCGAGCGTTGTCTTGCGGCTGGCATGGACGATTTCCTGACCAAGCCGATCCAGGCGGCTGGCCTGTGGATCGGGATCGACCGCGTCGTGCGTAATACAGACAGCGCTCGCGCGCCAACCGATCGACCGTCGACGCGCCTGGTCGATGCAAGCGTGTTATTGTCCGCCTGCGGCGGCGATCCAGACATTCTTGAGGCGATTTGCAACAACTTTCGAGTTCGATTGCCAGATGAACTGGCAGGGCTTCACAAAGCCCTCGCGAACCAGGACGCGCGGCAATTGCGCGAGGGCGCTCACAAGCTGTTCGGAATGATGGCGGCATTCTCAGCAGCGGCCGGTGCCGTAGTCTCCGAACTCGAAGACCACGCGGCTCGGGGCCAGCTTGACCAAGCCGCGACACTGATGGAACAGTTGAACGCCATGACGCGGGAGCTGCCGCAGGTGGTGGCCAATCTGTCGATTGAGAGCCTGCGTCAGGCGGCGGGGAACGGTAAAAGCGCCAATTGAAATTGATCGCGCATCCGCGGAGCGATCGGCTCTTCATTTCCGGCGTCGAAGAGGATGAGCTTGCGGACCCGCTCCGGGTGCGCGAGCGCGAACATAAGCGCGATGTGCCCGTCGAGCGAGTTGCCGGCGGGTTGGTTGCCGCTGGCGGTGACGACTAGCTGGGTGTAGGCGGTGGGTTTGTCGAGGTTGAGGATGTCATGGGCGGCGGGGGAGCGGGCGTCGGAGAGGTTGCTGTTGATGTTGATCTGGGGCATGAGACCTCCGGCGTTTATTAATCGGAGGCTAGCTGAAAAACTCGGAGGTGGCAAAGTGGAAGTCAGTCGAGCTCGATGGAGGGGCGACGCCTGCGAGCCCGCGCCTGGCCAGATTGAAAGACGGATTCTTCATCCCGCTCTTCTTCGATGTTGTTACGGGAGAAGCAGCGCTCGCTGGAGCGGATGGACGAAACAGTGACCTGCGTCGTGTAGACGTCGAGCGTCTGGAGCGCGCCGTCGGGGTTATCGTTAGTGCTGTTCGAGTTGTCGGCCCATGCCGGATAAAACTTGCCGGCGTAGAAATCGAGGCCGGCATAGTCGCCATAGCCGACGCTGTTCTGGGCGTCGGGTGCGTTGGAGGTGCCGGCGCTGAGGCGCACGTTGGAGAGGAAGGTTCGGCCGCCATCGGTGCTGACGGAGGCGTAAAACTGGGCGTCATCGTTGGGGACGCCGTCGGTGTCGCCGGGGCCGCCTTTGCCCAGATCGTTGCGGCTGTCGTGCCAGGTGACGGCGACGTTACCGGTTGTTTGGTCGATGGCGATGCGCGGGAGGAACTGGCTGTTCCTGGTCGCGTCGTCATTCACGCGGACGGGGGGGCTCCAGGTTTTTCCGTTGTCGTCGGAATGGCGGACGAAGATGTCGGTGTCGTCGCTGGCGAACGGGTGCTCGTCGGTGTAGACGAGGTAGACGCGGCCGGTATACGGGCGGCCGGAACGGTCCCAGGCGAGGCCGGCCTCGGCGTCGATGCCGCGGAAGCCCATGGCTGGAATCAGGTCGAAGCCGCCGACGTTAGTGGGGGTGACGGGGATTGCGGGCCCGAAACCCCTGGGACCGAGGCCGTCGGGATCCAAATTGGCGAAGATTGTAGTGGCGGCATCACTGTCGCTGTCAGTCTGGTAGGTGACCAGGACCTGCCCGCGCGGGCCGACGGCGATGTCGGCGTAATTGCCGGTAGCAGAACCGGGGATCTCTTCGAGCGGGCCGAATTTGCCGACCTTTCCGAGTCCGGCGGTGACGCGGGCTCCGGCGGCGAAGACCTTGCCGTCGCTGCCGCGGAAGACGACCCAGACGGAATTGGGACCGGTGACAACGGTTGGCTGATCGATGTTGGGATCGTTGTAGGTTTGGATTAGCCTGAAGCTTCTGCCGCCGTTGGTGCTCAGGCCGACGTAGATCGATTCGAAGTCGGCGCTGAGGTAGGTGATGAAGAGGTTGCCCCTGGCATCGAACGCGGCGCTGGGGTCGCAGCAGGCGGCGGGGAGGCCGTCCGCACCGGTGGCCATGTGCCGGGTTGACCAGGTCTTGCCCGCGTCGGTGCTGACGGCGCCGACGAGGAAATCGCCGACGTCGACGTTAGAGACTTCAAACAGGTGCGACGGATGGGTGGGATCGATGGCGATCGATTGCTCGGCCTGGTTGCCGGGCTCGCGCGTGATGTTGACGTTGGGCCGGGCGGTCAGTTTGTAGGACGGCCCGTCGATCGTCGTCTTATGATTGTGGGGGGTTACGCCGACGCTCATCAAGAGCCGCGGCTCCATTGATTCAAGAGCGAATGGCTTCCCGTAACCGGGGGAACGGCGTGCGACGCTCACTTTGAGTAATGACACCATCGAGCGCGAACTTCCTTCCTGAAATATTGTGACGCCGAGGGTATAGGGCGTTTTGGAAAGACGTCAACCTGAAATCCGGCAAGGGATGAAAACCAGCCAAAGTCTGATGTTCTCGGCGAGCTTCGTCCGATAACTATTGCATGACGCGCCCCGGTCGGGCGTGCAGGTTGATCATTCGTCGAGGAAGGATTCCGCCATGTTGTTGCAGGATGCACGGTTCGGCTGGCTCGGGTCGGTGATTGGGGTTCTGGTGGTTTGCGGTCTGGCGGGTTGCGCCGGGCGGCCTTCGCTATTGCCGAATCGGGACAAGGATCTGCGGAAGACCTCGGTGGCGTTCGCGGCGGACGCGGCGAAGCGGAGTTACCCGGAGAGTGCGCCGCGGGGGGCGGAGGCGCAGGCTCAGGCTTCGGTGGATCATGGGCTGGCGAATCGGATCGAAGTGATCAATTTGTCGGACGAGAACTGGACCAATGTCGAGTTGTGGGTGAACGGGAAGTACGTCGTGTTCATCCCGAACTGGCCTTCGCGGCGGATGGAGCAGGTTAACTTCCAGATGTTGTACGATCGCGAAGGCGGGAGCTTCCCGGTGGATAACAAGAACGTTCGCGTGGCGACGATCGAGATCTTCGTGGATGGGAAGCTGCACGCGGTGCCGGCGCGGCTGGTGGACTAGGTTCGTTGATACAAAAGCTTGAGCGCGCCCGCGGAGGATTGCCTTCGCGGGCGTTTTGCTTTTGCGCGGGAGCTACCTAGGGGCGAAGTACTTCACGAGGCGCACCTCGTTGCCGGCGTCGTTGTACTGGAGGTCATCGACGAGGCCGCGGGCCATGAGGATGCCGAAGCCGCCGACTCTCAGGCCCAAGGCATCGCGGACCTCCATGTGTTTGACGGGATCTTCGGGGTCGGCGGCGTGGGGGACGCGGGCGGGGTTGAAGCCGGGGCCGCTATCGCGGATGACGATCACGACGCGGTCCTTGTCGATGCGGTAGGTGATGTTGACGAGCAGGTCGCCTTGCTTGCGGTGGCCCCACTCGATCGCGTTCATGCCCATCTCGCGGATCGCGGTGGTGAGCTGGCGGATGGAATCGCCGGGCAGGCCGCTGTAGAGGAAGAGGCTCGAGAGCATGTGGTTGAGCTCTTCGAGAAAGCAGGCGTCGCTCTTGAGCTCGAAGTGGATCTCCTCCTTGGCGCCGCAGCGACAAAGCTCGTCGCGCCAGGCGAGGGCGCGGTCGATGGCGGCGTTGAGCTGGTCGAGCGTGAACGGCTTGGTGACATACTCATTCGCGCCGACGGCCAGGCCTTTGACCATGTCCTGATGGGCGGAGCGCGCGGTGACCATGACGATGGGGATCAGGTTGGTCTTGCGATCGAGCTTGACCTCTTCGCAGACGGCGTAGCCTGACTTGTCGGGGAGCATGAGGTCGAGGAGGACGAGATCGGGCGCGTGGTCGCGGATCCACGCGGGGGCGGGGGCGCCTTCGTGAAGGACGACCGCGTCCAGGCCGCGGCGGTGGAGGATCTCGGTGAAGAGCTCGGACAGCTCGACTTCGTCTTCAACGATCAACGCCCGTCCTGCCATAAACCTCCTCGCAGGACGCGATTGTCACCGAAACTGCGGGGATAATGCAATCTTCAATGCCGCGGGCGCCGCAGAAGGACGGTCGCGCCCACGCAGAGCAGGCCAAGGCAGGCGGGTTCGGGGACGGGGGTTCCGACGGCGTAGAGGGTGCCGTTGGTGATGGCGTAGACCTTGCCATCGGGACCGATGAGGGTGGGCGTATACGGTTGTCCGCCCGGCGTGGTCAGCATCACATCGGACAGGGTGTTGGTGACGAGGTCCCAGCGATAGAGGTGGCCGTCTTCGTTGTTGGCGTAAACGGCCTTGCCGACGGTATCGACGACGGCGGTGTTGATGCACCATTCATCGGTGTGCGGGCCGGTCTGGGTCATGACTTCGAGCATGTCGGTGGCGCCGGTGAGGGGATCGACCTGCGTGACGTTGGGGTCGAGGATGGCGATCTTGTTCTGGCCGCCGTTGTAGTCGTAGCTGTTGTATTTTGTGAAGATGAGATAAGGCGAATTGGCGGCAGAGTGGTAGGCGGGAACAAGGGAGGCGGCGACGATGGCGACGGTGGTGTCCCAGCCGAAGGAGCCGGGGATCTTTTCGGTTTGCAGGTCGTTGGAAAAGTGCATGAGCGTGCCGCGCGCGCCAAAGCCGACGGCGCTGCCGTAGTAAATGTCGCCGTCCGGGCCGATAGTCGGGGAGGCGGTGGCGGCGCCATAGACACCGGCGATGACGCCCGAAGCATGAAGCGGGGCGAGGGTGGCGCTGTTGATCTGGACGAGTTTCCCGCTGTCGCCGTCACCGCCGTTATTAAAGGCGGCGTAGAGTTTGGAGCCATCGGCGCTCACCGCCGGCGCGGCGTTGAGCGCGGGTTGGGAATAGCCTGGGGCAAGCGCGCTGGCCTGGACGAACGTGCCGACGCCTGCGGCGGAGATTCGGGCGATGCCGCCGCCTTGCGGGATGAGCGGTGTGTTGCTTAGCGCCTGATAGCCAAAGTAAAGATTGCCGGCAGCGTCGGTGGTAATCGGCGTATTGATCTTGATGTTGCTGTCGTAGAGCGCCTTGTTGGCGTTGTAGCTGGTTTGCCCGGGGGAGTTGTCGAAGAAGACGAACTTTCCGGTGGCGGTGGGGACGGGCCGATCGGCGCCATCGCGCCAGTTGATGGTTCCGCCTGCGCCGGGGATGTAGACGCGGTAGTCGGTCGGGGAGGTCCTGGCGATGATCGGGGAGAAACTGGGCCGCCATGCGGAGGCCGGAGCGATGTAGTCGGTGGCTTGGGACCAGAGGAGGGAGCCATCGGAACCGCGGCGGGCTTCGACCACAAAATCGGCGCCCTCGCCGGTGGTCACGGGGATGATGACCGTATTGTTCTGGGTAATCGTGGGCGAGCCGTAATGGGTGGCTGAGCCTGCGTGGTAATCCATGAGAGACTGCCAGGAGATGGCATCGAGGGGGCGGCCTTGGACCAGTGAATTGCCCGTGTGCTGGGGGTCGCCGGCGTAGATCGTCCAATCCGCCATGGCCGAGACGGGTGACAGGGTAAGGAGCAGAATGGTTAGTATTCGATGGTGCATAAGCCTCCTGATGCTCAGGAAGATCATCACTCAGGAATGTGGAATTAACAATTCAAAACTGATGGGCGGCGATTATCCGAGCTGGATATTCGCCTTGGCAAGAATCCTGGCGGAGTTGTCGTGGTAGAGCTTTTGGAGGACCTCATCCGGCAAGGCCAACCCGCGGAGGGTGGGCTGCTGGTCGGGGGGGAGATCGGGGTCTGTGATGGGCATGGGGCCGATGTACGCGGTTTCCCAAAGCTTGCGATGCGTCCACCAGCGGCTGGCGAGGAAGTCGAAGCCGCGATCATCGCCGCTGACTTGGTCGGAGCCGAAGAGGATGCGGTCCTGATTGCGGATGAAGAATTCGCGGGCTTCGTCGCGGCGATTGGAGATCTCGCGCGCGATCCATCTTGTCGCGCTGCAATCGAGGACGAGGTTTGGGAACTTGTCGAGGAAGTATTGCAGGCGGCCGAGGTTTTCGGGGTTGCCGCCCATGTGCGCGCCGATCCATGGGGTGTCGCGGAACTCTTCGAGCATGTGTTCCCAAGCCTGGTAGTGCTCGTCGCGCGTGCCGTATTTGTTGGTGTCGGCGTACTTGCCCTGGTACCAGAGTTCGGGATCGCCGACGTGGGTCATGATCATCATCTTGCGGGCGCGGATCTCGTCGAAGATGGGGCGGAGGCGCGGGGAATCGAGGCGATCGCGCTTGAGGATCGTCTGCGGGGCGACGTGAAATTTCACGATGCGGCTGCCCAGGTTGTAGAACATCTCGATGCGGCGGAGCCAGTCGCTGTAGAAGTCGGGGCCCTCGTACATCCATTGCGGGACGGCGATGAAATGGAGGCGGCCGGGCCAGTCGCGGAGGAGGCCGGCGACCTCTTCAAGCGGGGTCATGGAGACGAAGGCGTCGATGCCGTAATGCTGGGCAGATTCGAACCAGTCCTTGGCATGACGCGCGGCGAAGAGGTGGCAGTGGAAGTCGATGACGGGGCCGCGCACCTTGGGGCGCGGCATGGGGGCGCGGAAGTCGATGTGGGTGCGGTTGTAGTCGGCCTCGATGGCGGGGGCGAAGGATGGGGGCGGCGGCGGGGTTTGGGTTTGGGTCATGACATGGGAAGTTTATGCGGGGGGAAGACCCCAGGCGAGCCTGAGGCTATGTGAGCGGTTTTTGAAGATTTAGCGCTTTGAGCAGCGTATCGGCGCGGGTGGACCAATTATGTTGTTCGATGTTGTAATCCACGTCGGATAATTCTTGTTGCATGGCCTGGTCGATTGCGGTGGCGAAGGCATTAGCGCTTACGTCTACATAGGTCGCTTTGTCGGCGAGGACTTCGGGGATTTCGCCGACGCGGTTGGTGATGACGGGGCGGCGGGCCTGGGCATAGGCGAAGGTTTTGCTGGGGCAGCGGGCGAGGTTGAGGAGCGTGGGGCGGATGGGGAAGAGCAGGACGTGGGCGTGGCGGAGGTGACGCCAGAGTTCCTCGCCGGTGGTGTAGCCGGCGACGTTAAGGTGGGGGAGGTCGTTTTCCTTAACGAAGGCGCGCCATTTTTCGAGGTCGGGGCCTTGACCGAGGAAGGTGATCGGGTGGGTCTTGCCCTGAGACTTTAGCAGCACTGCGGCTTGGAAGAGGAGATCGTGGTCGTAGGCGGGATAGAGATTGCCCATGTAGACGGCGGTGGGTCGCGTGAAGGGGGAAGTCGTGGGCGGATGATCGGGAAGGTAGGCGGCATAGGGGACGTAGATGGGCTGCAGGCCAAAGCGCTGGTGGAACTGGTCCTGCAGGTAGCGGCTGGCGACGACGACTAGCGTGGCGCGGTGGCGAAGCCAGTGGTCGAGGTAGCGGTTCATGGCGTTGCGGACGAGGCCGGACGGGCGCATGGCGGGCCATTCGTCCCAGTCGCCGACGACGGGCCATTGGGTGCCCCAGAGCGTGGCGCACGTTTTGGGGGCGGGGTTGAGAACGTGAACGAAATCGGGCTTGAGCTGGTCGATCGTGCGCCGGCGATTGCGGTGCTGAGCAAATCTGCCGCGGTTGTTGGTGAAGACGACGTTGGCTTTGGGATCGACGTTGAGGTTATTGCGATTGTAGTCGACGTCATCGACGGCGTACGTGACGTCGATGCCGCGTGCGATCATTTGCTTGCCAAGCTCGCGCAGGCGGACCATGCTTGCATTGTTTTCCCATGAGCCGGTGCTGAGGAAGACGTAGTGCATGGGGAAGAAGCGGGAAGTCAGAAGCGAGAAGCGAGACGGGTCATTCGAGACCGACAAGCTCTTTGTAGATTTGCGGCAGCGGTTTCGTGATGCTCCAGTCGGGAAAGTGGGCGCGGAACTTGGACATGTCGCTGATGTAGCAGATGTGGTCGCCCTTGCGATTTTGATCGACGTAGGTGCGCTGGATCTTCTTGCCGGTTAGTTCCTGGGCGGCGTCCATGGCTTCGAGCATCGAGCAACTGTTGCCGCGGCAGCCGCCGAGGTTGTAGACCTCGCCGGGGCGGGGGTCGTTGGCGAAGGTTTCGAAGGCGCTGATGACGTCGAGGCTGTGGATGTTGTCGCGGACCTGTTTGCCCTTGTAGCCGAAGATCGTGTACGCGCCGCCTTCCCTGGCGACCTTGAAGAGGTAGTTGAGGAAGCCGTGGAGCTCGACGCCGGAGTGATTGGGGCCGGTGAGGCAGCCGCCGCGAAACGTGCCGGTCTTCAGGCCGAAGTATTTGCCGTACTCCTGGGTCATGACGTCGGCGGCGACCTTGCCGGCGCCGAAAACGCTGTGGAGGCAGCGGTCGATGCGGCAGTCTTCGCGGATGCCGTGGAAATCGTCGGGGCGGGCGTATTCCCAGCGCGTGGCGTGCTCAGTCAGCGGCAGTTCGTTGGGGGCGTCGCCATAGACCTTGTTGGTGCTCATGAAGATGAAGACCGGGTCGCAAACGTTGGCGTCGCGCGCGAGGCGGGTGGACTCGAGGAGGTTGAGCGTGCCGACGGCGTTGACGTCAAAGTCGTCGAATGGACGGCTGGCGGCGAGGTCGTGACTGGGCTGGGCGGCGGCGTGGATGATGAGGTCGGGCTTGACGTCAGCGATGATTAGTCTCATCGCGGCGCGATCGCGGATGTCGGCGGGGACGGAGGAGAAGTTGCGGGTTTGGGCGCGGAGGCGGTTGAGGTTCCAGGTAGTGTCCCCCTTGGGGCCGAAGAAGTCGGCGCGCATGTTGTTATCGACGCCGGCGACGCGCCAACCGCGGCGGTCGAAGTAGGTGACGGCCTCAGAGCCGATGAGACCGCTGGAGCCGGTGACCAGGACTGTTTTCATTCGTGTGCACCTTTGGTGCGAGACGTTAAATGGGGTTCGCGTGGGTTGTACTGTCTGGATTATCGGTCGGTTCGCGGCGCTTCATAAGCCAGGGACCGAAGCACTCTTCGATGGTTTGCCCGCGCCAGCTTCCGGTATCGCGGCGAGCGGCAAATTCTCGGCCGGAGAGGAATTGCATCGCCTTATGCGCGGCCCGGCCCAGGAAATGCCGGACCGTGGGGGCATGATAGTGCGGGTACCGGTCATTGAGAAATGCGTACTCCCCGGCGTACTTGTCGGGCGTGCCGATCCCCTTGGACTGGGGGTGTTGGCGGAAGGCGGCGAGATATTGCGGGAGATGGCCCCAGTGAGCGCCGGCGTCGAGGATGCGGTAGAAGAGCTCGGTGTCGAAGACGAGGTGAAGGTCGGAATTGAGGCCGCCGACCTTTTCGTAGAGGGTGCGGCGAAAGAAGACGGTGGGTTGATGGGGATGAAAGACTCCACGAAGGGCGGCAGCGCGGCTTTCGGCGGTCACGCGGTGGAGCGAGCAGAGGCGCGACTGCGCATCGATGCGCGCGTGGTTGGCGGAGACGGCGTCCCAATCGGGGTGGGCGTCGAGGGCGGCGCGAATTCTGGCGAGCGCCGCGGGGAGGTAGACGTCGTCGCTGTTGATCCAGGCGAGGTAATCGCCGGTGGCGCGGGCGAAGCCGCGCGCGATGGCGTCGGATTGGCCTTTGTCTTTTTCGCTGATCCAGTAATCGATCTGCGAGGCGTACTTCTTGATGA
This sequence comes from Phycisphaerales bacterium, assembly GCA_028291615.1. Taxonomy (GTDB): domain Bacteria; phylum Planctomycetota; class Phycisphaerae; order Tepidisphaerales; family Tepidisphaeraceae; genus RYN-433. The sequence continues at coordinate 10,888 of JAQGHM010000248.1, read as the reverse complement.
TGTCGGTCGAGCCGTCGGTGCTGCCGCCGTCGTAGACGAAGTATTCGTGAATCTGGTCGCGCTGGGAGAGTACGGAGCGCAGGGTTTGTTCCAGGTACGGGGCCTGGTTGAAGCTGGGGGTGACGATGGAGAGTTTCGGCGTCATCGTCTTACGGGCAATTCTCGCAGAAGTGTGGCCATTTCGTAAAACCGTTGCGCCCAATGTTGGGCGGAATATGGTGCGGCGAACTGTTGCGCAGCTCGGCCCATCGCGGGGAGACGGTCGTGATGGTCGTGCATCCAGCGCAGCGCCCGGGCGAGGGCGGCGGGGTCGTTGGTAGGGATGGTCAGGCCGTTGTAGTAGGGGCGGATCAGGTCGGGGACGGCGCCGACACGTTCGGTGCAGATGGCGGGGATGCCGGACGCCATCGCTTCAGCGACGGCGATGGCCCAGGGTTCGGCGTGACTGGTGAGGACGAAGACGCCACGCTGTGCGAGGAGGGCGGGTTGGTCGGCGGGTTGGATCCAGTCGTTGACGGTGATGCCGTCGTGACCTTCGAGAAGGTTGCGGGCGGGACCAGAGCCGTAGCAGGAGAACGGCCAGGGGTCGGGAACGTTTTTGCGATACAGGGCGTAGCCGGCGGTGAGGACGTCGAGGCCTTTCTCCGGAGAGTATCGTCCCATGTAGAGGAAACTTTTGGGCCAAGGGTTGGCAGAGCGCCGCGCGAGGGCAGACTCAAAGTGACGGTAGTCGAAGCCGAGCATGCCGCGGAAAATGCGGGGTTCGGGCATGCCCAGGTGCCTGGCGAAGGCAGTGCCGCGCTCGCCGGGGACGAAGATGGCGTCGAGGCGGTCGATGTAGCGGCCGATCTTCACGCGCGCGAAGCGCTGGCGGAACGTGGCGTTCCAGGGGGAGTCCATGGCGAGGACGATGCGGGCATTGGCAAGGGCGGGTAGGCGGACGAGATCGCGATACGGTTTTTCCGCCCAGCCGCCGGTGAGGACGAGCTCGGGATTCTTTTCAGTGACGAGTTGGGCGACGAGCGGGACGTTCTGTTGTTCGTGTTCTTCAAGGAGACGGACGGGTAGGCCGTTCATGAGGTCGGGTTGAAACTGCGTACCCGAGCGCGAGAAGCTGGAAGGCCAAGCGAGGATCGAGAGGTCGATATCCGGGCGCGCGGCAAGCTCGCGCCAGCAGGCGGCGGTGTATCCGGCGATTTCGGTCCAGCAGATGACGAGGCGCAATGACAGCTCCGGTGTCTCACTGGTTCTATCGGTTCTTCTCAAATTCAGTATAAGTGTACGTCCGACTCATTTGATACGAACTCTCAGCCATGCAAAAGCACTTCCTGATCACTGGCGGCGCGGGATTCATCGGTTCCCACCTTTCGGATCGCCTGCTGGCCGATGGGCACAAGGTCACGATTCTGGATGACCTCTCGACGGGGTCGGAAGCGAACATCGCACACTTGCGCACGCACGGCAATCTCATGGTCGTGCGCGACACGGTGGAAAACGTGGCCACCCTGAACATCCTGATGGGCAGGTGCGACGTAGTTTACCATCTTGCATCTGCGGTGGGCGTGCAACTCGTCGCGGACGATCCGATTCGGACAATCCGCACGACGGTACATGGGACCGAGGTGGTGCTGGAAGCCGCCAATCGGTTCGGCAGGCCGATACTCATCACCAGTTCGTCGGAAGTTTACGGCAAGGGCACGCGCGTCCCATTCGGCGAGGATGATGACGTTGTCATGGCCGCCACATCCTTCAGCCGGTGGTGCTACGCCTACAGCAAAGGGGTCGATGAGTTTCTGGGCCTGGCTTATCATAAACAGTATGGCCTGCCGGTGACGCTGGTGCGCCTGTTTAATACGGTTGGGCCGCGGCAGGTCGGCATGTATGGGATGGTGCTCCCGAGATTCGCTGCGGCTGCGCTGACCAACGGCCCGATCACGGTTTACGGGGACGGCACGCAGACGCGTTGCTTTTGCCACGTGGCGGACACCGTTGAGGCGCTTTATTCGCTGATGCAGACGTCGGCTTCAGCGGGACGGGTGTTCAACGTCGGCGGGGACGAGGAGATCTCGATGAACCAACTCGCGAAGCGCGTGATCGAACTCAGCGGCTCGTCGAGCAAGATCGTCCACATCCCCTATGAACAGGCTTACGGGCAGAAGTTTGACGACATGATGCGTCGCGTGCCGAACCTCGATCGGATCAGCGCTGCCATCGGTTTTCGGCCGAAGTACGACATAGACCAGATCATCATGTCGGTGATCGAGGACCAGAAACAGCGGCTTGCAAAAGAGGGTTAATCGCGGCAATGCCACCGTGGGCAATTTGCGGCGGCGTGCGCGTCAACGAACAGACGGGGGTAAGACGCCAGTGGATTCCAAGGCTCGGCGGAGACCCTGCACGGGGTCACCGCGACGGCGCCAGTCGGCGAGGATGGCGGCCGAGGCGGCCTTGGCGGTGTCGATTCGATCCGGGCGGGTAATGTCGAGGAGAGCGGCGCGCAGGGCGGCGGCGTCGCCGGCGGGAAAGATGCGGCCGTTCACGCCGTCGCGCACCAATTCGGCGGCGGCGCCGACGACGTCGCTGGCGACGATCGCCAAACCGGCGGCGGCGGCCTCGTTGATGACGACCGCCCACGGCTCGGCATCACTCGGGAGGACGAGGATGTCGCCGATGCGATAAAGGGTGGTGACAGTTTTCGGATCGTCGAGGAATCCGGTCCAGGTGACGCGGGCCGTGAGGGCGGTCGGGATACGGGCTTGCAGGGCGGCGCGCTCGGGGCCGTCGCCGATGATGAGCAGATCCCATTCGGGACGATCGGACGCGATGGCGATAAAGGCGTCGATCAGAAGGTCGACGCGCTTGATCGGGACGAGGCGGCCGCTGTAGACGAGGCGGCGGCGATCGGCATGAAGGCCGAAGCGCTGTCGGGTGGCGGCGACGGCGGCGGGATCGATTTGCGCGGCGAGGGCATAGTCGGGTTCGTAGGGGAAGAAGAAGACACGGTCGGGTGTTGCGCCATACTTTTCGAAGTAGGCCTGGCCGAGCGTGCCGCAGGGCATGACGCCTGTGCAGGCGCGGACGACGCGGCTGACGAATTGGCGCTTGGCGAACCCCTTGATGCCGGTATCGCGGTCGCCGCGGATATTGCTGTCGCCGAACAGGAAGCAGGGGACGCCTTGGCGCTTGCACCAGCGGATGATGCGAAGGCGACCGGCGTCGTTGTAGCCGAAGACGACGGCGAGGCGGATGTTCTGTTCCTTCATCCAGCGGATGATGCGACCGCCCTTGCGCCACTCGCGCAGGGCGTATTTCAGTTTGGCTTGATCGTCTGAGGATTCGCCCCGGCCGAAGGAGACGGGACCGATCTCAGGCGGGACGGCGAACGCCCAGGGGGCATTGCTGACCTCATGCGTGTAAACGCTCCAGAGCTTGATTTCAGGCACCTCGCGCGCGATGCGCTGGTGAAGGTGCAAGCGGTAGGGCGTGTGCGAATTGCAGATGATCGCGACCGCGGCCTTGGGCTGCGGCGCGCTTGGAGGGTTGGGATCGTCACGCAATGTCATGCCGCGGCTGGATAAGGGCTTCCTGCTGGTCAGGCCTGCACGATGTGGTCTCGCTTGCCCTTCACGTTTTTCAACGCGTTGCGCGTATCCACGATCAACACGGAATGGTCGGCGACCATCTGCCAGTCGTAGGCAGCATGATGGGTAGCGATCAGGATGCAGTCGTACTGCTTGAGCGCAGCGGGCGAAAGCTCAATGCTCTTCATCTGCAAGTCGTGGTGCCGCATCTTGTGGGTCGCTGGGACGTGAGGGTCGTGGTAATCGACCTCGGCGCCGAGGTGTTCGAGTTTCTCGATCAGTTCGAAACTGGGGCTTTCGCGAACATCGTCAACGTCGGGTTTGTACGCCAGGCCGAGGATCAGGATCTTCGAGCCTTTGACGGATTTGCTGCGGTCGTTGAGCGCCAGCGTGGTGCGCTGGACGACGTACTCGGGCATCGAGCGGTTGACCTCGCCGGCGAGCTCGATGAAGCGCGTGGTGTGGCCGACCTCGCGCGCCTTCCACGTGAGGTAGAACGGATCGATCGGGATGCAGTGCCCGCCAAGCCCGGGACCGGGGTAAAAGGCCTGGAAGCCGAACGGCTTGGTGCTGGCGGCGGCGATGACTTCCCATACGTCGATGCCCATCGCCTGCAGGACGACCTTCATCTCGTTGACCAGCGCAATGTTGACGGCGCGGTAGATGTTTTCCAGCAGCTTGGCGGCCTCGGCGACCTCGGCGGAACTGACCGGAATAACCTGCTTGATCGCCTTGCGGTAAAGCGCCAGGGCGAGCTCGCCGGAGACGGCGTCGATGCCGCCGACGAGCTTGGGGATGGTCTGCGTGTTGAGATCCTTGCGGCCGGGGTCTTCGCGTTCGGGCGAGTAGGCGACGTAGTAATCGACGCCGCACTTTAGGCCTCTGGCTTCGAAGCGCGGGAGCATGATCTCGCGCGTGGTGCGCGGGTAAGTGGTGGATTCGAGACAGACGAGCTGGCCCTTGCGAAGCGTCTTGGCGATGTCGTCGGCGGTGCGCTCGACGTAGGACAGATCAGGCTCGAGGTGCGGGCCCAGTGGTGTGGGGACGCAACTGATGACGGCATCAGGTTCGCCGAGGCGAGTGAAGTCGGCGGTGGCGTCGAAGCGGCCGCTGGCAACCATCTGCTTGACGTAATCCGTTCCAAGATGCTTGAGGTAGTTCTCGCCGCGGTGCAGCGCGTCGATCTTGCCTTGATCGACATCGAAGCCGATCACGCGAAATCCCGCAGCATTAAAGGCCCGCATGAGCGGCAGGCCGACGTACCCGAGCCCGATGATACCGACAATGGCCGAACCCTCTTCAATCTTCGTTTTCAAATCCACGCGCATTAACTCCTCAAATCTCGACCACCGGCAGGGTCGCTTCAGTGACCCTGTTTCCCACTCCCAAAGATGCTACCGCGTATTGCTTCCCATCGGCGCGATCACGTTCGTGTTCCCGCGCTTAATCGAGACGCCCACGTACTGCTTGGGCTCGGGGCAGGCAGCGGCGAACTCATCGTAGAATTTGTTGATGAACGTGCGCGTCGCCCAAGCCGTGCCGTCGGCCAGGCCGCAGATCGTGGTGCCGGGCATGATCCCCTGGGTCTTCTCCAGTTCCAGCAGCATATCGATGTCCTGCGGGCGGCCGCCGCCTTCGACGATGCGGTTGAGGATCTTGTTCATCCACGCGCTGCCCTCGCGGCAAGGCGTGCATTGCCCGCACGATTCGTGGGCGTAGAAGCGGATGCAGTTGCGCAGCGCCTCGACCATGTTGGTGTGCTCGTTCATGATGATCATGCCCGCCGTGCCCAGACCGAGGCAACCCCCGCGGAAGCGCACGTCATCAAAGTCGAGCTTGATATCAAGCTGATTCGTGCCCAGCACGCCCATCGAAATGCCGCCGCAAATTGCGGCCTTGTATTTGCCGCCTTTCATCCCCCCTGCCAACTCGATCGATTTTTCCAGCGTGATGCCCAGCTCGTCTTCGTAGACGCCGGGCTTGTTCACGTGGCCGGACATGCCGTAAAGCTTCGGGCCGGGCGACGAGGGCGTGCCCATCGATTTAAACCACGCCGCCCCGCGCTCGATGATGTACGGGACGCAGGCGAGCGTCTCGACATTATTGATGACGGTCGGCCGACCGAATGCCCCGGCGATGGCGGGAAACGGCGGCTTGTTGCGTGGCCAGCCGCGCTTGCCTTCGAGCGCTTCGAGCAGGCCGGTCTCTTCTCCGCAGATATACGCCCCCGCGCCACGGGCGACGTAGCATTCAAGCTTGTTCGCGCTGCCGAAGATGCCCCCCTGCCCGAAGACGCCCTTCTCGTATGCCTCTTTGATCGCGCGCTCGAGAATCTTGGCTTCGCGATGGAATTCGCCGCGGATGAAGATGTAAGCCACGTCGCACTGCGTCGCCAGTGACGCGATCGCGATCCCTTCGAGGAGCAGGTGCGGATCGTAATCGGAGAGGTAGCGATCCTTGAAGGTGCCCGGCTCGGACTCATCGAAGTTAACGGCCAGATAATGCGGGCCGCGCTTTTCCTTGGGGACGAACGACCACTTCTGCCCCGCTGAGAATCCCGCCCCGCCGCGGCCGCGCAGGCCGGAATCGATCGTGATCTTGATGATCTCTTCCGGCTTCATCTCCAGCGATTTGCGCAGCGACGCATAGCCGCCGGTGGCGACATAGTCGTCGTACCAGTAGACCTTGCGCTTGGAGACGTCGTCCGGGATTCGCTTGAGAAGGACGGGTTCGGTAAAGGCCATAATCGCTACTCTTTCGGTTTCTCGTCCACGATCACTTCGTCGATCACGGTTCGCCGCAGCTTCACACCCGGCTGGTCCGGCAACTCGACTTCTTCCGCCTTCTGATCTCGATAGATAACCTTAGACTGTTGTTGCGGCGGAACTTCCGGTTGCGGCGGCGGCGCGGGTGGCAGCGGCGCCGGTTTGGTTACGTCCGTCGTTACCGCTTTCTTCACGTGACCGATCTGCCGGCCAAACCAGTTCCACAGACTGTCGCTCTTCGCCTTGGGGGCCATGGTACAACTCCGAGCGATTACTCTTCCTTCGACGGTTCCAACTGCGCTGTGATCGTTCGTTCTTTTGCATCATAGACGCCGATGAATCGCTCGACGTCTTTCACCGTGCGATCGCTGTGACCAAAGTTGAGCATCGCCGATCGCGCCCTGCCGTCATCCCAACCCAGCACCGATTCCTGAAACGCCGCCACCATCATGCCCGTGCGCCGCACGCCTTGGGCACAATGTACGAGCACCGGTTGGTTCTGCTTCTCTTGCACTACATTCAGGAACTTTCGCACATCCTCGCTCGTCGGCCAGCCGCCCAGCTTCACCGGAATTCGCACCACCTTAACCCCCTGCTGCTTACAGTATTCCATTTCCTGCGAGAACTGCGGCTTCGTCTGATCAGCCAGTTCCTGATCGTCGATCAGGCTGACCACAGTTTTCGCCCCCGTCTTGCGAATGGCCGTCTCGAACTCGCGCATCCCGCGATTCCCATCCCGCACCAGCACGCCCTCCTGCACGGTCGCGAGGTGATACGTCTGGATATAGTGCGCCCACCCCCACGCCGCCCCGCCTAGCAACGCCGCCAGCGCGCACACCCACAGGGCAACGGTCGTCCCGCGGCAGCATCGAGGTTTATTCACGTCGGTCGGCATCCAAAACTTCTCGCTACTCGCTTCTGACTTCCCGCTTCTATTCAGTGCCCGTCGTCCCAAGTCACCTGCGGATCTTTGTAATGCTGCGGGTCAGTGGGCAGGTCATTGATAATCTTCTCCAGCTTTTCCACCGTCAGCTCTTCGTGCAGCACGTCATTCACCAGCGCCACCGGCGCGGTCCCGCAGGCACCCAGGCATTCAAGCTCCACCAGCGTAAATCGTCCATCCGCCGTCGTCTCGCCCAGGTCGATCCCCAACTTCCGCTTGCAATGCGACGTCAGCTTCTTCGAATCGCAGATCTCGCAGGTGAGCGAGCGGCAGACCTGGATCAGATACGCGCCTTTCGGGCGCAACCAATACTCTTCGTAAAACGTCGCGGTATCGATCACCTCGGCCGGCGCAAGCTCCAGAAACTGCGCGATCTCCTCCATCGCCTGTACCGGGATCCAGCCGTAAACATGCTGCACCTCATGCAATGCCGGCAGCAACACCGCGCGCTTGGTCGGATAGCGCGGGATGTACGTTTCCGTCAGGTGCTTCTTCAACTCGTCGGTCAGGTAAGGCCCCCCCGCCTCTGCCACGCGACGACGACGATCTTCGGCAATCCAAGCCATTGGCGAATCCTAAAACGTTTAACCACGAAGAGCACGAAGGACACGAAGAACAAATCTGTCATCCTGAGCGCAGCGAAGGATCTGACACAGAAGTTCGAGGCCAGATGCTTCGCAAGCTCAGCATGACACTCTTACCTGCTTCGTGTTCTTCGTGAACTTCGTGGTTCATTCCTTCTTCAACACGAAGAACCGATGATACGCATTCTCAGCGGTTCGGAACTCATTCGCAATCGTCCAGCCACTTTGCTTGATCGCCCGCCGCACCACGCTCAGGGGTGTGCCGCGGCGGCCGATCTCCCAGTAGTGCCCAGCCGAATTCGGCACTTTCTTCAACCGCCGCAGCGCCAGCCCGCTCGGCTGCATCGTCCACGCCGCGACCAGGCCGTCCTTCCGCGGGTTTCGCACGCCCATCCGCATCGTCAGGGCAAGCGAGCAATCCGGCAGCGATAGCGCCAAGCCAGCTTTCGCCACCCGCCGCATCTCGACCAAGGCCGGGGCAAATCGCTCGAACGGCAGATGCTCCAGCATCTGGAAACAGGCCGCCGCGTCAAACGCGCCGTCGGCGAACGGCATCTCGAACACGCTGCCGATCACGTCCGGCCGCAGCGACGGGTCGATGTCCATCGTCACCACCGGCGCGCCCGAAAGCTGGCGGAACAGCGCCGCGAACACGCCGCGCCCTGGCCCGACCTCGATCACGCTCGCCGGCCGCAGGCTCCACAACACTTCCGCCTGCACCGCCACGCTGTAAAGCCGCCGCCGCTCGTAATAGGACTCGTCATAGTGCGAGCGGTCGGTCTGCGGCTTCATCGCGTCTCTCCGCCCCCCTGCCGCTGCGTGGTTGCCGCCGGCGGCGCGTCCACGCTCACCGCGCGGCTTCGCGCCTCGCCGGTCCAGAGGCCGGTCGTCGCTTCGCCGCCCATTGAGTTGTATTTGATCGTCGCCTGCGAATTGGAATAAGCCGCGACGATCCGACCGGCGACGAAGCGTTCAAGCCCGAACTTACCCGGCGAAAGTCGCAGTTCCAACGGATACTCTTTTCCCGGCTCCATCATCTGCACGACGGGTTTATTGGCAGGTCTGAATTCCGCTGGCTTTGCATTGGGCGCACCCTCGTACATCAGCAAAACGCGAACGCTCTCATCCCCCGCCAGTTTCTCCGGCACGGTGCCGCTAATTTTCGTCGGCGCGAGAATGCTAAGTGGCCGACTGCCCACGTTCCGCATCTGCACCGTGAAGTAAAGTTGATCCCGACCCGGCTCTGCGCCGGGCAGATACGTCCGCCGCGACAGGCCTACCTGCAATCCGTTCACCGGCTGACCCCATTGCACGGCATCGTCGGTGTAGTCGTGCGGGATCAGGTCATGCCCTTGGCAACCCGCCAAGGCGAAAAAGAACAAAGCGGCTGGCCAGTACCATTTCTGCACCGGGCGATACTCCTCGTTACCGGTCCAGTTCCGCCGCGATCACGTTGATGCTCCCCAGCACCGCCACCACGTCGCTGAGCATGTGTCCTTCGATCAACTTCGGGAACGATTGGTAATTGATGAAGCACGCCGGCCGGCAGCGCACGCGCCACGGCACGTTCTCCCCCGCCGAGACGATGTAGAACCCCTGCTCGCCGTTCGCCGTCTCGATCGCGTGATAAACCTCGCCTTTCGGGGCTATGAACCCACGGTTGGTCATGATCAGCTCGAAGTGCTGAATCAACCCTTCGATGCTGCCATAAACCTGGTCCTTGGGCGGAAGCGTCTCCTTCCCTTCGGGGCTGACGTTCACCGGCCCGCCGGGGATGTTGTCGATCAACTGGTTGATGATGTCGATCGATTGTCGCATCTCCTCCAATCGCACGAGATACCGCGCGTAGACGTCGCCGGTGGTCATGATCGGGACTTTAAAATCGATCGCCTTGCTCCCCTGCCCGTCCCAGTTGTCGGCGAAGCAGAGGTACGGTTCGTCCTTGCGGATGTCGCGCTGCACACCGGCCGAGCGCGCCATCGGCCCGCTCAGGCTCCACGCGATCGCATCCCCCCTGCTGATCGCCCCCACGCCCTTCGTGCGATCGACGAAAATCCGATTCTTATTCAACAGCTTGGCCACGTCGTCCATCGCTCGCGGCATGTTCTCATTGATGAACTTCTTCACCATCCGCTTGAAGACCGCCTCATCCGGCAGATCCATGTTCAAGCCGCCGACGCGTGTCCAGGAATTGTGAAACCGCTGCCCGCTGATGTATTCGAAGATGTCGTAGATGACCTCGCGCTCGTTGAACCCGTAGAGGAAGGCCGTGAACGCCCCCAGGTCGAGCCCCGCCGCCCCCACGCAAAGCAAGTGCGACTGGATTCGCCCCAGCTCACCCGCGATCGTCCGCAGCACCTTACACCGCGGCGTCAAATCGATCGCCATCAACTTCTCAACCGCCCCGTGCCACGTCAGCTCATTGTAGATCGGCGCAGAATAATCCATCCGATCGACGATCGTCACATACTGGTTGTAGTTGAGATGCTCGCCGAGCTTTTCAAACCCTGAGTGCAGATACCCGATGTGCGGCGTGCAGCGGACGATGCGCTCGCCATCCAGCTCGAGCACGAGGCGCAGCGTGGTGTGGGTCGCTGGATGCTGCGGACCGAAGTTGAGCGTCCAGCGATTGTCCCCGTCGCTCGGAGCTTCAGGCGAATAAAACTCCTTGGACGCAGGCGTCAGCGTATAGGGCATGGCCGGGGATTATAGAGACGGGCAACGGATCGTGCCAGACTTCACAATCCCCACTGCGAATCAGAGCGGGCGCCGTGCCGAACTACCGCGTCAGTTCGGCTTGGCGGGTTCGAATCCGGCACAACCGCTGATCGGCGTAACCACCAAGTGAAGGCTCGCGTGCTGCGGATGGCTGCATTCGTCAATGAGATCTTCCGGTGCGCGATGTGAAGTCCTGATCTGCACCAAAGTGTCGCGATGGATCTGGTCATGTTCGCCAAAGTGATTGCAAAGGCCGCATTGTCCGTCGTGGATGGATTGCATGGTGTCTCCTTTAAA
>JAQGHM010000247.1 GCA_028291615.1 Phycisphaerales bacterium | reverse complement strand
CGTCTCCCAAATCATTTACCGCGACGAAGCGGCCTCGATGGCGTCTACGGCTTCGCCCATCGGTATTATGCGCTCAATTTGGCTTTGCGACTCACGCAGTGCGAGGAATGTCCGCTGCGGCCCCCGGATAGCCAATTGCGATGTTACGTGGAACATAGTGAGCAGTTCAAGGAAAAACCGGGTAACTCATGAAGTATTAACGAAAGAACCGGGAGAATTCGATTCTCCCGGTTCGCTGGTGATCGTAAAATATTTTGCAATATGCGCTTACGTTAGGCACCGGTTTTTCGGTTTGCTGCGGCGTCGGGGCTGAAGTTCTGGTCGTAGATGAAGCCGAAGCCGTACGTGAAGCGGAAGGAGTTGCGAATAGCTGCGAGGAACGGGGCCAAGGCATTGGTGCCGACGGTCACCGTGTCATAGGGACGAAGGAAGAAGTCGGATTGCTCGCCGGCGAAGATCTTGGGGAGGTTCACGCGGACGAACATTTCCTTATCCTTGCCGATACGGCGGACGACTTCGGTGCGCTCGGGCCAGCCGAGGGGGTCGATCATGCCGGCGGAGATGATTGCCTGCTTTAGCGTGATATTGCGGCCGGTCAGGCTGTAAACCCCCGCGCGGCCGACGTGGCCGCCCATGTAGTATTCGCCGACCTTGGGGGAGGGGATGATGATCGTGTCATTCGGGCGGACGATGACGTTGTACTGCAGTTCGCCGCGCTGCAGGCGGTCGAGCGGAACGCGGAGGATGCGGGTGTCGGGGTCGGGCTTGGGGGCTTCAAATTCGAACGAACCCGGCGCGGTTGCGCCGGTGCCGGCATTGGCCGCGGCTGCGTCGGGCTTGGTGGGGGCAAGGGGGTCTGCCGCGGGAGCCGGAGTGGGAGCCAAATTCGCAGCAGGGGTTGGAGCCGGCGCTGGCGTCGGGGCAGGGGTTGGCGCGGGGGTGGGTGCGGGCGTTCCGGGTGCTTCGGGAGCAGTGGGCGCCTTCACGGTGACCCACTTGCCATCGACCATGATCTTGCGGCCGCCTTCGCTGGGGTCCACCGGGTCGGTGGGGGCGTCGAGGATGGTGAGGTGGAGCGGCTGGCTGATGGCCGCGGCGCGGGCGACTTGCGTCGGGGTGGTCGGAGTGACGCGCCCCTGCTTACCTTCAAGCGGGTCTACCGGCTTGGTCGGGGGCTTGGTGGTATCGGTTGGCTTGCCGGTGTCAGTGGGCTTGGTCGTATCTTCGGTCTTGGGGGCTTTGCGGATGATGTAGAGGTTTTCGATGCCCTGGATGGGGACGTCGCCGGCGAGGGTGATGGCGTCGAGCAGGCGGAAGTCGCTCTGGACGATCTGGTATTGGCCGGGGCGGCCGACGGCGCCGAGGATGCTGAAGGTGCGCTGGCGGGCTTCGATGACGGTCACCGAGACCTGGGCATTTTGGATCAGGTTTTTGTCGCGGTAGGCCTGGGCGATCGCCTTCTCTAATTCGGCTTCGGTCAAGCCGGAGGCTTTGACGCTGCCGATGAGGGGGAGGCTGACGTTGCCGCTTTCGCTGACGCGCGTGGTCTTGACGGATTCGACGCCCGGCCCGGCGACCTCGGTGATCGAGATGCTGAGCAGGTCATTACGGCCGACGACGTAGTCGACGTTGGACGGTTTGAGGTCCGCCTGCTTGACGTCTTCGGCATTGGCGAACTCGGCGTCGGCTTCGTCGAGACCTTCGGCGAGACTTGGCAGCACGGGGACCAGCAGGCGGCCCTTGCTGACGCGCTGCATTTCGGCAGGGTCGAGAAAGCCCTTCTGCAGAGCGGCTTCGCAGCCGCCCATTGCCAGGAGACCGACGAGCAAGGCGCCCGGCGCCCAAATGGCCGGCTTACGTATATTTGTCAGGAAATCACCGAGTCGCACAACGCGCTCCTTTCGAACAATTCCAACTGTAATAATGGTGTGAACGGCGGCGACTGGGCCGGCCTGCTCCTCCACATCCGACGCGCGTCCCCCAACGGGGCTGCGCATCCGGCTCCGTGCATTTTTCCCGGCCAGCCGTAACTGTAAGCCGCGTCGGAGATTTTGCAAACGAATGAGGCATGAACCAACACAATCTCTGGCCGGATCTTGACGCCGGCTGGACGGATTTCGTACCCCAACCCCATCGATCGCTTGGCGCGTTATTCTTAGATTATTCCGCCCAATTTGACGGGGTGTTGGTTATCGGACGTGCATCACCGGAGGTGACCAAGCCGGGGGAAGGTCTGCGGCGTCTATTGGCCAATTGCTGGCCATCGCTATAATTCGGCCCCTTGACCCTTCAGGAACATTGAACCGCAAGCAACAAACCATATCGAAGGAAGTCTCCCTCGCCGGGCCGGGGTTGTTCTCGGGCGAGACGGCGACGTTGACGTTCCTGCCGGCGGAGGCGGGTCAGGGGATTACATTCGTCCGCGAGCAGGATGGGAAGGTCGCGACGATCCGGGCGCTGGTGGACAACGTGCTGAAACAGCCGCGCCGCACCTGCCTGAAGAACGGCACGCTGTTCGTCCAGACGATCGAACATTGCATGGCGGCGCTGGCGGGGATGGACATCGACAACGCGGTGGTGAAGGTTTCGGGCGGCAATGCGGGGGAAGTACCGGGGGGAGACGGGTCGTCGCAGGCGTTTGTCGATGCGATTCAGGAAGCGGGGGTGACCCAGCAGCAGGAAGAACTGCGGCCGCTGATTATTAAGAAGCCGGTGCAGGTGACGGCGGGGGACGCGACGCTGGCGGCGCTGCCGGGGCCGGTGGATCACCTGGAGGTGATTTACGATTTTGAAGCGCCGGCGCCGGTGGGGCGGCAGGTGTTTAAGTTTCAGACGGGGGATGATGATTTCGTCACGCAGCTTGCGCCGGCGCGGACGTTTGTCTTTAAGCACGAGGCGGACGAATTGCGGGCGCGGGGGATGGGGCAGCATTTGTCGCCCAAGGACCTGCTGGTGATTGCGGACGGCGGGCCGATTGAGAATAAGTTTCGCTTCGCGGACGAATGTGCGCGGCACAAGGTGCTGGACCTGCTGGGGGATCTGTATCTCGTCGGGCGGCCGATTCGCGGGCGGATCTTTGCGCATAAATCGGGACATTCGCTGAATCATTTGCTTGCGAAGCGGTTGCTGGAGCAGGAAGAGGCGACGGCGCGGACGTCGATGGTGACTCGCGAGGCGGCGCTGGACATCCGCCGCATCCAGCGCATCCTGCCGCACCGCTATCCGATGTTGATGGTCGATCGCGTGCTGCAGGTGGAAGGGGATCACCGCGCGGTGGGGATCAAGAACGTCACGTTCAACGATATCTTTTTCCAGGGGCATTACCCGGGCACGCCGATCATGCCGGGCGTGCTGATCGTCGAGGCGATGGCGCAGCTCGGGGGCATCCTGCTGTCGCAGAAGCTCGAGCACACGGGCAAGCTCGCGGTGCTGCTGAGCATGGACAAGGTGAAGATGCGGCACCCGGTTGTGCCGGGGGATCAGCTTTTGCTGGAGGCGATCACGGTGCGGGTGAAGAGCCGCACCGGGCACGTTAGGTGCAAGGCGTTCGTGGGGGAGAAACTGGCGTGCGAGGCGGACATCAAGTTCATGCTCGTGGATTCTGAACCGTTATAGCGAAAGAAAGGACTGCGCTCAGCACAAACGACATGTTGAAGATTTCACCCCAGGCCGTGATCGACCCCAACGCAAAGCTCGCGTCCGACGTGGAAGTCGGCCCCTTCTGCGTTGTCGGGCCCGAGGTGACGCTGGGATCGCGCTGCCGGCTGATCGCACACGTGACGATCATGGGCCGCACGACGGTGGGAGCGGGGAACGTCTTCTCGCCCAACTGCGTGATCGGCGGCGAGCCGCAAGACCTGAAATACAAGGGCGAAATCTCATCGCTCGAGATCGGCGACGGGAACCAGATTCGCGAGGCGGTGACGATCCACACCGGCACGCAAGGGGGCGGCGGGGTGACGCGGATCGGTTCGAACAACCTGCTGATGGTCAACGCGCACATCGGCCATGACTCGGCAGTGGGCGACCGGTGCGTGATCGCGAACAACGTGATGCTCGCGGGGCACGTGGTGATGGGGAACCACGTGGTGATGAGCGCCGGGGCGGCGGCGCACCATTACGTGCGGATCGGCGATCACGTGTTCGTCGGGGCGTACAGCCGCGTGCATATCGATGTGGCGCCGTTCGTGAAGATCCAGGACGACACGGTTTGGGATACGAACACGCTGGGGTTGCAGCGGTGCGGTTTCGGGAGCGAGGACATCGAGGCAATTGATGACGCGGTGCGGCGGCTGTTCATCTCGAAGAAGGTGCCGTTCGCGCAGGCGATTGCGGAGTTTGACACGATGAACGGGATCAACCCGCACGTGAAGAAGCTGGTGGGGTTTTTGCGCGAGCGCGATATGGGGAAGCATGGACGGTATCTGGAGAAGTTTCGGGGGAAGTAGGGTCGGAAGAAGTAGCCAGTAGCCAGTAGGAAGGAATACCGGGGGAGCTTATGCGTTTGCCCGTCTTTCGTTGAACCGTTACAACAATCCTGTGCAAGTTACTACTCCGCTTTCTGTTGGCGTTATTGGGACCGGGCGCATGGGCCGCCTTCATACGCGCGTTTATGGGCAGATGCCGCAGGTGAAGCTTGTGGGCGTTTACGACGTCAACGCGGAGTCGGCTCAGGAGGCGGCGGAGAAGTACGACACGCGGGCGTTTGCGGATCTGGATGAGCTTCTGTCGCAGGTGTCGGCGGTGACGATCGCTACGCCGACGATCACGCACCTGGAGATGGCCCGCGCCTGCCTGGCGCGCAAGGTTCCGTGCCTGATCGAAAAGCCGCTGGCGAAGGATTCGCATGAGGCGCGGCAGATCGTCGAACTCGCGCGCGAGCACAATACGCTGGTGCAGGTGGGGCATATCGAGCGCTTCAATCCGGCGGTGCGGGCGGTGGATCGGCTGAAGATGGTGCCGCGATTTATCGAGGTGACGCGGATTAGTCCACTCACATTCCGCAGCATCGACGTGGGCGTGGTGCTGGACATGATGATTCACGACATCGACATCGTGCTGAAGCTGTCGGCGTCGAACGTCAGCCGGGTTGATGCGATCGGGGTGAGCATCATTGGAAACGTGGAGGACGTGTGTAACGCGCGGCTGGAGTTTGAGAACGGATGCGTGGCGAACCTGACGGCGTCGCGGGTGGCGCTGAAAACGGAGCGGAAATTGCGGGTGTTTTCGCCGGACGCGTACGTGTCTCTGGATTACCAGAAGAAGTACGGGATCATCGCGCAAAAGAGCGGGAACCTCGACGCGATCCGCAATGCGGTGGCGAAGATTCGGCGGGGGGAGGTCGAGGATCTTTCGGATCTGAATTACCAGGACCTGGTGAACGTGGAAGAGCTGCAGATCGATGACGTGGAACCGCTGCGGGCGGAGCAGGAATCATTCGTGGGGGCGGTCGCGGGGAACCACCCGTCGGTCGTGTCGGCTGAGGACGGCCTGGCGGCGGTGGAAGTGGCGGAGCGGATCGTGGCGGCGATCAAGCCGCAAATCCTGTAGAAGGGAAAAACGTGAAACATGAAAACGTGAAACATGAAGAGGCGTAGCCGCCCGTCTTCATGTTTCATGTTTCACGTCTTCACAATTATTTGGCTGCAGCGTATTGGGCGTATTTTTGCATGGCCATGTCGAGGGCGATGCTGGCCATCTCGTCGTCGGTGCGGATGGCGGCGCCTTTCATGAGGCGGGCGAAGTCGAGCTCGCGGAGCTTGCGGTATTGCTCGATGCGGAGCTTGGACCGGATCTCGTCCTGGACTTTTTGTTCTTCGAACGGGCGGACGCGGCCGGGCTTGCGCTCGTCAAGCTTCACGATGTAGTAGGCGGCCTTGTCTTCAATGAGGTCGCTGACCTGGCCGGGCTGGAGTTTGGGGAGGACGTCGCGGACCTTGGCGATCGAGAATGAACCGGGGCTCATTTCCATCGCCTCTTTGCCGGCGAACATCTTCTCGTCGTTTTCCTTTGTGGCCATGTCGGTGAAATCTTCGCCGGACTTGGCGCGGTTGAGGAGGTGGGTGGCCTTGTCCATCGCGTGCTCCTTTGTGCCGGTCTTCATGAAGTCCACCTTGATCAGGCGGAACTTGACGCGCTCGGCCTCGGAGTATTCGCGATCGACGTTCTTGTCGTAATAGTCGCGGATGTCGCTGGCGGTGACCTGGATGCGGGGGACGATCTTTTTCTGTTCGTAGATGCGCGTGAGCTCGGTGCGGCTTTGCTCCAGGACGAGATCGTCGAAGTCTGCGCCGAACTCATCGCGGGCGCGGCGCTTGGCGAGCTCGACCGAGCCGCCGGCGCGGGTGATCTGCTGGACGCGCCATTGGATGGTGAGGCCCTCGGCGAGGCGCTTGTCGTCCTGTTCGAGCGTGCGCTGGGCGGCGGCGTAGAAGAGCTCGACGCGAATCAGTTCGTCGATCGTCTTTTTAATGTCCTGGTATGCATCGCGGCGGAAGCGGGCGGCGTCGAGCTGCCGGGCCTTTTGCCGCAGGATGGGGTCGAGCGAGGCGAGGACCTTGTTGGCGTAGATGGGGGTGCCGTTGACCTCGGCGACGACGCCGCCGAGGGTCATGAACTGGCCCGAGGATGCGCCGATGGTGGGGAGGCTTGCGGGGACAGCGCTGCGCGGCGCGGGGTCGGGGGTGGGTTGTTTCGGATCGTCGCCGGGGCGGGGGATGGGGGCGGGGATGGGGATGGGCGCGGCGGGTTTGCTTATGGATTTGTCGTTGGTGTTGGAAACGCCGTTGGCGGGGATGGCGATGGCGGGGGTGGCGCTTTCACCTGCGCCGACGGTGCCGCCGCTGCCGACGGCGGTGCCACCCGCGCCGCTGATCGTGCCACTGCGCGGGCTGATGAAGGCCTCGGGGGTGAGGGGCTGCGGTTTGGGGGCAGTATTGCCGTTGCGGCATCCGGTGAGGCAGGCGGCGGCCGAGAGGGTCAGGGTCCACAGCCCGATTTGCGTGCGTTTCATGGTTGCTCCGGTTGATGCGCGTACGAGGACCGCAGAGAACATAGCAAGTTATCGGACGCTCTCCAGTGGGGGCGTGAATTTCTGTACTGGTCGGGGGCGGATCCGGGTCGTCGTGGTTGGGCGTTAGACGCGGAAGAGTGCGCCTAGTTTTTTGCCGAGGATCAGGCTTGCGCCCAAGATTGTTACGCCTAGGAAGACCATGGCCCAGACGCCCAGGGCGCTGGCGATGTATTTGCCGGTGCCGATCAACTGGAAGAGTTCGTAGATCGTCTTGGTGATCGGCCAATAGTCCTGGCGCTGGGCGAGCATGAGGCTGTCGGAGACTTCGAGCATGCTGAAGGCGAAGGCGAGCATCGCGCCGGCGATCAGGTTGCCGAAGATCAGCGGGAGCGTGATCCGCCGGACGGTCGTCAGCGAGCTGGCGCCGAGGTTGGCGGAGGCTTCTTCGAGCGTGGCGGAGGTCTGCTGCAATCCGGCGACGGCGCTGCGCACCATGTACGGCAGCCTGCGGATACTGTAGGCGACGACGAGGAAGAGCGTGGGATTGGTCTGGACGTCGAGCAGGGTTTTGAGGATCGCGCTGTCCTTTACCTGCGGCACCTTGGCGAGGTAGGAGCTGATCGCGAGGTAGCCGAAGGCCATGACGATGCCGGGGACGGCCAGCGGGAGCATCGCCAGGGCGTCGAGCAGGCCGCGCAAGCGCAGGTCGGAGCGCACGACGACGAAGGCGATCGCGATCCCGAGCACCATGTTGAAAACGACGGCGAGACTGGAGAAGAGCAGGCTGTTGCCGATCGAGCTGACGGTCATGGAGTGGCCGAGGGCTTCGGTGTAATTCTCGGTGGTGAACGCGCGCGGCAGGATCGATTGGTACCAGCTTCCCGGGCGCGCGAAGCTGGTCAGCACCACGCCCATGTGCGGCAGGAGCGCAACGAACGTCACCAGCAGGAACGGCAGCAGGACGAGGAGGCCCTTCATTCCCGTCACCTTCTCCGTCGAGGCTTGCACGGTCGCCTTGGCCTGCATTGCGTAGGACGAGCGGCCGAACGCGAGCTTGCTGATCGTATAAAGCCCGACGCTGGCGACCAGCATCACGAAGACCAGCGCGTACGGGAAGGGGTTGCTGCCGATCTCCTTGAGGGCGTCGAACACCTGCACAGGGGTGCAGCGCTGGTAGTTCATGATCAGCGGCGTGCCCAGCTCGGTGAAGCTCCAGATGAAAACGATCGTGCCGCCGGCGAAGAGGCCGGGCATGATCAGCGGCAGCGTGATGCGGCGGAAGCGCGCGAAGCCGGTGCAGCCGAGGTTCTCGGCGGCCTGCTCCATGGCGGGATCGATGTTCGCCAGCGCGGCGGAGACGTTAAGGTAGAGCACGGGGTAGAGGCCCAGCGCCTGCAGGGATATGACGCCGAAGTAGCGGGCGTTGCCAAGCCAGTCGATCGGGCCGAGATGGAAGAGTGAGTTGATCACGCCGTATTGGCCGAGAAGTTGGGTGAAGCCGATCGCGCCGACGAAGGGGGGCAGGATCATCGGCACGAGCACGAGGGCGGAGAAGATCGGCTTACCGGGGAAATCGTAGCGGGTTGCGAGGACGGCGAGCGGCACGGCGATCAGGGTGACCAGCGTGGTGGTGCCGAGGGCAACGCCGAGCGAGTTGAGCAGGCCCTGGGCGTAGATGGGGTTTTGGAAGACGCCGACGACGAACTTGGAGGTCACGCCGCCGTTCTCATCGATGAAGCCGCCCTTGATCACCATGCCTAGCGGGTAGAGGAAGAGCACCACGAAGATCGCGAGCGTGATGCCGAAGATGAGCCAGGCGTTGCGGCGGTTCATCATCGTTTCACCGCATCCCGCGCCGCGCGGTAGTTGTCGCGGAAGGCGATCGTCCACTTACGCGTGTATTCCAGCTTGTCGTACTTCTTGAGCACATCGGGCGCGGTGCGCCAATTGAGCGTCACGTCCACTTCGGCTTTCGTCGCGCGGTCGTATAGCTTCACCTGCGGCAGCGATTGCAGCTTCTCCATCGCCGCCCCCTGCTTTGCGGGGCCGCCGGCATCGATGATCGCGTGCCACGCCTCCTTCAATTCATCCCCCGCATCCACGCACATCACGCGGATCAACTCGCGATGGAAACCGAAGTGTGACCCCGTCCAGCGCGGGTAGTACGTGAACTTCTCCGCCAGCGTATAGGGATCGACCGATGGCGACGCCAGGTCGTCGGCGGCGTGCTTCAGGTGTTCCTCGTGGCGCTTCTGGATGATGGGGTTGGTCGAGGGATAAAAGTCGCGGCGGATCGGCAGGCGGCGCAGGGCGAACTTCTCCGGGCCGCCCGGCTCGCCAGGGCGATACGTCCAGAGCCGCTGGCCATCCTCCGACAAAACAAACTCGATGAAGTGTTTCGCCACTTCGCGCCGCTCCTGCCGCGCTTCTTTGGTATCTCCGCCGCCACCCGCGCCGCGCAGGAGGCTGATCGGATCGCACGAGACGCTCGATCCCCCTGCCGGCGTGAGGTAGAGCATGCGCTCGACGCCGTTGGCCCCCTTGGTCGATTGCGCTTGGTAGCGGCCGTAGAAGTCGATCGACATGCCGACCGCCGCGTCACCCTCGCTGACGTCGATGGGAACCTTGGGGGCGGAATCGGTGAAGTACCGCGCGTTGGCGCCGATCCGCTGCACGAGGCGGATTCCTTCCAGCCAGCCTCGCTCCACCGCACCCTGATATGCGGGCGGCACCGAAGGCGGCAGCTCGCCGCGGTGATACTTGGGCCCCTGCGCCTTGATGTAGGTTGAGATCTGCTGCTCATTCGTCGTGATCTGCGCTTCGCTGAAACCCGCGGCGCGCACGGTGTCGTGCATGCGTTGATGGATCATCATCTCGAACGCCTTGGCCACGCTCCCCGACTTGCTCGGGTCCGCCGCCCCCACCTGCCCGAAGTAGACTGGGTCGGCCAGATCTTCCCACGCGGCGGGGGGGCGCGTGACCTTCAGCTCGCGCAGGCGATCGGTGTTGTAGCAGATGCCGAAGGTGCTGATCACGTTGCCGAAGAGGGTGGGCGTGCGCCAGGTCTCGCCTCCCAGTCGCGGCGGGATCAGCGCGACGCCGCTGCTCGCATCGACGAATAATCCCGCCGGTTCTTCCCCCGCTTTCCAGGGCGCAACCGACAGCCCCTGATCCGCCGCCTGGCTGTGATCGAACTGCCCGCCGCCGAAGAAGAGGTCGATCCGCGCGGAGAACGCCTCGGGATCGTCCGTCTCGCGAAACGTCTTGTAGACCTCCAGCAGTTCCGGCGACGTCGCGGGGGGCGGCGCGCCGGCGGTCACGGTCTCGGTCGCGTTGTCGGGCCAGCGCTTTTTCAGGTCCCGCGTCCACCACGCCTTGGCGGCCGATGCGTACTCGCTCGACAGGTAGCGCATGATCTCGGTGGTACCACCGATCGCCCGCCACTCGATCTTGACAGGCTTGCCGTACTTGGACTGATGCCAGCGCGAGAAGCCGCGCTCGAACTCGTAGCGGATCGCCTCGTTGTGCGGCGTGACGATCACCAGCACCGGATCGCCCGCGTGCCACGCGGTGGCCGTATCCTTCTGGCGAAGCAAAAACGGCAGCGCCACGATCGCCGCCAGCAAGAGCAGGATGGAGAGGTTCCGGATCACCGCTGCAACACCACCACATCCGCGGGATCGATCGAGATGCTTGCCCGTTCCCGTGCCTCATCGCGCGCCACGAACTTGGGATTTAGCTCGAAGACTTTTAATTCCGTCGCCCGCCCGTCCGCCCCGATGCTCACCCGATGCTGCGCCACCTCTCCCAGGTAAAGCGTATCGTGCACCATCCCCTCAAACCGGTTCACCGATCCCCCGTCCCCCAGCCGGATCGTCTCCGGCCGCACGCTGACCGTCACCTCGCTCCCCGCCGCCAGCCCCCCCTGCCCCGCCGGCGCGGTGCTGCTCCGCAGCCGCCCCATCGACGTCTCGACTTCCACCATTCCATCCGCGCCGCCGACCACCTTCCCCGTCAGCAAATTCGTCTCCCCCATAAAGCTGGCGACGAACAGATTCCCCGGCCGCAGATACAGATCCTGCGGCCGCCCGATCTGCTCGATCCGCCCCTTGTTCAGCACCGCCATCCGATCGGCGATCGACAGCGCCTCCTTCTGATCGTGCGTGACGTAAATGGCGGTCAATCCCGCCGCCCGGCAGATCCGGCGGATCTCCGCCCGCATGTCCAGGCGCAGCTTCGCATCGAGGTTCGACAGCGGCTCATCCAGCAACAAACAGTCCGGATGCACCACCAGCGCCCGCGCCAGCGCCACCCGCTGCTGCTGCCCGCCCGAAAGCTGATTTGGCTTGCGCCGCGCCAGCGCCTCGAGCTGCACCTGCCGGATCGCCTCGGCCACGCGCGTCGCCTGCTCCAGCTTGGGGATCTTCCGCACCTCCAGCCCGAAGCGGATGTTCTCCTCCACCGTCATGTGCGGCCAGAGGGCATAGGATTGGAAACACATCACCGCGTTGCGCTTCTCGGTCCCCTGGCCGGTCACGTCGCGGTCATTGAAGAAGATGCGCCCGGCGGTCGGCTCGAGCAGCCCGGCGATGATCCGCAGCAGCGTGGATTTACCACACCCCGACGGCCCGAGCAGGAAGAAGAGCTCCCCCGCCTCGATGGTCAGATCGACCGCGTCCAATGCGACGGTCTCGCCGAACTTCTTCGAAACCGATTCGATCCGCACCGACGTCATTGGTAGTCCTCAGGCGCGGTGGCCTGTAAGCTCCGTTTCCTGAGGACCCCATTCAAACCGTACGTGCGGATTTCCCGCATACGGCTTAACGATGGTTTTCACGTGCGACATGCACGACCTC
>JAQGHM010000245.1 GCA_028291615.1 Phycisphaerales bacterium | reverse complement strand
TCCCATGCATCAATTTCGCCGCCCGCTCCAAGATCGCCCCCGCCGTGAACCCGATGCACTGATGCCCGAGGCAAACCCCCAGCACCGGCAGCTTCGGCCCAAAATGCCTGATGATGTCGTTCGAAACGCCCCCTTCCTTAGGCGTACACGGCCCCGGCGAAATCACGATGTGTGTCGGCTTCAAGTCTTCGATCTGCGCAACGGTGATCTTGTCGTTGCGATAAACTTCCATCTTCAGCCCCGGCCCGCCCACTTCCCCCAGCTTCTGCACCAGGTTGTAGGTGAACGAGTCGTAATTATCGATGAGGACGATCATGTCCCGTAAGAGTAGGGAATGGCCGGGCAAAAGTAAAAAGCCGTGGCGCGACGGCTTACTTCGCCCGATCCAGCGTCGTCAGATATCGCTCCGCATCGGCTTTCAAGCCGCCATCCGGACATGCCGGGATCGCCTTCTTCAGCGCCGCGACGACCGTCGGCCCTTTGAGTCCCGCCTGCCCTTTCCCCGCTGGCAGCGCGATCTTGATCACCGCCAGCGACGCCTCCGCCTGCACGCCCGGCAGTTCCAGCGCCCCCGCCGCCAGGTCAAACGCATCCTGCCCGCGCTCGTTCGCCAGCGCCCCCAGGATCATCTTGCGTTCTTCCGGCCGAGCCGCGATTGCCATGGCGTGACTGTACGCCGCCACGCGCTCGGCGTTCGAAAGCGTCGTGGAATTCTTCAGCACCTGCACAACGCCCCGGATCGCCGTCACCTGCTGCGCCGCATCCCCGCTTTTCGCAGCCGCAAGCAGGGGGGCGACCGCGGCGTCATCCTGCCACTCCGCCAGCGCGCCAATCGCCCCTTCGCGCGCGACTTTATCCGAACTTTTCAGGTCTTCAACGACAATGCCCAGCGCCGCCGCGCCACCCAGTTTTGCCAAACCGCGCTCAAGGGCCGCGCGCTTGCCGCCTTGCGCCTTCCGCAACGCAACAACCCACGCCGCCGTGCGATCACCCGCCTCGGGAAGTTGAATCGACGCCGCGACCGCAGCCTTAACCGCCGACGATTCCTCACCCGCATCCTTCGCCGCCAACGCCAGTTCGATCAAACGCGGCAGGTCCTGCGAGCCGGCGACCTTCTCCATCGCCCGCAACGCTGCTAGCCGAACCACCAGATCACCGTCGGCGGCCTGCTTTAACACCGCCGCGCTCTGTCCATGTGCCGCCCGGGCGGCCAGCAACTCCAGCAACGCCACCTTTGACTTCACCGGCGCAGCCGCCAGCGCGTCCCCCGCAGCGGCCAGCGGCTTCTCACCCGGCATCCGCGCCAGCATTTCCGCCGCCGGTTTCGCGACGACGGTTGCGTCCGTATCGGTGGTAATCCGCTCGATCAGCAACGGAATCGCCTCCTCGCGCCCCAGCAAGACCAGCGCATTCAACGCCGCGACGCGCACGCTCGGATCGGCGTCCCGCGTCGCGTTCATGATCGCCGCCCGCGCCGTCACGTCGCCCCGCTTCGCCAGCGCCGCCAATAGATCCGCCTTCACCTCCGGCTGCGCAACCGACTTCAACCGGCCAACCAGCGCCGGTGTAATCTCTTCGCGCGGCGCTCGCGCCAATGCATCCAGCACCGCCACGCGGAACTGCACATCTCCGCGCTGCACCAGCGGCAATAGCGCCTCAAGCGCCGCTTGCCCTTGAATTTCAACCAGCGACCGGGCCGCCGCAATGCGAACGTTGCGCGGATGCGCGTCGCCGGAATCGTCCAGCAACCCCGCACATATCGCCGCCGCGTCCTGTTTCTTCCCCGCCTCCGCCAGTCGCCGGGCATCGAGAATCGTCCAGTCGTAAAGCCGCGTCTTATCCAGCAACCCGAGCTTTTCAACCTGCAGCGCCTTCACAAGCAGATCCCGCGCCGAGGCATCCCCAAGGTTCGCCAGCGCCCACAATGCCGTCATGCGAAGCGCCTTGTCATCATCCGCCGCAGACTTGCGAATCTCCTCCGCAGCCCCCGCCGCACGCAACATCGCCAGCGACTTGACGATCGCCACCCGCCGCCCACCCGTCGCCGCCGGCAGCGACTTCTCCAGCGCCGCAATCGCCGCCGGCGTCCCAACACGCTCCAGCGCCGCCGCCGCGTGAAGCCCAACCTTCTCATCCGCCAGCAGCGGCTCCAGCGCAGCGACCGACTCATCGTGCCCTGCCTCCTGCAGCCGATTCACCAGAAACGTCCTAATCTCCCAATCCGACGCAGTCGCCAAACTCTCCGCCAGCGCCCTCGCCAGCACCGCGCGATCCGCCTCCCCGTCCTTACGCCCCACATACCGCACCAGCGCGCTGATCGCATCGCGCGTCTGCGTGTCATCCTTCTTCTCAGTCCCAAGTGGTACTAGACCGGCACACAATTCCTTCAGCGCCGCCGGCCCTCCCGCCATCAACTTGGCCGCCAACGCAGTTTCAGCCGAGGAATCCTTCACCGGAATCTGCGCAACTAGTTCCGAAACCGACTCCGCGAAACAGACACTCGTCACCATCGCAAAAGTCAGCAGGGCGGCTATCAATTTCATATTCAATCTCGCAATGCGAACGCTTCTACTTCGTGCCCTTCGTGAACTTCGTGGTTCCATCACAAATGCCAAGGCCCGCGCATCGGTTGTTGCACCAGCCGATTCGCCTCCTCATCATCCACAAACCGCTGCTTCACCGGATCGAAGTTCAAGCTCCGCCCGAGTTGCACCGCGATCTTCGACATGTTGATCAGCGTCGCCGACCGATGCCCGTTCTGCTCGTTCAGCGCAAACTTCTTCCGCGTCTTGACCGCCTCCAGAAACCGCGTCATTTGCGGCTCAGGCTCCGGGAACGCCTCCAGCTTCTTCACCAGGTCCACCGGGTCCGTCCGCATCCCCGGATATACTTTCCCGCCCGGCCCCGAGATGAACGGCGCCTCCTTCTCGCGATCCTCCCCATCCAGCACAATCTTGCACCCATCCGCATACTTCAGCTCAACCCGCCGCCATGGGATCACCGCGTCGTAATGCTGTGGCGGCGTATCGACCTCCACCGAGATCGGGCTCTCGTTGTCCTTATCCAGCAAATACTGCGTCGGATCCAGATAGTGCTGCCCCATGTCCCCCAGCCCGCCGCCGTCGTAATCCCAATACCCGCGAAACGACTGATGCACCCGATGCGGGTGATACGGCTTGTACGGCGCCGGCCCCAGCCACATGTCATAGTCCAGCCCCGCCGGCACTGGCTGCGGCTGCAGGTTGGTCTTCCCGCTCCAAGTCCCCAGCTTCCACGCAAATCCGGTAAAGCTGTTGAGCGTAACCGTCAATGGCCACCCTAGCATCCCGCTCTGCACCAGCTTCTTGATCGGCTTGACCGCCGTCTTCATCCCGTAGAAACCGCCCTCAAATCGAAACCACGTATTCAGCCGAAAGATCCGCCCGTTCCGCTGCACCGCCTCGACGACCTTCTCCCCCTCGTAGATCGTGCGGCTCATCGGCTTCTCGCACCAGATGTCCTTCCCCGCCTGCGCCGCGGCGATGCTCATCAGCGCATGCCAGTGCGGCGGCGTCGGGATGTGGATGATGTCGATGTCCGCGCGATCGATCACCTCGCGCCAATCCTTGTACCCCTTCACGTCGGCGTTCCCGCCCGCCTGCGCGTTCTTCACCCCCGCCGACAGGTGCGCCTCGTCCACGTCGCACACCGCCAGCAGCCGCGCTTCAGTATTGATGCTCTTGATGTGCCCCGTCCCCATCCCGCCGCAACCGATCACCGCCCGCGTCGGCTGCTCACTGGGCGGCGTAAAACCGACGCCGCCAAGCACTTGCCGCGGCACGATCGTGAACGCTGCCGCCGCACCTGCCGCACCGCCCAAAAAACGCCGGCGGCTGATCATCGAATCAGTCGATCGCTTCATCACAACCCTCTCCCGTAGGGCTCGCTTCAGCGAGCGGAACTCTTCTCATGCAGCGCTCGCCGAGGGCGCGACCATTCTACTTCGCCGCCGCTTGCTTCCCCTTCGGCTGGTTCACCTCTTCAACATACTTGGCGATCCATTCCTCGCTCTTCGTGCCGGAATCCTTCTTCTTGTCCATGTTCGCCAGCAGATCCTGCACCGTCGGCCGTTTGCTTTCCACCCCATTGGTGGGCACTTCACCCTTGGCCGTCCAAACGATGGCGTTCAAAATCGCCTTGCGGAAACTATCCTGTGCCCAGTTCCAGTGAACGTGCCCGCCCGTGCAGCCGAACCCGCGCTGGCCGTTGTAAGCCGGGTCCTTGTTCTCCGCGACCCACACCATCGTCTCGACCAGCCCCTTGCCGATTCCGCTGCGCACCTCTGGATTGCCGTTGTGCGGGTCATCCTTCTTCTTCCGCGTGTCATCCGGCGGAACCGCCGAGATGATCCCCGTTACACCCGCCATGTTCGGCCGAAATCGCATGTGGTAGTACCACTCATCGTTCGTTGAAAACGGCTTCAAGCCGCTTGCCGCCGGGTGACTCGGGAATGACGTCACGTCCGCCGTCCAGTGCGGGTTGATCGAGTAGAACGTCTCGAAATATCCGCCCATCCACCGCGAAAATTCCGCCCGCCCGTCCGGCTGCTTCGTCCCGTCCCCCGGCTCCACCCCATAATGAAGGCAGCCGATCCCCACGCCCTTCTTCGCCAAGTCGTCCAATTCCTGCAGGTGCTTGATCGCCGGGTGACCGTTCCCGCCGTCGCAATAGATCACCACCGCGTCCGCCCCGTCGAACGCCTCCGCCTTGGGCCACCCCTCCGTCAGGCTGTACACTTTCGCCTCCACCTTGTCCCCCATCGACTCATTGAGGCACTTGGCCAAGAGCTCGCACCCCGCGCGATGCTCGTGCCCGCCCCACTCATGGCTCTGCGTCCCCGCGATGAAGATGATCTTCTTCTTCCCCTCGGCTGCGATCGCGCTCGGCGACGCGATCGAAAATCCCAACAGACACGCCAAGGCCATCATGCACACGTGCTTCATCATCGCTCCTCGCTAAACAGGTTAACCGCGTAGTTTGTACTACCGCCGTCCTTAATTGTTAAGGAGAATGACACGCCATGCCCAAACCCCAACCCCCCGCGCTCGACCCCGCGCAGCTTCCCGCCCTCGCCCGCGCCGTCCTCCAGAACGACCGCTTCCCAGTCTTGGCCACCATCGACGGCGACCAGCCGCGCGTGCGCCCCGTCTCGCCTGTCCGCACCGACGAGGACACCTTTGTCATCTACGTCGCCAATATGCGCTTCTATGCAAAGACCGCCCAGATCGCCGCCAATCCCAAGGTCGAACTCTGCTACATGGACGACCACCACAACCAGCTCCGCATCACTGGCGTCGCCGACATCCTCACCGACCGCCCCCTCCTCGAAGAAATCTGGAACACCAACCCCCTCATGCGGCAATACCTCGGCAGCCTCGACAACCCCCAACTGATCGTCTACCGCATCACGCCGAATAAAGTCCGCTACATGCAGGAATGGGCGTTGGAATACTACGACGTCCCCCTGACCTGATGGGTGGCATGGGCAAGCGTACTCGCTTGCCCGTGGTCTTCACCGCATCAGCGACTGTCCCCCATCCACATAAATCTCCACCCCCGAAACATGCCGGCTAAGTTCCGAAGCCAAAAACAAACATACATCCGCTACATCATCCGGCTCTCCTTCCCCCCCATTGATCGCCGGACTGCCCTTTGGAAAAATCAGATCCAACCCGATCTTATCCGTATCGTGCTTCTTCGTGCTCTGTTCGATATGCGTATGAATCGCCCCCGGACAGACGGCGTTCACCCGGATGCGATGCCGCCCCAGTTCCAGTGCCTGCATCTTCATGATCGCCACCTGCCCGGCCTTGCTCGCGCTGTACGCTGTTGACCCCGCGGTGGAAAACGTCCGATTCCCGTTCACGCTGCTCACGATGATGATGCTTCCGGATTTCCGCTCCTTCAGATGCGGCACCGCAAAGTGCAGCGTGAGATAAGTCCCCTTCAGGTTCACGTTCAGCGTCTTATCCCATTCCTCCGGCTCAAGTTCTTCGATCGGCGCCCAGACCCCATTGATTCCGGCGTTCGCCACCACAATATCCAATTGCCCAAACCGCCCGACCGTATCCTCCACCGCCTTGCGCACCTGCTCCGGGTTCGAAACATCGCACTGAGCAAACATCGCCACGCCCCCCGCGCGCTCGATCTCGCTGCGCGTGTCCCCCTCCGCGATATCCGCGACTATCACCCTCGCCCCCTCGCGGGCAAACCGCAGCGCCGTCGCGCGACCGATTCCGCTTCCCGCGCCCGTCACCAACGCCACCTTGCCATCCAGCATTCCCATAAGCCAGCTCCTTGCTCGCGCTTACCCTAACCGCGGGCGCGATCAACAGAGAATGGCCATTCCCGCCGGCGGCAGCTCAACCGTCACGGTCGCCCGCCCGCCCGGATAATGCGTCACCGGCAGAGTCTGCGTCACCTTTCCCCGCCGCAGTTGGTCATCATCCCAGTCCCCCCGGTAAAGCACGCGCACGCTAGATCCCTCCGGATGCAGCGTCGCATCAACCGTCACCTCCGCGCTCCGCGGCTCCAGCCCGTGCGTATTCAACGTCACGATCACCGCCGTCTCCTCGAAGATCCGCGACCACGCCACCACCTGCCCCGGCTTGGGCCCATGAAAATCCTGTTCCTCATCCTCGGGCGCCTTGGTCTCGCGAACGAATAACTCCCCGCGCCGCAGCGCCTGCCCCACCCCATCCTCACGATTGCGCAGTCGCGCAATGGCTGCGATCCGCAGAAACGTCGGATGATTCGGATCGAAGAAATGACACCCCGAAGTCGCGAACGCCCCAAAGCTCCCGCCGAACATCGACTCCCGCACATACCGATCCGCCATCGGCACGCGCCCCTCCTCTCGCGGCTCGACCGACTCATCGTGCATCGATTCCGACCCGGTAAAGCACTGCTCGGTCCCGTAGTAAATGCATGGAATGCCAGGCGTCGTCAGTTGCACGCCCACCGCGTGCGCGTTCTGCAAATGGCCGTTCCCCGACTCATTATTCCACGCAAACCGATGCTTTCCGTCGCGCCAGACCATGTCGTGATCGTCCAGCACCGACACGTGATGCCGCCCGATCTTCCGCACGTCTCCCATCTCGTCCAGCCCGCCGAAGTGATCGAAAAACTCCGCCGGCGGCGTCAACCCTTTCACCATGTCCCCCAACCGTCGCGGCGCGCTCTCGATATCCAGCACCGCATCCAGGTTCGGCCCCTTCGGATCCACGTAATTCCGCACCAAACTCGGCGCACCCGTCACCTCCCCCAGCAGCAGGAAGTTCGTCTTCCCGATCTGCCGCGCGAACGAGCGCACGTTGTGACAGAAGATCGCCGAAATCTCCGGCGGAACATGCTTGACCGTATCAATCCGAAACCCATCGCAATCGCTGAACGCGATCCAGTATTGATACGCCTTGATCAGCCCATCCAGCACCTCTCCCTTATCCAGTTCCAGGTCTTTCAGGTTGCCAAAATCCCCGCGCCGAAACTCCGCGTCCGCCGCCAGTTCCTTCCCCGGATGATCCCAGTTTTGGATCGATCCTGCCCGCGTGTACCACTCCGGGTTCTGCAGCTCGACAGGCCAAACGCCATCGTCCGGATCGGTGATCCGCTCAACACACTCCCCCGTCTTCGACCGCCATCCCTTGAATGGATAAGGCGGCTCCGCCCGGTACGGCATTGTGTCTGTCGCAGCGCCATTGTTGTCGTAGAACCAGTTGTTCCCCGTGTGGTTGTAGATCACGTCCAGCAGCACGTACATCCCCCGCGCATGAGCCGCATCCACCAACGAACGAAGCTCCTGCTTAGTCCCCAGTCGCGGCTCGACATCCAGAAAATCCTGCACGCCATAACCATGATAGGTTTCAAGATCTGCCCGCTGCTTCCACACCGGCCCGATCCAAAGCGTCGTCACGCCAAGCCCCTTCAGGTAATCCAGCTTCTGCTCGATTCCCCTGATGTTCCCGCCCTGATAAGAGCAGCCGGACTTCATCCATTCCGACAACGACTTGGGTCGCGACGCATCGGCGTCATTCGCATTAAACAACGGCCGATCCGCCTCCCGCCCGTCGCTGAATCGATCCGGCAATAGGAAGTAAAGAACCTGATCCGCCCAGTCCGCCGGACTGGGATGCACCGGCCCCGTCGGTCTCAGATCCACCTCCGCCAGCGACAACACTCTCGTCGACGCCGCGCTACCCGTCATTTCAGTCTTCGCGTCCATACGTGCAATGCCCTCTGTGCGTGAACCAGTCTCAACCGCGATACGCAACCGATGTGCCGCGCACGCAGCGGCAACACCATGAGGAAATTCCTGACCCCGACCACTTCACCACATCGGCTCCGGCCGCTTTGCCCGCGGTTCCTCTCCCTCCGCCGCCCGCGCCGCCTCCAACAGTACATCATTAAACCACTCCATCACCTCCGCCATCGCCGCGAACCGCTCCACCACTTCGCGCCGCACGCGCGACGACAACGCCAGCTTTGCGTCCAGCGTCGTGAAAAAGTACATCTGCTTATGCTTCAACAATTTCGACACCGCCGCCGGCGCATTATCAAATCCCTTAGTCGGCCGCTTCAACTTCTCCCCCAGGACAGCCCCCACCTTCTTCACCAGTCGCTTGTCCCCAACCAGCTTCAGAAACCGCCCCGAATCCGCCGCTATCGCCCGTCGCACCGCCGCCAGTTCCTCAGGCCCCGGCATGTACATCCCGCCCGCCACCTCCACGTGCTCGTGCGACACCCCAAAGTAAAACCCAGCCCCCGCATGCTTCGGCAATCCGCGCCGCGGAAACGTCGCCCCAATATGCGTCTTGTAAGGCGTCTTATCCTTGGAAAACCGCGTATCCCGATACAACCGATAAATCGCCCGCTTCGGATCCGCCACCACATTGTCGATCGCGAACCGCCGCAGATCCTCATTCACCAGCGAGACCAATTCAATCATCGGCCCTCGCACCTCCGTCTCAAACAACTCCTTCCGCGGCGCAAACCACTCCCGCGTATTGTTCCGCGCCAGCCCCCGAAAAAACGCCGGCATCTTCTTCGAAAACCCCGCAAACGTCTTCGCCATCACAACCTCACCATTTGATCAACACCCCACGGCAGTCGCTTGCGGTTTCGCACCGTCACTGGCTTGCTCAACGCCGCATCCCAAACCATCCATAATACGCGCATCACAGGCGCAGTCATGATCTGATCCCTGCCCCACGCCCGCTCCCGCCAAGTCCGATCCGGCCGTACCACTCGCCGCAAACTTCTCCCGCAGTTCCTTACGCGAATGCACCCCCGCCTCCCGGTAAATCACCCGCACGTAATTCGTAACCGTATTCACCGAAATCCCCAGCCTCTCCCCCGCCTCCTTGATCGTCCGCCCCTCCAGCAACAACCCCAGCACCTCCGCCCGCCGCTTCGACGGCGCTCGCCCTGCGCTCCGCCGATACCCGCGCCGCCGCGTCTCCTCCCAATACACAGGCCGCCGCACCTCCCGCCCATACAACAGCCCGCCCGTGCTGTGCGCGATCAGCGAGTTCCACCCCGCCCGCCCCACCCGCGAAAAATACCGAACCCGATGACACCGCGTACACCCAAACACCCGCGGCATCTCTGCCACGCCGTCCAGCTCCCCATCCACCTCCGCCTTCACGCCCAGGTATTCCGCCACGTTGATAGGCCGCACCGGCAGGTAAATCACTCGCACCCGCGCCCCGCATCCCGGGCATCGCCACCGCCACCCCCGCGCCATCTGCCGCCCGCGCACCACCCGATACTCAGGCCATCGCTCCACCTCCTGCGAAAAATCCGCAGCAAGCCGCCGCGCCGCGCTCTTCCACGCCCACCCCCAGAGATGATCCGCCGTCCGCCCCAACGGCGCCGACGGATCAATGAGCTCATCCCGATGCAGGATTGGCACCAGCCCCCGAAACCGCAGCCCCCGCCGCTCCCGGAACATCCCCGCCTTCCGCGCATACGCCATGCTCTCCGTCGTCACCCCCAGTCGCTCAGCCACCCGCGACAGCATCTCCCCACTCTCATCAATCTCCACCGGCGCACAAAGCCGCACCAGCGATGCCGCGTCCAGCGTCACCACCTCCCGCTCCACCACCCCCTGTCGGTAATGCGGCACGATCACCATCGAGTAAGGCGATATCCGCCGATCGCAAGCCCGCACCGCCAGACACCACGCCCGAGGCGGCCGCGCCATCTCCGCCCCCCGCCGCCGAGCCAACCGAGCCCGCAACTCATCCTCATCCCCCTTGAGCCGCTCCCAAACCACAGCAAACGCCTCGAACAACGCCCGATCCATGTCGTCCATAAACCACCCCTTTCGATTCGCCGGCAACGCACTCGATTGTACGTGAAATGTTCGGTAACAGCAACTAAATCCTTCATCGTCTTCCGTTGCAAAATCCGTAGTTTCGGCAATAGCGCCCCCACATAGCCCGCCGCTTGCGGCGGGTTGTCCCCGATCCCTAAGGCGCGTGCCCCTAGTCATCGAAACCGCGCCGCGCATCACATCCCCAAATACCGCCCCTCCAACCGCGTCTCCACCGCCCGCCGCCCCACGCGCTCGACCCGATACCCCGCCGCCTCGCGCCGCGACGTCACCACCTCCGCCAGCCGCCGCCCCACGAAGTGCAGCCCCGCCCCGTCGTCCGCCGCGTACCCCGCCGCAAGTTGCCCGCGCCTGACCAGCGCCTGATACGTCGGCCGCCGCTGCGCCTCACCGTCGTAATGCGGGCACATGCTCCCGGGCAGCAGCCCCAGTCCGTCGTCCAGCGCCGCCAGCGGCCCGTACGAATCCGTCACCCCGCCGCCGAACCAGCAGAGCGCACCCGCGCTCACGCCGCACATCACCACGCCCGCCGCCCAGGCCCGCCGCAGGATCGCATCCATCCCGTGCACCCGCCAGACCGCCAGCATATTCGCCGTGTTCCCCCCGCCGACGTAGATCACGTCCTGCCCCATCAGGTACGCCCGCAAATCCACCTGCGTCCGGCGAAAGAGCCCCAGGTGCGACGCCAGCGCGCGGTCGTTCCCGAACGCCGCATGAAATCGCTCCGCGTACCCGTCCGCATCGCCGCTCGCGGTCCCGACAAAACAAACCCGCGGCCGCCGCTTTCCCGTCAGCCGCAGGATGAAGTCATCCAGCAGCGGATTCTCCGGCTCCATGCTGAACCCCCCGCCCCCCATCGCAACGATGTGCCGCTCGCGACGCTTGATTCTCAGTTTGGCCTTGCCCATGCCCGCGAGAGATTACCCGCATCACCTTTCGCGTCCATGTTATACTCCCCGCAGGTGTTGTCATGACTCAAGTCTTATCCCGCCCCCGCAGGAAGAAGCCCGCGCGGCGCAATCCCATCTCCCCGCTCGACGGCATCCAGCACATCGTCCTCGAAAACGCAACCTGGGAACTCTACGATCAGCTCCTCCGCGAAATGGGCGACCGCCCCATCCGCATCAATTACGATCAAGGGAGATTGGAGATGATGTCCCCGCTGCCTGAGCATGAGGAAGTAAAAGGAATCATCGGCCGTCTCGTCAAGGAACTGACCATCGCCTTGGACATGGAGATCAAGTCCCTCGGTTCCACCACCTTCCGCCGAGAAGACAAAGCCAAAGGACTCGAACCCGACGAGTGCTTCTACTTCAAGAACGAGAAGAAAATGCGGGGCCGCAAGCGCCTCAACCTTAAGAAGGACCCGCCGCCCGAACTCGTCGTAGAGATCGACATCACCCATCGCTCCGTTGACCGCGAGCCGATCTACGCCGCCCTGGGCGTCCGCGAGATCTGGCGCTGGGACGGCACGAAGCTTGAATGCCTCGAACTCGCCGCCGGAGCCTACCGCTTGCGGACCAAGAGCCTCGTCTTCCCGTTTCTCACGCCTGCAGATCTCACCCGTTTCATCCGCATGCGAACCCGCGTCGGCGAGAACGCGATCAACCGCAAGTTCCGGGATTGGGTGCGAATAAATGGGTGGGTAAGCTAGAACAAGACAAAAGGGAGTGGCCTGGCGATGTTGTTTTCCATTATTAAATGGCTCGTACGCGATCAAGCCCAGGAGATCCAGGCACGCAATGAGGTCCGCAGCGCGTTGGTCGCCTGCATTGATCCTCAAAACGAAACAGAACTCGATGTGGACCTTGAAAAAGGAATCCTCGCCGCGGCACAGGAGGCGGTGCGCGGAAGTCTGAACGACCCCAAGTCCGCCGTCTTTTCCGACCAATCCATCTACTCGCGCGGCGTGTGGGGTTACGCCGTCTGCGGCGCCGTCGAATGCACCAACCTGATCGGGCAGTCCGTCCAGAACTTTTTCGTCGCCGACGTGCACCCGGAAATTCGAGGCGTCGGTTGCGAGATACTCGACTCGGACCCCAGAGATCGCACGATGTAAATTCCGCGGTGGATTTCGCCGCCGAGCCACTACGCCGGCTGGCGCACATACCCTCGAACGTCGCTCGCGATTTCGCGGATCACGCCTCTCCGAGTCATCGTTTTCCCACCCCAACTCCGCTCCCCCGACCCGCCAGGACCCAAAGGTTCACCAGCGGCGCCGGCCACCACCCCGACGGCACCAGTACCGCCATCTTCGTCACAGGATCCGCAAACACCGGGAAGAACGGACACGTCAAGTGCCCCAGTGGGAGCAGCGCGCGCGGCAGCATCACTACGGTCGTGATCGCCGATGCTCTCCCGCACAAGCTCGAGGGAATCGGCCAATTGAGCGCGCGCTCCAATTCGTCCGTGAGCATGTCGGCAATCCTGCGGACGGCCGGATTCGCCGGCGTTGTGTTCTTCACCGCGTAACAAGCCGTCGCCCAAGCGCGAACACGAGCCAGTGGCGCGCCGTCCGGGGCGTACACAACCTGCGCCCCGGCATCGCCCTCGCCCGGGGAGTACAACGTCGCGTTCGCGTGAATCACTGCCGCCCACCGCACCTCGCCGCGATGGACGATGTCTGCGTACTGTCGATAGATCTGGTCGATTAGATCGCCGCGCCCGAGCCACTGCGTACGCGCGGGCGTGCGATACATCTGCCAAATTTGTGTCCCTCCCCGCAGCGGTCGCCCCACCTCCTGAACGATCTCGTTCAGCACCGCCGCCTCGTCAAACTCCCCGGTCGACGCCAGCCCTTCGCCCACGAATTTCGAAGGCGTTAACCCCGCCACACCGGCAGCGCCTGACAGCGATCGCCCCGCGTCGCGCAACAACAGAAGCGCCACTCCCACGAACCCCACCGCCCCGCAGAAAGGGACCAGCGTCAGCGCCAGTTGACCATCCCA
This sequence comes from Phycisphaerales bacterium, assembly GCA_028291615.1. Classification (GTDB taxonomy): domain Bacteria; phylum Planctomycetota; class Phycisphaerae; order Tepidisphaerales; family Tepidisphaeraceae; genus RYN-433. The sequence continues at coordinate 888 of JAQGHM010000245.1, read as the reverse complement.
CGACTTCAGTGAGATGAGCAACCCGATCAACGCGGCAATCAGCGGGCCGGCGACCAACTGCCACCACTTCGAGCGTGAGACTTCGAAGATGCGTCGGACAATAGGTACAAGCCCAGGGAGCATGATGATCCTCGCCAAGCGCCACAGGGGGTCCGTCCCGCGTAGCGCCGCGATAGGTACGAAATGCCAAGCCACGCGACGCGATTCAATGCGTCCGCAATGCAACGCCAACTCTAACGGACGATTCGCCACCAGACAAAAGTTGCCAGTGCGCCGTGCAAACTCATGAGCACGCCGCGGCAGAGCGCCGGGAGCCACGCCACCAAGCGCCGCTCCGGAGCCTTTACTCCTGCGGAGTCGGATCCCCGAAACGCAAAGACGGCCGGTCACGAATGACCGGCCGTCTGCTTCGAGGTCAGATTTAGGCGGAGCTTACTTCTTCTTCGCCTTCCCGGCTTGCTTCTGCTTAATCGCCGCATGCGCCGCCGCGAGCCGCGCAATCGGCACCCGGAACGGTGAGCAGCTTACGTAGTTCAGGCCTACCTCGTGGCAGAACTCTACGCTCTTCGGGTCGCCGCCGTGTTCGCCGCAGATGCCGCACTTCAGGTCGGGCTTGGTCTGGCGGCCTAGTTGGACGGCCATCCGCACCAGCTTGCCTACGCCGCCGATGTCCAGGCTCTGGAACGGGTCGCGCTCCAGGATTTCCTTCTTCACGTACTCGGGCAGGAAGCTGCCGGCGTCGTCGCGCGAATAGCCGAACGTCATCTGCGTCAGGTCGTTGGTGCCGAACGAGAAGAACTGCGCATACTCCGCCAGCTTGTCGGCCACCAGGCAGGCGCGGGGGATTTCAATCATGGTACCGAACATATAGGGGATGTCTACGCCCGC
>JAQGHM010000222.1 GCA_028291615.1 Phycisphaerales bacterium | reverse complement strand
GCCGGTAACTTAAGCAGCTCAACCCTCGAAAAGGTTAATCGACGATTGTATACGGTCCCGACGCGCAGCCCACCCTCTACCTTAATTAAAATAATCTTCTCCTATTGCCGCCTGAAAATCCCACATTTCCCCCGCGCGATGCGCAAACGTGGTCCCAGACGCGCACCACCGCCAGTAACAGGGAGGACCGCTATGCGCCTCGACAACCTGACCCCCCGCGCTCGCGCCGCAACCCCGCCCATGCGCGCCAATACCTGCCAACGCGCGCCAAACCATGCCAACGCGCGCCATCATCCGCCCGTGCAAAACGAACCCACCACGCCGCGTGCCATGTTCACGCGAGCCCTCAACCCGCTCTCGCAGACCCAACCCGCCCCCGGCTCGCATGAGCATCTCTTCCCCAGCCGCGCGCCACACTGCGCCACAAAAACCCACACCGCGCCACAATTCAGCGCGCGCCGGCGCAAAACGAAGCCACCTGCATCGGCAATAACTATTGTTCGTTCATCGCGATCTTCTTGGGCCAGTCGCGGTTGGCCAGGACGTAGTCTTCTTCGGTGTCGATCTCGATGTAGTGGCCCTGGGTTGCAACCATGTGGACGGGGACCCCTTGCTCGATCATTTCCTGGATCAGGAGGATCAGGTAGGCCTTTTCGAAGAGCTTGGCTTCGCGCCAGGGTTGGCCAGCGAACTGGCGTTGGACGCGGTGGTAGTGCTCACGGAGGAGGGTTGCGCCGGCGGGAGAAAATTTGGCTACGCCTATGTATTCGCCGGTGGCTTGGTCTCCGGGCATGTCGCGGTGGATTTCGCGGACGCGGTCGCCGTCGGCGGCTAGTTTTTCGGCGTCGGTTTCGGGATGCTCTGAGCGGTCCTGGTAGCGGTCGCGCCAGCGCGTATCGACGCAGAGGACGATGTCGGCGGGGTGTTGGATGGCGCGGCGGACGACCGTGTCGCGGAAGAGGATGTCGGAATAGGCGCAGACGAAGCCGGCGGCCATGTCCTGCTCGGCGTGTATGAGCGATGCCAGGATGTTGTTGTTGGGCCAGTCGGCGTTGTGACGGAAGGTGAGGTTGGGGTAATCGCGGCGGATCTGGTCGATCTGGTAGCCACCTATGAAGACGGGGTCTTGCAATCCGGCGCTGGCGAAGGCTTCGAGGGTCCAGTCGAGGATGCGCTTGCCGCCGACGCGGACGTAGCACTTGGGCTGGTCGTCAGTCATGGACTTCAGGCGTGCGCCGCGTCCAGCGCCAATGATGATGGGGCGTAGCTGTGGACTCATGGCTGCTGCATCTCCCTTTGCCTGGGGGCTTTTCCAATCAGGAGGAGGACGGAGGATACCGCGGCGAGGGCGACGAAGGTATAGAAGAGGTAGTCCCAGTTGTAGGCGGAGAGGGCGGCGGTGACGCGTCCCTGGCACGCTGCGCCGATGGAGCCGAGGCCGTTGATGAAGCCGGCGGCGCGGGCGACGTTGTGTTTGCCACCGATGTCCTGGGCGGCCGCGCCGCAAACGAGGGTGTCGGGGCCGAAGAGGCAGAAGCCGACCAGCGCCATGCCGATGAAGTTCCACATGACCGAAAGGGGCGCGAGACGGGTGTAGAGCAGGAGCGAGGCGGCGAGGGCGGCGCACATGACCGAGGCGATCTGGCGGCGGCGGCCGGGGAAGTATTTGTCGGAGATCAGGCCGACGACGACCGCGCCGATGACGCCGCCGATCTCGAAGGACATGGATTGGTAACCTGCGCCGCCGGTGGAATAGCCGAGGACTTTGCTCAAATAGAAGGGCAGCCAGAAGAGGATCGAGTAGCGAATGAGCTTAAGGCAGAAGTAGGCGGATCCGAGGCTCCAGATGACGGGGGAGCGCAGGATGGCCCAGGAGGATTCGGGAAGCTGGGCGATACCGGCGGCTTCCCCTTCGGCCAGCACGGTTTCCTGCGACTTGGGCGCATTAGGGAGGAAGATCAGCACGATGACGCCGACGGCTGCGATCGCGACGGCTGGGCCGATGAAGGCGGAGCGCCAACCCCAGCGGACGAGGAAAAACGTGGCGAAGGCGGTCGCGACGATGCCGCCAACTTGATAGCAGGTTCCCCAAAGGCCCATGATCGCGCCGCGGCGTTGTGGTTCGAACCATGTGCCCATTGCCTTGACGGTGCCGGGCCAGCCGGTGGATTGGAAGAGGCCGTTGAGGGTGAAGGCGAGGAAGAAGGTCCAGGCGCTGCCGGAGAGGCCGAAGAGCGCGCAGGCGGCGGCGGCGCAGAGCATGCCGATGCCGACGAGGCGGCGGGGGCCGAGGCGGTCGCCGACGCTGCCCCAGAGGAACTGCCCGCAGGCGTAGGCGGCGAGGTAGCCGGTGTCGATGTAGCCCAGGGTCAGCTTGGAGAGCCCGAAGCGGTCCTGCAAATCGACCTTGCAGACGCTGATGCCTTTGCGACCGAGGTAGTACGTGGCGTACGCGAACCAAGTCAGGGCGAAGACGAGTACTTGACCGCGGGCGAGGGCGCTTCGATCGGTGACGCCGCTTTCGTGGTTCGACAACGGATCGGTGCTGGGGTGCACTACTTGCTGCTGATGGAATTTCACGTCCCTGCCGATTTTTCCGTTGGAAAGGGTCGACAATTCGCTCGTGCGAATGCCATTGTTACGCCAGCAGCTCGTGGACGACCTGCCCGTACACGTCGGTGAGGCGGAAGTCTCGGCCGGCGTAGCGGTAGGTTAGCTTTTCGTGGTCGATGCCCAGGACGTGAAAGAGCGTGGCGTGGAGGTCGTGGATGCTGACGCGGTCTTCGACGGCGCGGAAGCCGAATTCATCCGTTGCGCCGTGGCAGGTCCCGCCCTTGAAGCCGCCACCGGCCATGAACATGGTGTAGCCGTAGGGGTTGTGGTCGCGGCCGTCGGCGCTTTCGGAGACGGGGGTGCGGCCGAACTCACCGCCCCAGACGACGGCGGTCTCATCGAGGAGGCCGCGGCGCTTGAGGTCGCGGATGAGGGCGGCGGACGCCTGATCCATATCGGGGCAGCGGCCGCGGAGGTTCTTGTTGATCTTGTTGTGATCGTCCCACGGTTGGCCGGGGCCGTAGTAGACGTGCACGGATCGCACGCCGCGCTCGACCAGGCGGCGGGCGAGGAGGCAGCCGTTGGCGAAGGGGGTGTTGCCGTATTCGTGGCGGATCGCCTCGGGCTCCTTGCGGATGTCGAAGGCGTCGGTGGCCTCGAACTGCATGCGGTATGCGGCCTCCATCGCCTGGATGCGGCCATCGAGGAAGTCGTCCTGGCCGAAGGAGTTTTCGTGATCGCGGTTCAATTGCTGGACGAGGTCGAGCTGGCGGCGTTGATCCGACGGAGCAAGCTTGTTGTTCTGCAGGTAGCGGATCATGCGCTGCGGCTCGGTGACCGAGCAGTCGAAGCCGGTGCCCTGATGCCTGGCGGGGAGGAAGCCGCTGCGCGCTCCGCCGTTGCCACCGCCGCCGGGGCTGAGGATGACGAAGCCGGGGAGGTTCTGGTTTTCGGTGCCCAAGCCGTAGTCGAGCCACGATCCCATTGAGGGGCGGGTAGCGCCGATGTTGCCGGAATGGAACAGGTTGCGGGCGGGGTTATGCGTCGGGTTGAACGTGTACATCGAGCGGACGACGCAGAGGTCGTCGATCATTGAGGCGAGGTTGGGAAGGAGTTCGCTGACCTCGATGCCGGCGCGGCCGTGTTTTTTGAAGGTGAAGGGGGATGGCATCAGGCCGCCGGTGGTGCGCTCGGTGCGGAGGTTGACGGAGGGAGGTCGCTGGCCGGCGTATTTTTCCAGAGCGGGTTTAGGGTCGAAGAGGTCCATTTGGGAGGGACCGCCGGGCATGAAGAGGACGATGTTGTGCTTGGCCTTGGGCGGGAACTGCGCTATGCCAGAGGGGAGCGTGGAAGGCGCTGCCGTCGCGCCGCGGGCGCTCTGCTCGGCCAACATACTCAGGAGGCCGACGGACCCCAAGCCCGCGCTGAGGGATTGAATGAAAGCGCGGCGCGATGTGGGTCGAGTCAGGGCCAAAAGATCACCTCATTCGTCGAGAGCAACGCCTGGGCGTATTGCACCAGCGTGGATGATTGCAGAAATTCGCCGGCCAGTTGCAGTTCGCGCTCGCTGGGCTCGCGGCCGAGCACCCGACGATACATCCCGCGCACCTTGGCGTTGACGTTCTTTTCCGGCTCAACGCTCTTCGCGAGCGTTTCGGCGCGTTCTTCGACAAATGCGCTGTTCATGACGAACAACTGCTGCAGCGGCGAGGTCGTGGTCTCGCGCTGCGGGCTGTGCATGGCGGCTTCGGGGAAATCGTAGAGTTGCAGCAGCGTGCTCTGCCGCCCGCGGCTGATTCGACCGTAAACCGTCCGGCGGTAATTGCCGGGCTGGTCGAGGTCGCTGGATGGGCCGGCGAGCCGGTCATCAAGGCTGGCGGTTACCTGGAGCATGCAGTCTCGGTACGCCTCAACATCGAGGCGGCGCGGGTTCATGCGCCAGAGGAGGCGGTTGGCGGGATCGATCCGCGCGGCGTCGTCGCGCGGCTGGCTGGCTTGGCAATAGGTCGCCGAGAGCATGATCTCGCGGTGCAGCCATTTCAGCGAATAGCCGTTTTGAATGAAGCGGGCGGCAAGATCGTCGAGCAGTTGCGGGTGGCTCGGTTTTTCGCCCTGTACGCCGAAGTCGCTTGGCGTCGCGACGAGCGGTTTGCCGAAGTGCCAGGCCCAGACGCGATTGACGATCACGCGCGCCGACAGGGGGGCGGCGTCGCTGAAGATACGGTCGGCGAGCTCGCGCCGACCTGAGCCTTCGTGAAACTTGGGGTCGCCCTTTGACAGCACCGAGAGAAATCCCCGGGGCGCTGGCTGAGCGGGCTTGGCGACGTTACCGCCGGGAAGGACGTTCAGGTCGCGCGGCTGGCCGGGCCTGATATCGAGCATGGAGAAGTCGGGGTCTGAACCGTCCACCCAGAAGCCTGCGTCGAATACCGCCTGGAAAAGTGGCTCGTTGGAAGCGCCGCGGCGGCCCCGGCCGCGGAACCCTGCGCCGGCGGGTTGTGCAGGTTGGGTCGTCGCCGTTCTCGTCGTTGGTGCTTCACCCGGATACGGACTCGGCCGCTTTGCCAGTTGCGCGAGGTGTGCGTACATCTCGGGATGTTTTTCGCGAAGGGCGGAATTGTCCTCCTTGATCTGCTCCATCTCGGCGGTGTAGCGGTGCACCTTTTCTCGCGCCTCGGCGACCTTGGTGCCGGGATCGTCGCGCAGCAGGTTGGCAACGTAGCTGCGATAAAAGATGCGCTGCGTGGAGACCATGAACCTGGTCTCGGCAGCGGGGTCGATCTCCGCCAGCGGGCGCGGGGCCGCGACCGTGGATGCGAAGACGCCGGCGAGGCTGTAGTAATCCGCCGTGGGAATCGGGTCGAACTTGTGGTCGTGGCAGCGGGCGCACGCGACGGTCAGGCCCAGGAACCCGCGCGTAACGGTATCGACGCGTTCGTCCCAGTCGTCGGTGTAGAGTGTCTCGACGACCTCCTTCGATAGCCGCCCGTCCTTGTGATAACAGGGGGCCGCGCCGAGGAAGCCGAGGGCCACCAGGTCCTTGCGCGGCGTATCAGGAATCAGATCGGCGGCCAACTGCAACTTGACGAAGCGGTCGTAGGGCACGTCATGATTGACGGCGTCGATCACCCAATCGCGGTAGCGCCACGCGAAGGGGAACGGCGGCGTGGTGGCCTCGCCGGTGTAACTGTCTTCGCCGTAGCGGACGACGTCGAGCCAATAGCGGCCCCAGCGCTCGCCGTAGTGGGGGGAGGCGAGGAGTTGCTCGATCAGGCGCGGGTAGGCGTCTGGCGCGGTGTCGTTGGCGAAGGCTTCGACCTGGTCGTAAGTCGGACGCAGGCCGGCTAGGTCGAGATAGGCGCGGCGGATCAGGATGCGGCGGTCGGCGGGCGGCGAAGGCTCCAATTGATTTTCACGGAGCTTGGCTAGGACGAAATGATCGATCTTCGTCGTGGCCCAGCGCTCGTCGCCGGTTGCCGGCGCGTCCACCGGGGCGACCGGTTGAAAGGCCCACCACTTGCGGCCCTGCGCCAGGTCGATCGTCTTCGCGGCAACGGTCGATGCCGCGGCGCCCTCGCGCGGGTCGGGCGCTCCGATTCGCACCCATCGTTCAAGTGATGCAATCTGTTGATCGCTCAGCTTCTCTTTCGGCGGCATCTGAAGGTCGGGGTCGGTCCAGCGGATCGCCTGGATCAGGCGGCTTTGGTCCGGGTCGCGGCCGGTAATGGCTGCGCCGTTTTCCCCGCCTTTGGCGATCCCCTGGCGCGAGTCGAGCAGCAGCTTGCCTTTGAGTTTCTTCGCCTGTGCCGAATGACAGCTATAGCATTTCTCGACCAGTACGGGTCGTATATTCTTCTCGAAGAACTCGACGTCATCTTTCGGTGGGGAATCCGCGGTGGCGATCGAAATCCTCAACACAAGGAGAGAGAGAATGCTGATGGGAAACAGCGATTTCATGGATATGGCGTCTGCTTTTCCGGATGATAGCGTCGTTCGCGCTCCTTGTCCCGGTGAAATGGTCATATAGGCCGGGTAGCCTATTCGCCATGCAGATGGGCTCGGCCATTCCATTTCCGCTCGTCCCGACAGGTTGGTACTACCTGTGTCGAAGTCGCGATTTAAGCCCGGGCCCGGTTGGAATCGACCTTGGCGGCTCGACGTATGTCGCGTTTCGAGACCACGAGGGCCGCGTAACTACGCTGGCTGCGCGATGCGCGCACATGGGGGCGGACCTGGCGAAGGGGCGCGTTGTCGGCGGGGTCTTGTGTTGTCCGCTCCATGGCTGGGAATACGGCGGCGATGGGCGATGCGTGCGGATTCCGGCGACCGATCGTATCCCACCGTTCGCGTGTCAGACGGTTTACCCGACCGTGGAGATGGGCGGGCACGTGGTGCTTTGCAATGGGCCGGTGGCACCGTTCGCAATGCCGTTTTACGACGGGCGGTTGGTGGAGGAATTCGAGCCGGCCGAACCGTTCGACGTCGTGATCGACTCGGCGTGGTACATGATCGGGGCCAACGGGTTTGACGTGCAGCATTTTCGCGTGGCACACGACCGGGCCCTGATCGGCGAGCCGGTGGTGGACGCGCCGGCGGCGTTCGCGCGGCGGATGGTGGCATCGTACGATGTGGCGGGCGGAAACCTCCGCGACCGCTTCACGCGCCGCGTCGCCGGGCCGCGGGTGCGGATGACCGTGACGTCGTGGGCGGGGACGCTCATTCTGGTGACGGCGGAGTTCCGCCGGACGACGACGTACGGCATGGTGTTCGTGCAACCGCTGAGCGAGCACCGCACGCGCGTGCGGACGATCCTTTGGCTGCCGCGCCGGCGCGGGATCGTCGGGCGTGCGGTGCTCGGGCCAATTGACCGGCGGGTGCGGCGCGGGTTCATCCGCGCGTTCCTGGCTGACGATGCGGCGCGATCGCAGGGAGCGCGGTACAATCCCGCGACGCTGATCGACGCGGATCGGGAGATGGCGGCGTACCTGGATTGGCTGGCGGCGCTGAGCGCCTGAGGATCACCCCCGAAACCCTTCACCGAAACGGAATGCCGATGCTAATCGCGAATTGCCTTGGCCGCGCGAAAACGACGACGCTCACGGCGCTCCTCTGCATCATCTTCATCCATGGCGCGGCCGCGCGGGCACAGACCACCAAGCTAGCCGTGACGGACGCCGACCCGCTAGTGGCGATCAACCGTCTTCGCGCGGAGATGATCGACGCATTTAACAAGGGGGACGTGGACCGGCTGTTGTCGCACGTTGACCCGGACGTGGTGGCGACGTGGCAGAACGGGGAGGTGTGCCGCGGTCCGGCGGCGGTGCGGGCGTATTACGACAAGATGATGACCGGGCCGAACCGCATCGTGGCCAAGCTAACGGCCAACCCGGTCGTGGACGACCGGCACGTGTACGGCGATTGGGCCGTGTCATGGGGGAACATGCATGACGAGTACGCTCTCAACGATGGGACGAGCTTTAAGTTCGACAGCCGCTTCACCGCGACGATCGCGCGGCGGGGAGAGGAATGGAAGGTGACGAGCTTTCACGCGTCTGTGAATGCATTCGATAATCCGATCCTGAAGATCGCGGCGAAGAAGGGGGGGATCTGGGCGGGCGTGGGGGGAGCCGTCGTCGGCGCGTTGGGCGGTACGCTGCTTGGGTTGATGATCGCCAAGCGCAGGCGGACGGCGGCATGAGAGATTGGGTGCCTGATGCCATTGACGCACAGGGACGCTGCCCACAAGTGGGCCGGCTAAACGAGGAACCGTCGGAAGAGGGGCTGCGACGTTTGGCGAAAACGGAGGGGATAGACGCGGCGACGGCGACGCTATACGGATATCTCCGCAACGCGTCGCGGCATCGGGAGTTTATCAATGCAGTCGAGACGGGTGGAGCCCCGCCGGCGCTTCGCGGTAATTCGCCAAGGGTGCTCGTGATGCCGGGGGCGTTTCATGCGGAATATCCGCAAACGGGTGGGGACGGGGGGCGCGTGTTGGAGTTGGCGGCGGAGCTGGGTTGGCCGGCCGAGCGGGTGGACGTGCCGAGCCTGGCGCCGATGGCGCGAAATGCCGCGGCGCTGGTCGAGGCGTTGCGCCGCGCGCAGGAGCGGCCGGCGGTCGTGATATCGCTGAGCAAGGGCGGGGCGGACGTGCGGGCGGCCATCGAGCGGGCGGACGCGGCGGAGGAATTGCGGGATGTGCGGGCATGGGTGAGTTTGAGCGGGATGACGATGGGGACGCCGCTGGTGGCGTGGCTGCGGGCGCGGCCGCTGCGGTGTTGGGGGGTGCGGGCGCTGCTGCGGTTGCGGAGGCAGCGGTTCGCGGTGCTGGAGGAGTTGCGGCGCGGGGCGGCGCTGGCCGCGCCGTTCACGCTGCCGCCGAAAATGCGGGCGATCCACGTGTTGGGATTCCCACGCGTGCGCGACCTGAGCGATGAGTGGGCGCGGCGCGGGCACGCGCGGTTGGCGGACCTGGGGCCCAATGACGGAGGCGGGGTCATGCTGGCCGATGCGCTGCGATTGCCCGGGGACGTTTATCCGGTGTGGGGGGCGGATCATTACCTGCGGCGGGCGGACGCGCGGGATATGTTGAGGCGAGTATTGCGCGAGGCGGGACGCGAGCCGTGATTACTGGATGATCCGGCCGGCGTACTTGTTCTCGACGTGCTCGTTGGTCGGGCGCGGGCCGCGCCACATTTTCAGGTACATCCACGGGAGGAAGCGGCGTGGCTGGGGAAAATCTCCGCGCGCCAGGCGGGGAAGATGGACCCATGGGACGGTGGGGTGCTCGTGGTGGGCGCGGTGCCAATTGTGATTCAGCCAGAGGGCGTCGATGGGGCCGAAGATCCACAGGTTGCGCGCGCCGCGGGTGACGTGGCGCTCGGTGCCGTAGTGGTGGACGTACTGCATGGCCGACCAACTGAAACCGAAGGCGGCGTAGAGAGCGAGATAGTGCGCGATGGGAATGCGCAGGCCCCAGACGATCGACGCATGCAGCGCGATCGCGGCAATTCCCTCGATGCGGATCTGGCGGAGATGGGCGGGGTTGAACGATTCAAGGAAAGCAGCGGACGCGCGATCGACGTTGACATGCCGCTCGACCTTGTAGTGCCGGCGGTCGAGGATGAACGGCGCGGCGATGGCGATCGCGTTGGTGAGCACGACCAAAAGGTAATAGAACCCGGTGAGGATGCCGAGCCACACGAGCCAGCGCCAGACGACGTTGTCACCGTCGAAGTAGAGGTCGAATGCTTCATCGTCCGATCGGTTGCGCAGGTGGTGGCCGATGTGTCCCTGCCGCAGCAGGTGGAACGGTGCCGGGAAGAAAAGGGCCATCAGCACGCCCGCGGCCTCGTTTATGCGACGGTCGGGGAAGAGCATCGCATGCTCGGCTTCATGGATGATCGAATAGACCGAGTTCATCAAGATGCCGAACGCGACGGCCAACCCCGCGACCGGCCAAAAGCCGTGCAGCCGCGATGCGGCGACGAAACAGGCCGCCAGCGCGAGCAACTGCGCTGCGATGATCGCCGCGTTGGCAGCAGTCGGAATGCGCCGCACGCCGGCGGCGGTTTGCGTCAACGGTTCGGTTCGCAACATCTGGGCGTGCACTCCCGGTTGGTCGGTCAACGCGATATGATATCCCGTGTGGCAGGGCCAGCAACGATCCGCATCGCGCTCGTCTCACCCAAGGGGCCGCTCTATCGGCACCGGGGCGGGATCTTTCGCAAGTCGTTGCGTTACCAGCCGCTGACGCTGACAACGCTGGCGGCGCTCGTCCCCGCCGATCTCGACGTCGAGCTTACGTTGATTGATGAAGGTATCGTGGACGTGCCCGAGCGGCTCGATGTCGATCTGGTCGGCCTGACGGTCATCACCGGCACGGCGCCGCGCGCGTACGAGCTGTCCGAGCGCTTCCGCGCCCGCGGCATGAAGACGGTGCTCGGCGGCCCGCACGTGACACTGATCCCGGATGATGCGCAGCCGCATGCCGATTCGATCGTCGTCGGTTACGCCGAAGATGCCTGGCCGCAGCTCCTGCGCGATTTCGCCGTCGGAGAGATGAAGCACAGGTACGACCAGCAGCCGGGCCTGGACCTCGCGGATCGGCCGTTCGCCCGTCGCGATCTGCTGCCCAGCCGGCGCTACCTGACCAACAACGTATTCGAGGCCACGCGCGGGTGCGTGCATAACTGCGACTTCTGCGTCGTCCCCGCCGCCTGGGGGCGCAAGCCGCTGCAGAAGCCGGTGGCGGACGTGGTCGAAGACATCCGCCAACATGGCGCTCGCAAATTGATCTTCGTGGACCTCAACCTGATCGCCGACCGCGCTTATGCCGCAAGATTATTTGAAGCACTGATCCCACTTCGGCTGCAGTGGTACGGCCTTGCGACCGTCCTGCTCGCAGAGGATCCGGAACTGCTTGAACTGGCGGCGCGCAGCGGTTGCCGCGGGCTGTTGATGGGCTTGGAATCGATCTCGCCGGAGAACCTGCGTGCCAGCCGCAAAGGGTTCAATTCGCCCGAGCAGTTCGCCCGCGTGGTTGAGCGTTTGCACGCGCACGGTATCGCGCTGCAGGGGTGCTTTGTCTTCGGTCTTGACGGCGACGATCCCGACGTTTTTCTCAAGACTGCGCAGTTTGCGATCGATGCCCGGATTGACCTGCCGCGCTTCGCGATCGTCACGCCGTTCCCCAACACCGGTTTATACAACCGCCTGTCGGCTGAAGGGCGAATCCTGACCCGCAACTGGGAGCTGTATGATGGCCAGCACGTCGTCTTTCAGCCCAAGCGGATGAGCGTGCGCGAACTGCAGGAAGGCACCGAGGCGGCATGGAAACATGCGTACAGCGTGCGCTCGATCCTGACGCGCCTCCCGCACTCGCCCGCGCCTTGGGGCGTGCGGCTGGCGACCAATCTCGGCTATCGCTTTTACGCCAATCACTTGAGCCGCTTCAACAATTGCGACTGGATCATCGGACGGGCGAGTCAACATGAGCCCGAGCCCCTGCCGGTGCAACTGACCGTCGGCCGCGCGTCTGCGCGTGTTCGCCAACCCGTGACCGGCGGGCACCGATGAGGCTGACGATCATCCACCCCTGCATCGGCCGCCGCGCTGGTGATACCCGTTACATCCGCACGTGGCAGATGGAGCCGCTGCCCGCCGCCACGATCGCCGGCCTGACCCCGCGCGACGTCGAGACCCGCTTCTACGACGACCGCATGGAGCGCATCCCCTTCGACGAGCCGACCGACCTCGTCGCGATCAGCGTCGAGACTTACACCGCCAAGCGCGCCTACCAGATCGCCGGCGAATATCGCAAGCGGCGCGTGCCGGTGGTGATGGGCGGTTTTCACGCCGCGCTGATGCCCGACGAGGTGGCGCGCTACGCCGAGTCGGTGGTGATCGGCGAGGCGGAGGGGCTCTGGCCGCGCGTGATCGACGATGCCCGCCACGGCCGGCTTGAAAAGTTCTACCGCCGCACCGGCCGGCCGACGCTCGCCGGGCTGACCCCCGACCGCGCCATCTTCCGCGGCAAGCGCTACCTGCCGATCGGGCTGGTCGAGGCTGGCCGCGGTTGTCATTTCCGTTGCGAATTCTGCGCCGTTCAGACGGTCTTCGGCGCCACGCAGACGCGCAGGCCGGTCGATGACATCCTCCGCGAGATCAGAGAGGTCCGCCGCGACCGCAAGCTTTTCTTCTTCGTCGACGACAACATCACGTCCAACCTCGCGCAGGCCAAGGAGTTCTTCCGCGCCCTCGCGCCGCTCAAGATCCGCTGGGTCAGCCAATCGAGCATCAATGCCGCCCACGACGACGAATTTCTGGACCTCCTCGTCAAGAGCGGCTGCATGGGCGTCCTGATCGGCTTCGAAAGCCTCGACCCGGCCAACCTCGCGGACATGAACAAGTCGTTCAACACGATGCGCGGCGGATTCGACAACGCGCTGGCAAACCTCCGCCGGCACCGTGTCCGCGTCTACGGTACGTTCATCTTCGGCTACGACCGCGATACGCTGGATAGCTTCGCGCGCACGGTCCGTTTCGCCGAGCGGCACGCGATGTACATCGCCGCCTTCAACCACCTCACCCCCTTCCCCGGCACGCCGCTTTACGATCGACTCCGCGACGAGGGCCGCCTGCGCTACGAAGCCTGGTGGCTGGACGATCGTTATCGCTATAACCAGATTCCCTTCACCCCCGCCGGCATGGACGCCGCCGAGCTGCAACGCGGCTGCCTCGAGGCGCGGCGCGATTTCTATTCCTGGCGGAGCATCGCCCGGCGGGGGCTCGACGGCGTGAATCGCTCCAACGGCTTCATGTGGCGGAATTTCTTCCCGATCAACGTCATGCACCGCGCCGACGTCGGCCTGCGCGACGGCTACCCGCTCGGAGACCAGTCATGCACCGGACCGCTGCTCCAGGCGAACTGACGGCTACCCGCGCGCGTCCGTGTGGTGCCGATGGCGTCGTCTTCTCGATCGCCACCGCGGCCGACGATGCCGTGCTCCGCCGCCTCGCGCGCGAGAATCCCATGCGCGGCCAGATCAGCCTCTCGCTCGAGCGCGAGCCGAGTTACTTCGCCGCCGCTGAAATCGAAGGCCCGCAGCACCAGACGATCGTCGCGACGCAGCGCGGCCGCGTGATCTGCGCCGGCAGCGTCTCGAGCCGCCTGCGCTTCATCAATGGCCAGCCGATGCGCGTCGGTTATCTCGGCGGCCTGCGCCTCGCCGCCTCCGCCCGCAACCGCGCGTGCATCATCCGCCGGGGGTATGAACTGTTTCACAGCCTCCACGACGAGCAGGGGGGCCCGCCCCTCTACCTAACCAGTATCGTCGCCGACAACCTTCCCGCCCGCCGCCTGCTCGAACGCGGATTGCCTGGAATGCCGACCTACCATTACCTGGGCGAACTGATCACCCTCGTGATCCGATGCCGCCGCCGCCCGTTTAGCAGCGTGCCCGAAGGGCCGCTGACTAGCTCCGATAGCTTGCCCGGGGTGCTAGACCTCCTGAACCGCCAGCAACCCCAATACCAATTCGCCCCCGCCTGGTCCATCGAAGACCTGCACGCGACTGGCCTTCGGACCGAAGACTTCCACATCGTACAGACGTCCGACGGCGCGCCCGCCGCCTGCGCCGCTATCTGGGACCAACGATCCGTCAAGCAAACCGTCGTTCGCGGCTACCCCCCGCCCCTTCGCGCGCTCCGTCCGCTGATCAACGCCGCGGCTCTCCTCCTCGCTCGCCCGCGCCTGCCCGCCATCGGGCAGGCGATCTCCCACGCCTACGTCTCGCATTTGGCGACCGATCCAAATCGGCCGCACGACGCGCAGCGGCTCATCCAGCTCCACCAACGTCCGGCCCGCGGGCGCGGCATCGATTATCTCACCCTCGGCTTCGACGCGCGCGATCCGCGACTTGCCAATCTGCGCCGCGCCTTCCGCCCGCGCGAGTACCGCAGCCGCCTGTACGCCGTCCACTGGGCGGACGGTGCCGAGCTGGCCCGCAACTTGGATGATCGCCTCCTCGCCCCGGAGGTGGCGCTGCTATGACCGCCCCAGCCGCCGCCACTGCCACCACCACCCGCCTCGTCCAGCGGGCGGATCTCACGTCGGATGACCTGTCCGCGATGCACGACCTGCTCGGTGCGCATTTCGCGGGCGTCACCGCCGCGCAATTTCACGCCGACATCGCGGAGAAAAACTGGGCTATCCTGATCGAGCGCGCCGGCCACCTTCTCGGCTTCACCACGATCCTCGCATACGAAACGTTCGTCGATTCCGAACCGGTCAGCGTCATCTATTCCGGCGATACGATCGTCTCGCCGGAGGGGTGGAACAGCTCCGCGCTGCCGCGCGCCTGGATCGAATCTGTCGCCGACCTCCGCCGCCACTACCCGCGCGGCCGGTACCTCTGGCTGCTGATCACCTCCGGCTTTCGCACCTACCGGTTTCTCCCGGTCTTCTGGCGCGAGTTCTACCCGCGCTACGACGCACCGACTCCGCCACGCTGGCAGCGCGCGCTCGACCAACTCGCCGCCGGGCGCTTCGGCGCGCGCTACGACCGCGCCACCGGCATCGTCCGCCTCAACGAGCCGCAACGCCTCCGCGACAATCTCGCCGGCATCCCCGCCAACCGCACCAACGACCCACACGTCGCCTTCTTCGCCTCGCGCAACCCCGGCCATGTCCAGGGCGACGAGCTCGTCTGCGTCACCGAGCTTACGCCTGCAAACCTCACGCCCGCCGGTCGCCGCATGGCCGCGGCGATCCCGCAATGGTGAACGGAGCGTGAATTCGTGAAGGCCGCCCTCGCCAACGCTGCCTGGTGTCTCGCCAGCGCCCCCTCGTGCGCCGCCTTCGCCCGAGCGCTGCACGATCCCGCCCGCGCGCAGGAAGCGATCCTCCGCCGCTACCTCGCCGCCAATGCCGACACCGCGTTCGGCCGCGAGCACGGTTTCGCCGACATCCGGACACCCGATCAATTCGCCCGCCGAATCCCCCCGCGCGATTACGACGAACTGCGCCCCTGGATCGAGCGCATCCGCCGCGGCGAGCCCCGCGTGCTGACAGTCGCGCCGGTCCGGCGACTCGTCCCCACCAGCGGATCAACTGCGGCGCGCAAGTTGATTCCGTACACCGACGAGATGCAGCAGGAACTGAACCATGCGATCGGACCGTGGATCGTCGATCTCTACCGGCAGCGCCCGCTTGCGCTTGTCGGTCCGGCCTATTGGTCCGTCACGCCGCTGGCCGAAGATTCGAATACCGTCGCCCCCGACTCGACCATCCCCATCGGCTTTGACGACGATGCGGCATATCTGGGCGGCTGGCGCAAGCACCTCGTCGATGCCGCGATGGCTGTTCCCGCTGGCTTGCAAAACATCCGCGCAATCGACGCGTGGCGTTACCTCACGCTCCTGTTCCTCCTGCGCCGCCGCGACCTCAGCGTGATCTCCGTCTGGCATCCGTCGTTTCTCGAGCTCCTCCTGCGCGCCCTGAAGGACGAATGGCCTCGCCTGTTGATCGACATCGCAGTAGGCGGCTGCGCCGTTCGCGCGCACGTCCCCGCCGCGCTCGCCACGGCAGCGCAAGGCCGCCCCAATCCCCGCCGCGCCAAAGAGCTCGAACACCTCGGCCCCGACGCCGCGCGCATCTGGCCCGGGCTCGCAATCCTAAGCTGCTGGGCCGACGCCGGCGCCGAGGCCGCCGCACACGCGCTCGCCCAACGACTGCCCGGCGTCACGATCCAACCCAAAGGGCTCATCGCCACCGAAGGCGTGATCTCAATTCCCTACCGCGGACAACACCCGCTCGCGATCCGTTCCCACTTCTTCGAATTCGAAGACGAGGCCGGCCGTGTCTCGCTCGCGCCCGATCTCAAGCCCGGCAGCACCTATCAGGTCCTGCTTACCACCGCCGGCGGCCTCTGCCGTTACCGCCTGCACGATTTAATCCGCGTCGATGGTCACGTCGCCCGCACCCCATCGATCCGCTTCGTAGGCAAAGCCGGCCTCATCTCCGATCGCATGGGAGAGAAACTGACCGAAGGCTTCGTCGTCGACGTGCTGTCGCGCCTGTTCGCAAAATGGCCATTCCGTCCGACTTTCGCCATGCTCGCCCCGGACCTTGACGCCGACGGATGCCGCTACACGCTCTACACGGACGCCGACGCGCGGCCCGGATTGGCCACCGCCCTCGACGCGCTCCTCGCCGCCAACCCGCAGTACGCCTACTGCCGCCGCCTCGGCCAACTGCGCCCGCCCCGCATCTTCCGCCTGACCGACGACCCCTACGTCGCCTACTGCCTCCGCCTCCAAACCACCGGCCAGCGCCTGGGCGATATCAAGCCTGCCGTGCTGAGCCGTTTGGACGATTGGCCGAGCCATTTCGCCGGCCGTGATGCCGAATCCTAAAACCATCGCCCCCTCCATCCACACAATCGCCCGCGATCGGTATAGTTCAAAAGTTCACAGTACAGTCAGCTCTCACGAGACGCCCAACTCCAGGAACCACCATGACGCGCGTACGCCGCCTTTTCGCCTTGACCCTCTGCCTCCTTCTCGCCGCCGATATCGCCCATGCCGCCGACGACACCGCGGCTGCCAAGCTCCTCGACCCCAAACCCCTCAACACCGGCCATAAGGTCGTCGCCCTCTTCCCGCCCGGCCACCCCGCGCTCAAGCCGCTCGCCGGCGCTGACAAGGAGGAAATCTTCACCCTGAACAAGGACGGCCACGTCGCCAAGGTCAACAACATCCACAACCCCTCCCTCGAGCTCTATCTCGCCGCGCCCGACAAGGCCAACGGCATGTCCGTCATTCTCTCCCCCGGCGGCGGCAATAAAGACCTCTGGGTCGGACCCGAAGGAACCGACGTCGCCAATTGGCTCAACACCCTTGGCGTCTCCTGCTTCGTTCACCGCTACCGCCTGCAACCCTACGGCTCCGCCACGGACGCGCTGGCCGAAACCCAGCGCGCCGTCCGCCTCGTCCGCGCCAACGCCAAGGAGTGGAACGTCGACCCCAACAAGATCGGCCACATGGGCTTCAGCGCCGGCGGCGAGCAGACCGCCCGCCTCGCCCTCACCTACGACGCCGGCAATGCGGGCGCCGCCGATCCGATCGACCGCGTCAGCTCGCGCCCCGACTGGCTCTGCCTCGTCTACCCCGGTTGGAAACCCGGCACGATGGACATGACGCACGTTCCCAAAGACGTCCCGCCAACGTTCCTCGTCTGCGCCGGTACCGGCGACGTCTTCCACGCCAAGCAAACCGTCGAGTTCTACAACGCCCTCTTCGACGTCGGCCAATCCATGAAACCCAAGCCCCTCAACCTCGAAATGCACATCTACGGCACCGGCGGTCACGGCGGCTCGATCACCCCCCGCAAAGGCACCCCATTCGGAACCTGGCCGCAGCGCTTCATCGAGTGGTCCGTCGACCTCCACCTGATGCCCGCCCCCGCCAAGCGCGATCCCGCCACCGGCGCGTACGTAGCGGAATAATTAAAGCCTCTTCCATCGCCCCGTCTTCTTTGCGCTCTTAGCGTCTTTGCGGCAGCATTTTTTCCGAGCTTTAAGATGTTCGACGAACCCGAAGAACCCTCCCCCGCCGACCTACCGCGCGATCCCGCCGTTCGCGCCCGCGAGAAATCCGACGAATTCCGTATGCACGCCGAACTCGCCGCCGTCTTCGAAGCCCCTCGGAAGTTCGACGCGCAGATCATCCCCAAGCTCGACCCCGACCTCGCCCGCGAAATCCAGCGGACGATGGCACGCCTCGAAAAATCCAAATCCCCCGACAGCCCGGTCCTCCCGCAAGCCTCCATCGCCGATGCCGCTACTCTCCTGGGCACGCCCGCCACGCGCAACCTCTCGACCAGCGACTACCACATCCACCGCCGGCCCGGCGAGGTCATGATCGTCCGGTGGCTCGCCGGCGACGAAGTCGAAACGTTCTATGGCCGCCTCCAGGCCCATTTTGATGCCGCCCTCGAAGGCTACCGCGAAGACGAGCGCCAAGCCCGCGGCTGGAAGCAGGACCCCGCCACCGTCGCCTACCTCGCCGCGCTGGATGCGATCGAACTGAAAATGGCCGAGCGATACCTGCGCGAGCCGATCCGCACCCACAACCTTTTTGTCCTCTCCACGCAACCCGCCGACGAGATCAA
>JAQGHM010000151.1 GCA_028291615.1 Phycisphaerales bacterium | reverse complement strand
CGCCGTCACCGAAGGACTCGTCGGCGTCTCACTTTCCGGCCCCGCTCTCGACGTCCAGACCATCGTCTCCCAGGGCTGCCGCCCGTTCGGCAAGACCTGGGTCATCACCAAGTCCAAGGACAACATCATCCAAACCCTCGGCGGCCGCCCGGCCCTCCAAGCCCTGCGCGATTCCCTCCTCGAAATGCCCGAGTCCGACCGCCAACTGCTCCAGAACGGCCTCTTCGTCGGCCGCGCTATTTCAGAATACAAGGAAACCTTCGACCGCGGCGACTTCCTCGTCCGCAATGTGACCAACGTCGATAACGAAACTGGCGCACTGGCCATCGGCGACTACGTTCGGACCGGCCAGACCATCCGCTTCCACGTCCGCGACGCCGCCACCGCCACCGAAGACCTCGGCGAGATGCTCTCTCCTGGGCATATTGCCAGCCCCGCCGCCGGTGCCTTGCTTTTCTCCTGCAACGGCCGCGGCACCCGCCTCTTCCCCACCCCCTCCCACGACGTCCAAGCCGCCAACCGCGCCCTGCCGAGCATCCCCATCGCCGGCTTCTTCGCCGCCGGCGAGCTGGGCCCAGTCTCCGGCCAGAACTTCATCCACGGTCATACGGCTTCGTTCGCGCTTTTCCGTTCGAAGAGTTGAATCTCACCACGGAGTCACGGAGAACACGGAGGAAAGACAAATGTTGATTGAAAGAACCTCACCAACACATGACACCTAATCCCGTCCCACTTGATTACGGCCGCGATTCCGGAAAACAACCTCTCCCCGGATCCGAAAAACACCCGCTTCGCGAAGACCTCGCCTACATCCTCCCCATGGCCGCATTCCTCGCCTTCATCTGGGTCGGCGCCCAAGGCACCGAAACCGGACACGGCAACACCTGGTACCCCTGGGCCTACACCGCCCGCGCAATCATCGTCGCCGCCATGCTCGTCGCCTTCCGCCACGCCTACACCAAAATCCGCTGGAACCACTGGTGGCTAGGCCTCATCGTCGGCGTCGTCGGCATCTTCCAGTGGGTCGGCATGCAGCACGTCCTCGAAGCCCGCTTCGAGTTCTTCAAACCCAGCGGCATCATCTTCAACCCCGACCTCTTTTTCACCAACCCCAACACCAGGTGGGCCTTCGAAGCCGTCCGCCTCTTCGGCGCGGTCCTGGTCGTCCCGTTCATGGAAGAACTCTTCTGGCGCGACTTCTGTTGGCGGTCGATCATCGCCCCCAACGATTTCAAGCTCGCCGCCGTCGGCGAATGGGATCTCAAGGCCTTCATCATCGTCCCCCTGATCTTCGCCGTCGTTCACGGAAACTGGTGGCTCACCGCCATAGTCTGGGCCTTCATGATCGGCGGCCTCCTCGCCTATACCAAGTCGCTCGGTGCCTGCATTATCGCCCACGCCACCACCAATCTCCTGCTCGGCGTCTACGTCCTATATTCGAAGCAGTGGTCCCTCTGGTAGCGCTGCCGTGCGCCCTGCCAGCACTGCAATCACGACCCATAACCCGCCAGCCCTTCTCCCCTCCGCGCGCATGCCCCATAAAACCAACGCGCGCGGCTTCGAGAACTGTTTCCGCAAATCAATTTGACTTTCCGCAGACTATTCCTCACCCCGTTTCTTAACCCTACTTTCACGCTCTCCGATCTCTCCCTCAGGCATCAGAAAAGCAGTCCGCCAGACCGCTCGCTGAATGCAAGGTTGTTTCGCGCTATCACCGGAATGGGAGAGGTATCATGCATTTTCTCAAGGCTTTCATTGCGCCCACAGTTCGTCTGGTCGCAGTCGTCATCGCGCTATCCACCACCCCCGCCGCCTTCGCCGGCGGCTTCGCATTCACCGGCCCCGTTACCTCCGTCAGCGGCAACGACCCCGGCCACGTCCAGTTCCCCACCTCCGAGGCCGCCGTCGCCATCCGCCCGCAATCAGCCAGGGAAA
This sequence comes from Phycisphaerales bacterium, assembly GCA_028291615.1. GTDB lineage: Bacteria > Planctomycetota > Phycisphaerae > Tepidisphaerales > Tepidisphaeraceae > RYN-433. The sequence continues at coordinate 9,478 of JAQGHM010000151.1, read as the reverse complement.
AGACGCTCGTCATCGATAACTACTGGATCCACGACCTCGTCAACCAGAAGGGTCTCGACCTTCGCGCCACCCGCTTCGCCACTGACGACGTTCCCGCCTGGGCCTATTCGTCGATCACCATCAAGAACTCCAAGTTCAGCAACATCGAGCGCCGCGAAGACCTACCCGGCGGTAACGGCCTCCACATCGACCACATTCGCATCGGTGGCGGCGTCAAACAGGACGTCAAGACCAACATCCTCATCCAGAACGTCATCATCGACGGCGGCGACGCGCTCCCCATCCTCATCACCGACGGCGTCTACGGCACCATCACGCTGCGCAACGTCACCATCCGCAACACCACCCTCAATAACGTTCAGTTCAAGACCGACAACGTCGGCTCGATCGACAAGATCATCGTTGACGACTGCCCCGGGCTCGGCGTCGCCCTCATTGGCCGCCCCGGCTCGATTGGCGAAGTCCTCGTCCGCAACTCCGCCGGCATCCGCCTGGGCGACACCCTCAACGCCGCCGGCCGCAGCGGCGCCAGCATCTCCTTCATCGACGCCACCAGTTCCATCCCAGGCGCAGTCCCCGAACCCGGCGCACTCTCCCTCGCCGCCGCCGCAACCACCTTGCTCCTCCACCGACGCAGGTAATCTCGCTTAGCACGCCCGCCTCGCGCGGGCTTCCTTCTCACTCAAGCCTCCTTCCAGACTCGGGCGTCCCGCAATAAACCGCAGGACGCCCGGGTCGTTTCAAGCTTTTCCGCTTCTACTCCCTACTGACGACTGGCTACGGACTACTCCCTTCCCCTATCATTCCCCGTGATGTCCAACGGGATCCGCCGACTCTACCTCGACAACGCCGCCACCAGCTTCCCCAAGCCGCGCGCCGTCCACGAAGCCATGGCCCGCTACGCCACCGACCTAGGCGCCAGCGCAGGCCGCGGCGCATATCACGAAGCCGTAGAAACCGGCCAGCAAATCACCACCTGCCGCCACCGCCTGAGCGACCTCTTCAACGCCCAAAACCCCAACCACATCATCTTCACCCTAAACTGCTCCGACGCGCTCAACCTCGCGATTAAAGGTCTGATTCATCCTTCATCCTTCAACATTCATCCTTCGCCCCACGCCATCTGTACCCACATCGACCACAACTCCATCCTCCGCCCCCTCGGTGCATTAGAAGACCGCCGCGAATGCGAAGTCACCCGCATCCCCATCGACCCCAGCACCGCGCTGGTCGATCCCGACGACATCAAGAAAGCCATCCGCCCCAACACCCGCCTCATCGCCATCACCCACGCCTCCAACGTCACCGGCACCATCCAGCCGATCCGCGAGGTCGGCGCTATCTGTCGCGAGCACGACATCCCCTTCCTCGTCGATGCCGCCCAATCCGCCGGCCACATCCCCCTCGACATCCAGGCCGACCATATCGACCTCCTCGCCGCCCCCGGTCACAAAGCCCTCCTCGGCCCCCTTGGCACCGGCTTCCTCTACATCCGCCCCGGCCTCGAAAAAACCCTCCGCCCCCTGCGCGAAGGCGGCACCGGCAGCGTCAGTGAAAACGACCGCCAACCCGATTTCATGCCCGACAAGTACGAACCCGGCAGTCACAACGCCATCGGCATCGCCGGCCTCTCCGAAGGCGTCCGCTGGATTGCCGAGCAGGGCATCGAAAAACTCGCCGCCCACGATCTCGACCTCGTCCGCACCTTCCTCGAAGGCGTCAGCGGCGTAGACGGCCTCACCTACTATGGCCCACAAGGCGTCCGCAACCGCCTCGGTGTCTTCAGCGTCCGCATCGACGGCCTCGAACCCTACGAGCTCTCCGCCATCCTCGAATCCACTTACGGCATCCTCACCCGCCCCGGCCTCCACTGCGCCCCCCTCGCCCACAACTCGCTGGGCACCACTCAGTTCGGCGGCACCACCCGTTTCTCCTTCGGCCCCTTCCTCAGCAAGCAGGATGTCAAGTTCGCCACCGACGCACTCGCCGAAATCGCCACCACCCACGCCGCCGTCTGATTCCATCCCATGAGATACGCCATCGCGATGTTCACCGCCGCCGCCGCACTCTTCATCGCGATCGGCGCTAACGTCGTTCTGGACCAACAGCACAAGATCGACGCTGCTCGCCCAGTTCCCGGCGTCGTCTCCTTCGCCGAGGTGCGCGAGAACACGATCACCGACACCAAAAATCGCCGCACCACCACCTATCGCCCGATCGTCCGCTACCACTACTCCGTCGGCGACGCGGTCTTCGGTAATGATCACGTCTTCCCCATCACGCAGGAAACCTCCGCCCGCCGCGCCAAAGAGGTCGTCGAGCGCCACAAGGTCGGCACAAGCGTCACCGTCTGGTACGACCCGATCCGGCCCAGCGAAGCCTTCCTCATTCGCGACTGGGACTTTTCCCCCTACCTCCTCATCCTCTGCGCCATGACCTTTCTAGCGACCGGCCTCGGATTCTGGGCCGCCGGTCCCTGGCGTCGCCGCCAAGTCTGGCCCCCCAAGGCCGCCTCCGGCGGCTGGCACCAACTCACCCCCCGCGCCAACCTCGCCGCCGCGCGCCGACCCTGGCGTGCGACTTCGCTCGCCTGGTTCGCCATCGGCGGCATCGTCGCCGGTCACTACTTCGTCCACGCCGACCGACCCTACGAACTGCTCGCCCTGATCGCCGTCCCCCTCTACTTCATCCTCGGCCTCATCCCCCTCGTCAGGTTCTTCCACCACCGCAAGCTCGCCCGTGTCATGCGCGATGCAATCGTCACCGTCAACACCGACACCTTCTGGATCGGCAAAACCTTCAACCTCAAGTTCGAGCAGCGCTACCGCAAGCCCACCCAAATTGAACTCCTCCGCATAGGCCTGATCTGCGAAAAACTGGACCGCCAAAAATCCCCGCGCGGCAAGGCGATCACCACCCGCTCCGAGCAATTCGAAACTTGGGAAGAAGCCGCCGCCCACACCCAGGCTTCCCCCGATCACCCCCTCCAAGCCAAAACCAAATTCACTCCCCCAAAAAATCAGCCACCGACCACCCCAGAAGAGCAGACCGGCCTCCCCCGCTTCAACTGGCGACTTGTAGTAGAAATAAAAACCCCCCGCCACCCCACCTATCGCGCCGAATACCCGATCACCGTCGAAAGCTGATGGCGCTAGCGCCTGTCCGCGTTGCCACGCTGTTCACCAGAACAGCAAGAACCAGTGTTGTTCGGCGGCCAGCGATGTGTAACATAATTTACATGCTCACTCTTTAAGGGGCCACCTGATGAATTTGCACAAATTGCGGTCCGGTCCGAAGTGTCCGGCAGAAGTTCTCCTGCTGCCCGTGGCCGAGGCGCTGGAGGGCCGCCTGTTTTTATACGCAGTGACCTCCGCCGCCGACTCAGGGCCCGGGACGCTTCGTCAGGCCATTCTCGACGCCAACGCAACGCCCGGCTCGAACGTCCTGAGCATTCGACTTCCGCTCGCTGCTTCCGGGCGTATCTTCATCAACTCGCCGCTTCCCGACATTACCGAGGCAATTTCCTTCGACCAGGGCTTCGCCCTCGCGCCCGCCACGGCTGGGGTAAATTTCGATGGCCTCGTGCTCGCGTCCGACAACTCGTCGATCGTGGTCTCCGTGAGCGGCTTTCGCACGGGAATCGTCGTCCGGGGTAGCAATAATCAGATCGGCGTTGCCACCGGTGCGTTCAGCCTCGCGGGAGGCAGCGCCTATGCCAACTCCGTCGACGGCGTCCGCGTCGAGTCCGGCGTCGGCAATCGCATCACCGGACTCCTCGCCTACGGCAACGGCCACCTCCCGGTTAACCTGGGCTCCGACGGCCTGACCCCCAACGATGCGCTGGATGCCGACGCCGGCCCCAACGAACTTCAGAACACGCCGCAGTTGATCAAAGCGGCGGCCGACTACACCGGCACGCAACTCACCGGTCGCCTCGATTCCAAACCGAACACGACCTACCACATCGAAATCTTCGGCGGCGACACCGCGCCAGGTGGACTGTCGCAGGCCGCCGCAACCCTGGGCAGTTTCGATGTCACCACCGATGCCGCAGGCGCCGCCCTTTTCCAGCAGGTCGTGCCCCTCTACGGCGTCGGCCGATACCTGACCGCGACCGCCACCGATCCCGCAGGCAACACCAGCGAGCTTGCCGCACCGCTGGTCACGCTCGCCGCATCCACCGTCGTCACCAATACCAATGCCAGGGGCGCCGGCTCGCTCTATGCTGCCATTGCCAATGCCGGGGTCAACCCGGGTCTCGACGTCGTTTCGTTCAACCTGCCCGGGACCGGCATCCACCGCATCTCGATCGACCCGCAGCAGCAGTTGCCCGTCTGGGGCAGCTACGACCTTACGATCGATGCCACCACGCAGCCGGGCTATGCGGGCACCCCGATCGTCGAGCTGGTCGGCACCGCGGGGAGCACGGGCGGGGGGACCGGCTTGGCCTTCAACAGCGGCAGCGCCGTAATCATCCGGGGACTGGCGATCGGCGGGTTCGGCATCGGGATAGATATGGGGGCGACCGGACGCATCGAGGCGAATTACATCGGCCTCGCGGCGGACGGCTCGCCTCTGCCCAACGGAACCGGCGTCCAATTACAAAGCGGCATCGTCATTGGGGGCACGCTTGCCCAAGCTCGCAATGTCATCTCCGGCAACGTGGTGGCGGGTCTCGTCACCCCGATCGGCATCGGGCACAATGTGATCCAAGGTAACTACATCGGCACCAATCCAGCGGGTAACGCCGCGGTTCCCAACGGGGCCGGCATTGTGTTCACAAGCGGGGGCAGCACGATCGGCGGGTCGGTCGCTGCCGCCCGGAATGTGATCTCCGGTAATGCCGGCGCCGGCATTCAGTTCGTCGTTAACCCCAACGCCAAGGTCGATGGCCTGTTGCCCAACTACGTGCAGGGTAATTTCATCGGTGTCGCCGCCGACGGTTCGACCCCGCTCGGCAACGGCGGCGACGGCATCATCGCCAACGGTCCCGCAAGCTTCATCGGAGGTATACAGCCCCGCGAGGGAAACATCATCGCCAATAACGGCGGCAACGGGATCACCGTCGCGATCGATCCCGCCAAGCCCGGCACCGGCCAGAAAAATTCGATCCGCGGAAACTCCATCTACGCCAACGGCAAGTTGGGCATCGACCTTGGCAACGACGGCGTCACCACGAACGACAGTCAGGACGCCGACGCTGGCACCAACGCTCTCCAGAATTTCCCGCTGATCGTCAGCGCGTCAAGCGACGGCGCCTCGTCCCTGGTCTCGGGCACCTTCAACTCCACTGCCAATGCCGCGTTCACCCTCGACTTCTATTCCAGCCCGTTAGCCGATCCATCCGGTTACGGCGAAGGCAAAACCTATCTCGGCTCCGCTGTCGTTACGACCGACGCGGCCGGCAACGCGACCTTTACGACATCGCTGCCCGTCGCCTCCGTACCGGGACAGGTGATCGCCGCCACCGCGACCGCCGCGGACGGTTCAACGTCGGAGTTCTCAACGGCGACATGGGTCGCGCTGCCCGGCGACGCCAACCGCGACCGCGCCATCGATTTCAAGGACCTCGCCGTCCTGGCTCAGAGCTACAACGCCGCCGCCGCAAAGACCTGGAGCCAGGGCGATTTTAACGGCGACGGCAAGGTCGATTTCCTCGACCTTGCCCGCCTCGCTCAGTACTACAACACCAGCCTCCCCGCCCCCGGCCAAATTGCGCCGTCTGCAGGCATCATCTCGACCAGTTCCGAACCGATGCCCTCCCTCGCCTCAGTGATCGCGCAGCTCAGCAAGCCGCCGGACCAGCAAACCCCACCACCGCCGCCCCGCCCGAGCGCTTCGCCGACCGCAGCGAAGCCCGCACCAAAGCCGTCCCCCCGCCCCGTCGCGGTATCAAAGGTCGTACCCAAGTCCGTCGTAAAATCACTCTCCCCCGTAGCCAGGCCAGTTGCCAGGCCCGCGCCAAAGGCCGCGGCTTCCGTCGCGGGAGCCGCCGCACACGCCGCTCCGTCACCCTCGAAACTGGCAATCTTCAGCTCGACGCCGATCACCCGGCAGAGATCGTCTCGCGCCCTACTCGACTGACAGTTGAACTCTTGCTCGCTGGCCTGGCCGAAATTCGCCGAAATGCTCCTTCAAACGCTGGCGCCGGCCACTTCTCTAAGCCGTTCGACATCCCGCATCGGCGGCTCGCCAAAGTGGCGCTTGTAGTCGCGGCTGAAGTGTGAGGCATCGTCGTAGCCGACGCGATAGCCCCCTTAACCATGATGTTCGACGGTGTATCTGTCCGCCATTTTCATCGCATCACCTCCGCGACGAAACGGTCAGGCCAGAACAAAAGCGGCTTGCCTCGCTTTGCCGAGCGGGGGAAACGGCCCTCGCTAGCCCAACGCTTGAGCGTCCCGGTGGCAACGCCGACGATGGCGGCGGCATCCTTCAGCTTCAGGATTGGGCCGTACTGAGTCGCGGTATTTGCGAAGGCGGCTGCGACCTCTTCCTCCGAGAGCTTCGGCCCTCGGACGGTCGGTCGTGCCTTTCGGATTGGGGTGCTCGCCGGCTGCTCAGGCGGTTCAGGGGAAGGGAATGACATCTTCAATCTCGGTCAACAGGTCGGGCGGGCATCCTGATCGACCATGCCGATCGCCGCCGCCGTTGACGGCTGCTGATTTGAAGTTGTCCGCGAAGGGTTTTTGCCGAGCTGGCAGGCGTCTGTTCCAGCCGCGCCTCAGCCACCGGCCGCTTACGCCGGCCAACCCCTACCGGCCGAATTTGTGGACGAACTGCAATTTAATGAACGCCTAGAGGACGTGCTCGTCCAGCTGCAAGAAGAGCGTTTCCGTCGCTATCGCCCTCGTTGCGTTGTAGCCGGTACTGACCAAGGAGTGGCACGTGCTGAGGCCTTGGCCGAGCGACTAGGGCTATTGTCGAACGGCACCCAGCTCAGTGATGTGCGTCGTGACAAATATCTCACGGCAGAGCTATTGCGAAACCGCTGGCTCAACGCGCCACTGCAATTCCGCGCTAGCACTCCGGACTCCGCCGCCGCTTGGGTGCGGGAGCATCCTGAGATCAAGAAATGGGTAGTGAAGCCGACGCGGAGCGCCGGAGGGGATCGTGTGAAATCATGCATCACTTCGGAAGAGGTAATGGCCGCAGTTGAATGCATTGTCGAAGGCACGAACGTCTTTGGGGAAACCGACGACTCAGCAGTAATACAGGAGTTTTTGACTTCTTCCGCTGATGAGAATGAGTACGTCGTAAACACTTGCTCGATGTCCCACCCCAGAACAGGCGAAATCAAACACCGCGTCGTCAGCATTTATCGATACGAGAAGATTGAAGTCAATGGTGCAGCCTTCGTCTACTATGCTAGGCATATTTTGCCACCACAGGGCGGAGTCCAGCGCAAGCTAACTTCCTACGTCATCGCGTGCCTCGATGCCCTAGAGATTCGCTCCGGACCATGTCACGCCGAACTGCGAATAACTGACCGCGGACCGGCGCTCGTTGAGGCTAACGTTGGCCGACCGGATGGGGGCGGTGTGCCGCTACTTGACGCCACCTGCACCGGCACAGACCAAGTCACACTAACGGTCGAGTCGCTACTCGCGCCTGATGAAAAATGGGACACCTTTGATGCAGAATATCAGCTGCAAAAGCGCGGACGTCTTGCATTCTTTATTTCTCGTAGCTTCGGCGAACTCCGCGGGATTCCTGGGCTTCAACTTCTTCGAGCGCTCCCGTCATTTCTCGATGCGATCTTCCTAGCCAAGCCAGGCCAGCCCCTCGTCCCCACCATCGATGTTACTACGCTTCTGGGCTGGGTATTCCTTGCTAACGCGAACGAGAGAGTACTCGAAGATGACTATCAAACTCTTCGAAACTTAGAGAGAGAAGGCAAAATCTTCGACATCATCGCTCGTTCGGACGCCTAAATCCTAAATCGCTGCAATAGAAGCTACTTGGCATTTGTGCCAAGCAGCTAGAAATGTACCCTACTTTGTACCGTACGGATCGACAAACATGGCTCACATGTTACACTTGGCGACGTACAGTTCGTGGTCGTAAGCCACGAGGTTGATGCAAGTTGCCTGACATTTCGGAAGTTACGGATTTTGCGCAGAAGACGCTCATAACCCGGAGGTCGGAGGTTCGAATCCTCCCCCCGCTACTGATTGACCTGAAAGGACTTGCGGCAACGCGAGTCCTTTCTTTTTTGTCGTGAAAAGCCGGAATGTACATCACAATGTACATCACTTTTCGCGTAATACGGATCATACCTGATCCGCGCGCAGGCCCGTGTCAGCGCAGATCGACTTGATCAACTCGGGCACGAGGCAGACCGCCGCCAGGCATCGGTCGCGGCCCGCTTGAGATCCTCCCACGTTGGGTAGAGCCGGTTGGACCAGTAGTGGCTGCGCAAGTAGTGCCACAGGTTCTCGACCGGGTTGAGTTCCGGGCTCTTGGGCGGCAGCAGCACCAGCGTCACGTTCGCCGGCACGCGCAGCGTCGCCGCGGTGTGCCAGCCGGCGCGATCCAGCACCATCGCCGCGTGCGCGTCGGGCGGCAGCTCGGCGGCGACGCTGCGCCAGGAACGCGTTCATCGTCTCGGCGTTCACGTTCGGCGTGATCAGGCCCGTCGCCTCGCCGGTCGCCGGGCACGCGGCGCTGAAGACGTACAGGTAGTCGTACTGCGTCTGTCGGATCGCCGGCGGCCGCGAGCCGACCCTGGCCCACACGCGCGTCAGCGTGCCATGCTGACCGAACCTCCGTGCGCAAAGCTCGATCATGCCACATCCGCGAGCCTTTCGCGTGGCCATGGACGATCGTGTCGTACGTTTGGAAGACTCGACGACGCATCGTCGCGCCGTCGCCGGAGCGCTGTTCGACCGAATGAGCGAGATCGAGAATCTGTTGTAGAAGCGTACTGGTCTTCACGTCAACGAAATGAACGCCGTCGTCATCTCCCGGCCAGTCGAGGTGAAGCGCAACCAAGAGGGCCGGCGAGTGCTCCTGGACGGGCGTGCGGTACACCGTCATTCGAATCCGCTTTTCGAAACCGAACCCGGCGCGAAGAACGCGGGCGAACCAATCGCCATACTGTTCGAGCATCACCGCGTCAGCACCAGGAGATTGAGCCGACTCAGGGGAGACTGGTTGAGCGGATTTTTTCCGGAGCCGTTTGGTGGCCCTGAATGCGTCCATCGTGTACGCGAACGCATCTTCCACAAGGACCGATTCCGCTGGTTTGAGGCCAAAGGCTTGCCGAAGTCGGTCGTCAACGTCGTCCTGCGATTTGACTCCGGCAAGCGTGACCTCACCCTCGGGAAGCGGCACGGACTTGAGCTCGTTTACGTTGACTTCCTGGTTATATGCCGCGAATCGGGAACTCGTGTGCAGTAGATAATATGCGGCGAATTTGCTGTTGTAGACAAGGCATGCGGCGTCCATTTCGCGACGTCGATCTGCGGGAAAGTGA
>JAQGHM010000156.1 GCA_028291615.1 Phycisphaerales bacterium | reverse complement strand
CGCTGATGTGGTCGGCCTGCTGTTCGAGGTAGTCGCGAGCGGCGGTGGCGGCGATCTGCTGGGTCGCGGGATCGAGCGTGACGTGTATGCAACCCCCGGCGCTTTGATGAGCGAGTCGTGCGAGTGTCGGAAGCGCCGCCTGAACCGCGGGATTGGCGCGCTGCGGCAGCGGACGCCACGCCGCTTCGATCGGCTCGGCGATTGCGGCGGCGTGCTCTGCCGATGTGATCAAACCTTGGGACAGCATCCGGCCCAGCACGAAATCACGCCGCGCCTTCGCCCGCGCGGGAAAGCGATCCGGGCGATCGGCTGTCGGATTCTTCGGAAGCCCCGCCAACAATGCCGCCTGCGCCAGGCTTAGGTCACGGCACGGCCGGCCAAAGTATCGCCAGCTTGCAGCGCCGGCGCCGACCAGGTTTCCGCCAAACGGTGCGCGGTTGAGGTACTCGACCAGGATCTGCCCTTTGCCGGTCATGCGCTCGATCTGCACTGCCCGGACCGCCTGCTCGAACTTGCCGGCGAAGCTGTGGGCTATTGGTTGCCGCAGGCGCTGCAATTGCATGGTGATCGTGCTGCCGCCACGCTTGGCGCGCAGCGCGGTGAGGTCTTGCCACGCCGCGGCGGCGGCGGCTTTCCAATCGACGCCATTGTGTCTGTAGAATCGCCCATCCTCGATCGCGACGATCGCCTTGAGCAGGTGCGGGCTGATCTGATCCTCGGACAGCGTCGTGCGCCACTGGCCGTCAGGTGCGGCAAATTCGGCGAGGGGCATGCCGCTACCGTCGCATAGGATCGTCGAATCGCGCATCAACCGCTCGAGGCCTTGCGGGTAAGGCCAGGCTGCCACCGCAATGTGAAACACGATGAAGAAGAACGCCACCGCTGCCAGTGCAAGTAGACAAATGCGGCGGCCCCAACGCACGAGACGCGTTTTCACTGGATATTTTCGCGAGCGCTCCTCAATCACCACCTGGCACTCCAACGATGGTTCGGGATTCCGCACGTTTCACTTCCAGCGTGCCGCCCGGTCCCCAGAGGCTGCTGGTGCCGGGATCGTACATGCACTCGACGCGGACGGGCGGCAGGACGAACGTCCCGGGGACAACGGCTCGCGCCGCGTAGACGTGCCGCGCCAGGCCATTCTCGGCCAGGTGCCCGAAGACGATCATCCGGTCGTCCCGAACGTCCAACCGCGCCTCACGCAATTCGTCTCGAACATCCTTCGACGACCGTTTGGCGTTGCCGGTTGCCAAGGACGCGGTCGTCTCTAGTCGTGAGTTTTCGATTTCCAGACCGGCGGGCAGAAGATCTTCAATCACCAGATTGCGTTGTGCGGCCGAAGCTTCGACGGTTAATTCAACCAAAACGAGATCACCGCTCTGAAGCTTGTTCGACTGGAGAGGTTTGCCGTGCTCGTCGAGGTAGCGGCGGCGAACTTTGATGCCATGATCTTCGTTGGGCGGGATGGCCAGCGGTACGCCGCTGCGCGTCCAGGTAAGGTAACCGCGCGTCGCGGGCGGGCCGGTGATCTTGCCGAGAAAATGGCGCTGCAGCGGCTGGACGTTCCACGCGACTGCGCCAGTGCCCGCGACCATGGGTATACCGTCAAGCAGAAGCTCGGCGCGATCGTACGGTTCGTAAGTTTTCGCCTGCCGCAGATACTTGCCGATGGCCATTGCGGCGAAGGCGATCTCCTGCGTGCTCTGCCACTTCGCCTCGGCGAGTTGACTTGCCAAGGCGGGGATCGCCGGATCTTCGGGCCGCACGGTGAGCAGCGTGTTAAGGATCATCGCCCGATCGCGCACGGGCGATCCGACGTTGCCGCCCCCCTGCCGTTTCAACCGCACGCCGGGCAACGATGACGGCAGGTATTCCGACGCCAGATCGCGCCGCCCTGCTGCGAGCCAGGCTAGCGAGAGGTGCAGTCTCGCCTGCGCGCGGATAGCGGATTCTTCCGCGCCATCTGCGCGAACACGGGTGAGTTCTCCCAAGCGGCTCATAAACGCTCGGTCAGGTTTGCCACTCAGGGCCAGCACATATGACGCGTACGCCTGGCTCTCTAGCAAATCGCCGCCGTCGCCGGCCCGATCCAGCAACCCGTGGACGTAGCCGAGCAGCCGCTTTTGAAAATCCTCCGGCACCGCATGACCGGCAGCCCTCGCTTCGACCAAGAAGTGAGCCGCATAGATGCTAGCCCACGGCCAACTCTCGCGACTGCCCGGCCACATCGCCAGGCCGCCGTCAGAGGTCTGCATCCCAAGCAGTCGCAGGATCCCGGCCTGCACCTTATCCGCGACGCGCTGCTTCTCGAAGACGCCCGGCGCGACCGAGCGGCCGATCTCGTCGAGGTAGAGCAGCGCGAAGCTGGTGCTGACGGTCTGCTCGGCGCAGCCATACGGATAGCGTTCGAGATAATCGATCGCCTGCGGCAATTGCAGCGACGGCATCGGCGTGAGCGTGACCAACGTCTGTTCTGTGCCGGCCAGAAATTCATTCTTCAGGTCGAGAGGTTCACCCGCGCCTGGACTGACCACGGCAAACCCGCCGCTGCTGATGAACGGACTGGGCGGGCGGATCGGCAGTTCGGTGGTCTCCGTGCAACTCTCATTGCCGGCCGACGCCATCAGTCGAACCCGGGCCACGCCCACGCGATCGGCGGCGACGCACGGAAGCCCGAACACGTGCTGCTCCCCGGCCTTGATCGATACCGCCTCGAACGTCAACTTCGCTTCGGGCGTGGCGGCGAACGCGAGCGGTGCGGCTTCGGTCGCGCCCAGCAATTCCGCCGATAGCGTGACGTTCATGGCAACCTTGCCGTTGTTGAACAACGTGATCGGCGCGACGAACCGATCGCCTGGCGCGGCGAACCGAGGGAAGCTGCTTTGCACGAGCAGCGGCGCGCGCACGAACAAGGGCCGATCAGTGGCTCCGTATTGTGCGCCCGCGTGCGCCACCGCCATGATGCGAAGTTGTCCGGCAAATTCGGGGATCGACAGGTGAGTAGACGCGTATCCCTGTTCGTCGGTGCGCACGACCGCGAAGAGCGCCACCGGCCGCACGCGCCGGGCCGTTACTGGCGAACGATAGCGCGGGGTGCCGCCCGCGCCCTTGTCGCCGCCGACCGCGCTGACCTTCTCAGGCCGCGCCACCTCGGGCATCAGTTGGCCGAAAATGTCCGAAGATGCCACCGCCAGCGCCCGGTCGGCGTAGAAGAAGCCGAGCGGATCGGGCGTGTGGAAACTCGTCAGTTGCAGGATCCCCTCGTCCACCGCCGCCACGGTCACCGGCGCGTTGGGCACCGGCCGGCCGGTGGCGTCGGTCACGCGCAGGCCTAAGCCCAGCGTCGAAAGCGGGCGTACCTCGGGCGGGGTGACTATCTCGATCGCCAATCGCCGATCGGCCGGATCGACGGTAAGCCGCGTCGTCCCGTGCGCGCGATGCGTGCGCCACTTCGCCTGCGGATCGATCGCGCGGATCACACTGGCGCTCAGATACGCGTTGGGGCGCAGCGACTCGCTCACCTCAAGCGGCACCTCGACGCTCGAGCCCGACATTTCGATCACGCGCGTGCTGATAACTCGGTCTGTCTCGACCGTAAACAACAGTCGCCCCGCAAATGGGCTGCGGATCAACACGCGCGCCGTCTGCCCGATCTTCAACTTCGGCGATCGGGGAACGCGACTTTGGACGGTAGCGGGTCGCGTCATCGCGCCCGCGGTGTCGTCCGGCGGCAGCACGATCACTTCCACCTTCTCCGGATGTTCGCGGCTGACGTTATCCTCCCAGCCGCCGCCGTTGCTGGCATAAAACTGAACCGTCGTCATTCCCCCGCGCCGCCCATCGTAGACCCGCAGAACATAAGCGCCGCTCGATGGCGGCGTCACGGCAATCTTCCCCCGCCCATAGCGCACCCGAACTTCGCGCGGCGCGGCATCGGAAACCGGCTCGAGCACCCGATGCGACTCATACCGATAACGCCCCTCGCGGAACGTCATCAGGTTGTTCCAACTCTCGCGAAACAGAGATACCTCGAGCGTTTCTTCTTGTGCAGCGATCGTTCCCGAGGGCGCGACGAGGCCCACGTCAATGAGGCTTGGCGAGCCGGGAAGCGCCGGGCCGTTCGAATTGCGATGGACGCCGATGTACCACGGAAGCGCATCCACTTGAATCGAATCCGCCGCCGAAACCGATCGGCCGCCAACCTCTTGCACGCTCGCCTCGACCGCGAGTTGCCAGGGGCCCATGTACCGTGCAGCTTGGTTGGATTGAGTAGTCGCGGGACGCGTTGCGGGGGGCAGCTTCAGCAATCGGCGCAACTGAAGCGGCCACTCGCCGCGACCGATCTCGTTGAGCGCACGAGTGGACAAATCGGGCGCATCTTCCGCTTTGGCGACGTCAACCGCACCCGGGCCGTTCACGTTTCCGGAGTCGAGCACACGGGCGGAATCGCCAAACGTCCAATCCGCCCAGTCCGCCGGTTGAAATCCGCTGGGGTCGAGTCGCGCCGTCAGCTTGGTTTGCAGCCCCGCCGCTGGCCGGCCGAACAGGTAATCCGCCTGCACCACCGCCCGCAACGGCTCCTCGCCGATTGTCGCTCGCTTCCGGCTGGCGTCGATCCCCTTGCTGGCAAAACCCAGCCCCACCTTAAGCCGGTTCGGCATGAACTCTTCGACCAGGAATGTCCGGCTGCCGAACGTGCTCACCGCCGTCGCTTCGCCCGGCAGGCCGATCTGCGCCGTCCACCTTCCCGTCGTCAGATCGTCCGGGAGCGCCAGATCGAGCGACGCGCTGCCGTCAGCATCGACAATGGTCACCTGCTGTTTCCACTCGCGCAGGTCCGGCCGGCGAATCAGCCATCGCACCGGCATCGCCTGTTGCGATCCACCGTCACCGCGCCGCACGATTGCACGAAGGTGAACGGTCTCCCCCGGCCGATACACACCGCGATCGGTGTAGACGAATGCCTCCTGCCCGCCGCGCGCATAGGCGCGCCCGGCGACGTCCGCATCGGCCATGTCCCAACCGGCGCCGCGCAGGTCCATCCACGTCAAGCCTTCATTTCTCAAGACAGGTGCACGTTGTTCCTGGGGCTTTTCCCCTTCTTCCAAGCCCGACGAATCTTCACTTGGGAGTGTCGCCGGCGCGCTGATCCGGTCCGCCAGCAACACCGCCGCTGTTTCCCCCTCCGCCGGATGCAATCCGGCGATCGTCACCAAGCCATCGGCCCCCGTCAGCCCTTCGCCCAGCAATTGATTCTTGTTCGAGAAAACGCGCACCCGCACGCGCTCCAGCGTCTGGGCGGTGCTCAGCGAAGTCGCCCAGACCGTTAGCCCGCGCGCCTCAGATTTGGCGGTCACAGCGATGTCCGACAACGTCACGACCGACGACGACGACTCGTTCTGGCCACCACGTTCGTCCTCG
>JAQGHM010000140.1 GCA_028291615.1 Phycisphaerales bacterium | reverse complement strand
ACCAGGGCAGTGCCCACCGCCTCCAGACGATGGCGGCCGGGGCGGAAACCAAACGAAAAGGGGGAAAACGTGCTGTCGACCACGGGCTCCAGCACGAGCGCCGTTGCCTTGCCGACAACCCGATCTTCGCTGCGCTGGATCGTCAATTCGCGAAACTCACCTTTTTTACCCTCCTTAGGAATCAACTTCTTTTGGTCGGGGCCGGGCCGGTAGCTGCGGGGCTCGGCGATGCTGCGGGCCAATTGTCGACTTAGGGACCAAGCCTCCGAATTATCCAGCTCTTCCAGACGAGTGCCGTCCAGCCCCGGCGCTTTGCAGCCATCGGCGGTTAACGCGGTGATCGCTTCCCGCATGACCGAAGCGCAGGCGATCCGCCCCATGAGAAAGGGACCCACTGGCGGCGTGTCCTCGCAGCCGCTCGCCCGGGCCGCGACATGGCGGCGGTGAACGGTCAGCGTCCAGTCACCCTTGCCCTCATGGAGCAGGGCGGGGTCGAGCCCCTTTTTCAACTTCATCAGGTTTTTGTCGAACGGCAATGGACCCTTGTACATCTTGCCTCCGGGAAAAAGCGTCAGCGCGGAGGTTAAACCGCGCTGACGACAACTGGGTGAATCCCCAGCAATTCGGCCTGAGTGGCGGAGCCGTCAGGGAGGATGGTCTCCTGCCCGTCTGGACTGATCTACGACGATCCCCATAAGGGGGAAGGGCGAAGGTCCCGGTATTCACCGGCCTGTTGTTGGTGTCGCTTCCTCCTTACTGCTCGCGTCGTCTTACGGAGTTGTTCACCCGGCATCCGTCTCCCCTTCAGAGAGAGAGTAGTTGCCGGTTGCTCCTACAGGTTCGCGGCGTATCCGGATGGGTATAGCTTCTCCGGCGTCATCGTTGGGTCCAATCGGTCACGGGCTTTACCGCCTGAGGGGTGGCAATCGTCCCGTCGAACGTCGGCTTCCGTCGGTGGCCTGAACGTCATGGCCGGCCCGGTCGCATTCCGGTGGCATCCCAGCGTCCCGATGACGCCGGCCTTTGCCGGTTTTCAGAGTCGGGCCGCAGTCCCTTTGCGGGGGCGGCCTTCGTCTGTTGGTTGTTGTGGTTCGCTTTACTGCGTCGTCGTCGTTCCCGGCGCGGTTGCGTCGCCTGCTGCATCCCGCCTGAGGGTTCAGGGCGGTCCCCCGAGCTGTCTATAAGCCATCCACGACGGCGGTAGTCTTGGAGGCGGTGGCGACTGGCCCGCGCTGCTTGGTTGTCAAAGTCGTCGGCGATGTCGATGAAGAACACCCTTCCGCTGGAGCATGCTTCCTTCGCCGGCGGAAACCCCTTGAGGGGGAAATTGGTGCTGCCGCCGTCGGCCCGGATTACGACGTCGGCGTCGATGCCGTGGAGTGCCGCCCACATGAAGGTGACGATCATTCCCGTAGGACCGGAGATGCCAACTGGCTCGGCGGTGGTGACGGGCCCTTGATTGGCGTCGGAGATTTGGGATCCGATCTCCCACGCCGGCAGTCTTTTCAGCAGCTCGTGGGCATGCTCGGTGGACTCGACGAGTATCGCGACCTGCATGCTGGAGCGGAACGTGTCCAGAACGTCCGCCGGCTCATCCAGGAACAGGCCCATCTCACCCAGCACGTTCAGGTCCCCGGTCGCCATCGCGATGGCCGTCTTGGCTATCGCGTCGTTCCGCCGCGTGTTATGCCAAACGGTTTTCCTCTTGCGTTCAAGCCCCTCCGATTTCCAGGCCTGCGGGAAAGACGCCACCGTAAGGATCGCCGCTGACACAATCGCCAGCTCGGGGCCAATCCGATAGATCACGGGCCCCGTGATCGCCTCGACGCAACGGGCATTTGCGGGCCCCAGCTGCGCGCCACGCTTAACGAAGCCGTAGACCCTCTTCGCGTATGCGCAGTGGCCCATCGTCTGCTTGGCGACCATACCCCCACACTGGGCGATGTCGGCGAGGATTAAGACGTGAATCGGGGCGATGCAGCGGATCATTTCGAGGGTGGAGACCATCAGGCGACCTTCGCCCGGCCGAGTGCCCGATAAGGCGATCCCCACGGGCGTTCGCAGACATCGCCGCAGCTGCCAGGCGAGCTTGCGCACCTGCTTCCGCGTAGCCGCGGCTACAACGATCTTGGCGTGCGGAAAGAGGCGGAAGATCTGAACGATGCGGTCCACAGCTTCGTGCCCGTTTCGAGTTTCCAACTGGCCCCGACTCACACTGGCCACGGCGGTCAGGAAACGCTGATCGTCGCCAAGGGCCCTTGCAAGCACGGTGGGGTCAATCTGGCTACCTTCGTCGAATACACGGCGATCGGTGATGTTGACGAGGTGGCCATGCTTCTCAAGGCGTTGACGAAGGCGTGGCACTAACCCCGTGGGAACGATCAGGCCGTCGCCCGCGTCGAACTGGCAGAGCGTGTATTCGACCGGGACGCGTAAGTAGCCGTGGGGGCCGCCGGGTTCGAACTCGCTGCGGGAATACTCCAGATCTTCCCGCAGGAAGGGCAGCGGCGGGTAGATTCGCGAGAAGGCAGGGCCGATTTCAATGCCCACCGGCACTTTTGCGCTGTGAAAGGTTGCTGACGACATGGGTGTCTACAAATCCGGTTTTTAGGCAATGAGTTTCGAGTGGACACGATGTCCAGCCGGAACGTAACGCCTATGAAAGTTGCGGTTCCTTCAAAAGATCCAAGATGGATTTGGCCGGTCTTTGCGAGGCTGCAAGTAGGTTTTCGAAGGCGGCGATCGCTTCAGCTAAGAATTCCCGGTGCTCGACGAGATCTGGCCCGTAGATCCCGTCGAAGCGACCTGCGAACTCGTCGAGATCCCGTTTCAGATTCGCGATCAGCCGCAGCGCCAGGCGCGTCACTTGCCCAGGGCGCTTGTTCCGACCTTCGCGGTGAGCCGTTAGGTACTCGCGAACGACCTGCTTTCCTTCACGGGCATCGGTGAGCGTGCCGAGGCGCTGCGCCAGCTCCACCTGCTTGTCGCGATCCAACGCTTCGACCTTCTCCGCATCCACCATCGGCAGGGATCCATCGCGGACCAGCCTCTGGACCTCCGTGGGGGTCAGCAAGATGCGGCACATCCGGAGCAGGTGTCGGCCAGTCCAACCGGTCATCGCGGCAACCTCATCGCGCATGGCCGTGAACGCCGATCCCGTCCGAAGCGCCCCAGCTGGTTTTCCGAGTTTGATTTCGCACAGCCGAACCGCTTTAGCCGCCAGGTCCAGCGGGTGGTCATGGCGTCGGTTGAAGTTGAACTGGATGAACGTCCTCTCGACCCTTGCGGCATCAGCGTGCAGTAGGTCCCACCGCACGATGACGTCGGCCACCTCGATGCCCGCTGCAAGTAAAAGGTCGGTGCGGCCGTGCCCGTCGAGAATTGTCCATTCGGGTAGCCCCGCCGCGTTTCCTGGCGGCATCACGTGAATCGGATCGCGCTGGCCATTTTCAAGGAGATCTTCGCGTAAAGCGGCGATGCTCCCCGCGGATCGCGTCCGATCGTTGTACTTGTCCTGAAGAGCGTTCGGCACCAGCTTCGCCAGCTTCATCGTGGTCCGCTCGGGCCCTTTTGGATTACGATGACGAGCTGCACCAGCAGATTCACTCTCGCGCTCGAAGGGATCTTGGTGTGTAAGCCCCTTATGCGGGGAGTTCGAGCTGCCCCGAGTAGCGACCGATTTGCTGGGCTTCGTCAATGGCAACCGCGCGGTCCCGGGTGTACCGTTAGCCTCATCGCGCGGCGACGTCGTCGGTGCTTCGACAGACTGCTCGCCTTCCATTTTCGGTGCTGCCATTTGCGATTTCATGTTGTTCTAGCTCATGCTACGACTGCTACGCGGCCTCAAATCAGTGGCACACCAACGAACATTTCCCTTGCAGTTCGCTCAACTTCCGAGTGAGGCGCTCGATCCGCTCGCGGGGCACTGCGGCCAGGTCGTCACCCGAGTCGAGCACCTCATCGAGCGCGACTAGCAAGCGATCCACGATGTCGATGATGGTCTCGGTGGCCGCGTCATCGGCCTTCTGAAGGTCGTCAGACGCCGACGTCCGCATCGCTGGGTCTACCTCGGCGGAAGACTCTTCTTCAGTTCCAAGGCCTAGAGTTGGAACGACCGCCGCACGAGGCCGTCGCTCCGTTTTCGCCCTGCGGCGTACGGTTTTCCCGCTCGCGGTTGCATACGACCGGGTTTGGGAATTTCCCAAACCCGTCTCCTTGCGAATCGTCGCGATAGTCTTGTTCGACAGCCCACACCACCTCCCGATGGCCGAATCCGTCCATTGGGACCAGCTCTCGTCCGCAAGCAACCGCTCGACCGCCTTCCGCCGCTCGGATAGCGTTAGCGGGATGCCGTGGCTGACATTGCCGGCAATCGCGTAAAGCATTGCCTCGCGCCAGCCCCCGGGATAAACGATGGCCTCGATTTTCGTTTCATTGTTTTTTCGGGCAGCCGCGCAGCGGTGGTCCCCGTCAACCAGCCGAGCAATCTCGCCGTCATCGAAAACAACGACCGGCGGGAACTTCGCGCCAGCGGCCATGGCCTCTGCGAACTGAGTGACAACTTCTT
>JAQGHM010000071.1 GCA_028291615.1 Phycisphaerales bacterium | reverse complement strand
TCCCCAGAAGGAAAAAGACGATCTGATCGCCGTCGTCCTCACGACCAAGGCCGACATCGTCGAAGTGAAGTAGTTTCGACGACAAACTTCGCAAATATGATTCCGGCGGGCGCGCCTCCTCAGATGCGCCCGCCGTTTTCCTGCGCTATTGCCCTCGCGCCCCCGCGCCAGCATTCCAATGCGCCAACCCCCACAGCCCCAGTCGCACCAGCCAAAATCCCGCGACCGCAAAAAAACCCAGGACCAATCCCACCCGCAACCGATCCCATCCCCACTCCGCCCGCGCCAGCGCATCGATCGCGATCAGCAGCAGCGCGAACAACCCCAGCAAAACCCAAGGCCGCCAATTGTCGCCCGCGAGAGAACTCGAAAGACTCTGCCACGCGAACAACGCCGCGAAAACCAGCCCCGCCCCCACCGTCGCCTGCGCGCATTCGACCAGCAAGCTCGGTTTGGAATAATCAATTGGACGATACGGTCTAGGCGGCGCCGAATTCGAATACGACTTCATCGAACATCTCTCCTGCTGCTGCGGCACACCGCGCGGTGTTCGCGGAATTTAACACCTCACGTCTCCCGCGCCAGCGCCCGATTCGAAAGTCGAATCTGCGCCGACGAGCATTACTAAGGAATGTCGGAAGTCGCCCTGTCGTTCCCGCGCGCGTTTCCGCCGTTGCGAGCCTCTCGACCGCGCCCTAACATGCCGCCGACGCGGTCATCCGCGGGAAGGAAACACCCACCCATGGCAGAAAAAAGCGTCTCCAGCGATTCCCTCGCGATGGAATCCAAGCAGGAATACAAGGGCAAAAAGCTCCGCATGGCCATCATCGGCTGCGGCGGCATCGCCCAGGTCCACCTCGCAGCCCTGCAAAACTTTCCCGACGTCGAGATCGTCGCCGGCGTCGATACCGACCCCGCCCGCCTCAAGGTCATGGAAGAAAAGTGGGGCGTGAAGCAGAACTTCTCGGACTGGAAAAAGATGTTGAAGGACGTCCAGCCTGACGCCGTGAACATCTGCACGCCCAACGGCCTCCACTCCGCCCCCGCCATCGACGCCTCCAACGCCGGCGCACACGTCATCACCGAAAAACCGATGGCTATGAATCCCAAGGAATGCCAGCGGATGATCGACGCCGCGAAAAAGTCCGGCAAGAAACTCGCCGTCGGTTTCCAATACCGCTATCACCCCAACAGCGAGTTCCTTGTCCGCCAGCGCGAGGCCGGAACCTTCGGCAACGTCATGTTCGTCAAGTGCCAGGCGCTGCGCCGCCGCGGCATCCCCAACTGGGGCGTCTTCGGCCGCAAGGAACTCCAGGGCGGCGGCCCGATGATCGACATCGGCGTCCACTGCATCGAAATGGCCCACTACGTCATGGGCAGCCCCAAACCCGTCGCCGCCTCCGGCAACACCTGGACCTACATGGGCAACAAACCCTCCGACGTCGCATCCATGTGGCCCAACTGGGACTACAAAACCTACACCGTCGAAGACCTCGCCATCGGCCAAATCCGCTTCGACAACGGCGCACTCCTCCACATCGAAGCCTCCTTCGCCGCCCACATCGAAAAAGACGTCTGGAACTTCAACCTGATGGGCGACAAGGGCGGCGCCAACTGGGACCCGCCCGCCGTCTTCACCGACCGCGCCGGAACGATGGTCAACGAAACCCCCGGCTGGATCTCCCCTAAATCCGACTTCCCCACCCTCTTCGGCTACAAGCTGAGAAACTTCGTAGACGCCTGCCTCAAAAACACCCCCCTCCGCGCCCCCGGCGAAGCCGGCCTGGCCGTCCAGAAAATCCTCGACGGCGTCTACCGCGCCGCCGAAGCCGGTAAAGAAGTCAAAATCGACTAAAAAAACTCGGCCGCCCCTAGCCGGTTGAATCAATCTTCGGTCCTGCCGCGCGCCGTCATCCTGCGGGAGTTTCAACGACCGAAGGATGACCCGTACTGACAAGGCTCTTCCGGCCCAAGTAATCTCACCCCGCAACTTTCTACCTTGACCATTCCCCCTCCCGTCGAGTTAGCTGCGTAATGCTTTCACCACGGAGTCGAGAATGAACCCGAATCTTTACTCACGCTGCGGCATCGTCCTCCTGATTGCCGCAACCAGTCTCTTAGCCCTCACCGGCTGCGCCACAGATCAACTCGCCACGCGCCCGGATGAATCCGACCGCGCCGCCGATGCCTACCCCACCAAATCCCCGCGCCCCCGCACCACAACCACCCCCATCGCCGGCCAGGACCCCCTCGTCCGCACCGCGCTCGCCGTCCCCACCGGCAACGTCTCCACCAGCGTCCTGCTCGTCGAAAAACTAGGCCCGCGCGAGGCCCGCCTTAACCGACCCTACGACTACCGCATCCGCGTCACCAACCTCACGGCCAACCCCCTCACCGGCGTCGTCATTCGCGAACGTCTCCCCGAAACCTTCACCCTCACTCGCTCCGATCCCGCCGCCAAAGACGAAGGCGGCTGGATCAATTACCCCATCGGCGAGCTCCCCGCCATGGGCGCGCGCACCGTAGAAGTCACCGGCGTCCCCAAGGCCGAAGGCGCCATCAACTCCTTCATCTCCGTCGATTACAAACCGGCCCTCTCCGCCGTCACCGACGTCGTCAACCCGATCCTCAAGCTCACCAAGGAAGGCCCCGCTGACGCCGACATCTGCGAAGGCATCCGCTACCGCTACGTCGTCAGCAACACCGGCACCGGCACCGAGCATGATGTCACGATCGAAGACGCGCTACCGGATGGCCTGACCACCGATGACGGCAAATCGCTCGTCTCCCTACGCGTCGGCGACGTCCCCCAGAGCACCAGCAAGGAGCTTAGCGTCCGCGTCAAACCCGCCCGCACCGGCCACTACGCCAGCGCCGCCGTCGCCCGCGCCCCCGGCGGCGTCGAGGTCCGCTCACAGGAAGTCTCCACCACCATCCATCAGCCCAAGCTCGAAATGACCGTAGACGGCCCCGCCACCGAATACCTTAACAAAACCGCCACCTATATCGTCCACGTCAAAAACACCGGCGACGCCCCCGCGCGCAGGACCGTCCTGGGCATAGACGCCGGCTCCCGCGGCGAAGTCGCCACCGTAGCCATCGCCGGCGCACCCGACGCCGCAGACGCACGCCCCCTCCCCTACAAGAAAGAAGGCGCAGATCTACAAACCCTGGCCCCAGGCGAATCGCGCACCGCCACCATCACCGTCCGCGCCGCCCGCGAGGGCAAACTCACCCTCACCGCAGCCGTCCTGGCCACCTGCGTCGCCCCCGTCACCGCCACCACCGCCACCAGCATCCTCACCCTCCCTGCCCTTCGCCTGGAAGTCGTCGATCTCGACGACCCCATCCGCGTCGGCGACAACGTCACCTATCAGATCAGCGTGAAAAACCAGGGCACCGGCAGCGACAAAAACATCGCCATCATCGCCACCCTCCCGACGGAGTTGGAATTCATCACCGCCAGCGGCCCCACCGAAGCAAAAGCCGACGGCGCAACTCTAACCTTCACCCCCTTGGAAACCCTAGCCGCCGGCCGCCAAGCCGTCTGGCAAATCCAAGCCAAAGCCAAATCCCCGGGCGACGTCCGCCTCCAAGTCCAACTGAAAAGCGACTCCCTCACCAAACCCGCCGCAGAATCCGAACCGACGCGCCTGTACTGATCAAAGCGACGACAGCGCTGGAACCCGGCGCGCCTCCAAAGCCCATGGAACTTGTTCCATGGGACGTGGTTAGCGTGCATCGCTGGAAGGCTGCGTCGTTGCATTCGGATTTTCAAACCAGAAACCCGACCCGCTGTCTGTAGTGCGATAGTCGATCGTCGTCCCCGCCAGGAAAATGGACGCTTTTCGATCAACGACGATTCTGACCCCCTGTGAGTTGCCCAGGAGATCATTCTTAAGATCCGCTGCCTCAGTAATGTCCAACAGGTAACGAAACTGCGGCGCCTTCGCGCGTTCAACGCCCACGCGGAGGTATGCGGTTGAAGTCACGTCGAGGCCTTGCGACATCTCTCGTACCTTCTGGGCCGCAAGTGGGGTGAGCGTGATGACCTCGGACCGTTCAAAGCCCGCCGTCGATTGCACCGCTGCTCGCGCGGAAGCGGGGACTGACTTTGTCGACCGATCGTCGCAGCCGCAATCCAACGCCAAAGCGATGATGAAGATAGTTCGCCACATGCCTGCTAACTACCATTCTCTCGAAATCGCGCCAAAAAACAGCGCCTACCATTATCTCGCGCATGATCCACCCAGCCCGCCTCCAAACCCTAGCCAACCACCCCGCGCGCCCAGACTACCCCTACGTCCTCTATTGGATGCAGCAATCCCAGCGCACCCGCTACAACCACGCGCTTGAACACGCCATCGATCGCGCCAACGCCCTTTCCCTCCCACTCCTCGTCTGCTTCGGGCTGATGGACGACTACCCCGAAGCCAACGCCCGCCACTACCTCTTCATGCTCCAGGGCCTCGCCGACGTCCGCGCCAACCTCCAGGTCCGCGGCATCCCCTTCGTCGTCAAGCACGGCCACCCGCCTGACGTCGCCGCGCATTACGCCCAGCGCGCCGCCCTGGTCATCACCGACCGCGGCTACCTCCGCCACCAGAAACAATGGCGCGCAGACCTGGCCGCCGCATGCGACAAATCCAACACGCCCCTCATCCAGGTCGAATCCGACGCCGTCATCCCCGTCGAAGTCGCCTCCAACAAGCGCGAGTATGCCGCCCGCACCCTCCGCCCCAAAATCCACCGCCACCTCAAGGAATTCCTCGTCCCCCTGCGCCCCGGAAAGCTCAAAACCCCGTCGCTCAAGTTGAACGTCAAAGGCAACATCGACGTCACCCACCCCCAGGCCGCCCTCAAGAAACTCAAACTCGACCACTCCATCCCCCCCCGTCCCCCAGCATTTCACCGGCGGAGAAAACTCCGCCCAAAAACGCCTCAACGCCTTCGCCTCCCGCGCCCTCGCCGGCTACGACCAGGGCCGCAACGAGCCCGCCGACGACCACACCTCCCACATGTCCCCCTATCTCCACTTCGGCCAAATCTCCCCCCTCGAACTCGCTCTCCGCATCGCCCCCGCCGCCAAATTCGCCAGCCAAGCCGACGTCGATTCGTACCTCGAAGAGCTCATCGTCCGTCGCGAGCTTGCCATCAACTATTGCGAATTCACCGAAAACTACGATTCCTACGACGCCCTCCCCGGCTGGGCCAAACAAACCCTCGCCGACCACGCCAAAGACCCGCGCCCAAACCTCTACACCGAGCAGCAACTGGAATCCGCCCAGACCGCCGACCCCTGGTGGAACGCCGCCCAGCACGAGATGAACACCACCGGCTTCATGCACAATTACATGCGCATGTACTGGGGCAAAAAAATCCTCGAATGGAGCCCCACGCCGCAGGCGGCCTTCGCCACCACGCTGAGATTAAACAACAAACTCTTCCTCGACGGCCGCGACCCCAGCGCCTTCGCCAACGTCGCCTAGATCTACGGCCTCCACGACCGCCCCTGGGGCCCATCGCGGCACATCTTCGGCACCATCCGCTATATGAACGCCGCCGGCCTCGAACGCAAGTTCGACATGTACGTCTACGTGAAGCGCGTAAAAATATAGGATGCAGTTTCAGGTTAGTTTTTCCCTTCTCATTAAAATGCCCCAATGCACGATCGCAACCGATCGAATAACTTCGACGTTCTTCGGTTGGCGATGGCCGTCCTGGTTATCTTCTCCCACTCCTTCCCGCTCGCGACAGGCCTGCAACTTTTCAACGTCCCCGACCACGTGTCACTCGGCAAGCTGGCGGTCGCGGTCTTCTTCGCCATCAGCGGCTACCTGATCGCGATGAGCTGGGATCGCGCCGGCGGCCCGCTGGACTACATGCGCCGGCGCGTGTTCAGGATCTATCCGGGATTCATCGTGGCCTTCATCCTTTCGACATGGCTCCTCGCCCCGCTGGTCTCTCTCGACCCCGCCAGTTACTTCACGCCGCACGACGTGCGCCTCCGCGCCCTGGGCGCTCTGCTGCTCCATCACGTCAAGGGAACCACCGCATTCTTGAGTAACCCCTGCCCCCAAACGGTCAACGGGTCACTCTGGACGATCTCGTACGAGTTCTGGTGTTACCTGGGGATCGCCCTCCTCGGCATGGCTGGACTACTCCGAAGGCGGTGGGTGGTGCTGGCCGCCTTCGTCCTCGCGTGGGCCACAGACTTCGCATCCACGCGGATTGTTTTACCCACGCTGCACCCGGCGATCACCTTCGTCTTCGGCTCGCCCGCCGAGTGGCCGCGCTTCCTGACCTGGTTCCTCGGCGGCACGACCCTCTACGCCTTCCGCGCCACGATCAAGTTCGACGGCCGGTTAGCCGCCGTCGCAGGCGCCGCGCTACTCGCAACGCTGATATTCAGACACGGCCCCGTCTACGTCTGGCCGTTGGCCGTCCCGTACCTCACGTTCTGGTTCGCCTTCCACCCGAGGATCAACCTCTGGCACGTGACGCGACAACTCGGCGGAGACTACTCCTACGGGATGTACCTCTACGCGTGGCCGATCCAGCAACTGCTCGCCATGAAGTTTGCGGCCGGCCACCCGCTTCTGCTCTTCGCGCTCGCGACGCCCCTCACGTTTGCCGCCGCCGTCCTCAGTTGGCGCTTCGTCGAGCGGCCGTTCCTGAGGCGTAAACAGGCTCAGCCCGTCGAACTCCTGCCTCCGCGAGATCTGGTTGCCGCACCCTGACCCGCATATCGCGAACGCTGTAACGAACCCCCACAATCCACCGTCCTAATTCACGGCGATCCGCGATCCGCGAACCGCGCGGCGCGTCCGCGCGGCGGCTGGCGACTGCATACAGGAACCCATGCCCCCAATCGAACCCCTCGAACCGCGAACCCTCCTCACCGCCGGCGGCCTCGACCCCACCTTCGGCGTCGGCGGCAAGGTCACGACCAACTTCACCGTACCCCTCGCCGCCCACGCGTTCGCCCTAGCGGCGCTGCCCGATGGCCGCACCGTTGTCTTCGCCCGCTCGCCCCTCGGGGACGCGCAACCCCTTTCAATGGCCCGCTTCACTTCCAGCGGCAAAATCGATCCCACTTTCGGACAGGCCGGAGAAGTCTTTCGCGGCTACGGCGCCGCCGGCGACCCCTTCGACGCCCTGCGCTTGCCCGACGGCAAACTCATCGTGTTGGTACACCGCGGTGAAAAAGAATTGAGCGTCGCCCGATACCTGGCCGATGGCGCGCCAGACACGACGTTCGGCCACGCCGGGACGACGATCCTTCCACTCACCAACTTGCTCGATGCGCGCTTCGCAGTTGCGCCCGATGGCAAAATCGTTGTGGTCGTCGCCGGGTTTATGGAAACGATCTGCCTTTTCCGACTGACCGCCAGCGGAATGCTTGACACTTCCTTCGGTAATGCCGGCACTGCCACGGTCGATAACAAATTGGACTTGTTCATCGACCTGCATCTCAAATTGGCCGTGCGACCGGATGGTAGGATCTAGGTCGCCACGTCGTATCAGGCATTCCGTCCGGATGCAGTAGGCATGGGGAGCGGGCGCTGCTGGCATGCGCGCATCCTAAA
>JAQGHM010000052.1 GCA_028291615.1 Phycisphaerales bacterium | reverse complement strand
GTTATACCGCTCGACCCATCGCTGCACGCTCCGCCGCGGCAACTTCAAAGCGTCCACGATCTGCGGCGTCGTCCGGCCCGCCTTCGCCATCGCCACGACGCGCAACCGGTCGCGTGCCTTCCCGTCGGATTCGGCCCGGACCAGCTCGTCTAAATCCTGAACCCCGTGATGATCGGCAACATGCATGAGCGGCCGCCTCCTTGCGCAGCTCATTACATCATGACAACTTGCTCGCCCTGGCGCGCCAGTAATCTTTACGATCCGTATAATACCCTACAGCATGTCGGGGCAGAGCTTTGGGAACTCTGCGACGGCTCGACTGAGCTCGCCGAAGTCCAACGCGCCGCCCCGGATCGATTTCGCGAACCCCGCCCCTAATCCGCCGGCGGCACCCCCCTGACGTACTCTCTGCTCCGCGGCACGCTCACCACCTTCCACGTGTCATCCGCCTGCCGCTCGTAAAGCCGCCACCATTCCACCTGCGTATCATCATCGCGCATCGGCAGATGCCATCCCGGCCACCCTTCGGTCTTCCCACCGCGCGGGTGGTTCACAAAGACGATCAGATACCTTCCCTGCCTGGCGATCCCGTTGAAGAAAAGTCTTCGCCGCATCGCTGCCGACATCCGCCGCTTCGCAACCAGCGGCTGAGAAGTCGCCTGAGTTGTGGCAGGCCGCGTCGTCGCCAATGCCCCAGTCGTCGGCCCGGTTGTCGTTGCTCGAGTCGTCGGCCCGGTCGTTGGATTTGCGTCCCGATACTCCTGAAGCAGCCGATTCCAATCCTTCCAATCGCCCAGGGCTAGTTCACTAGTCTCGATCCGCCGCCCGCTCAGGAAATACGCAATCCGCCGGTGCGCCCCCGCGTTCATCCAGATCGTCTGGCCGGGCGGCACGTGCTGCTGCGCATACGCGCCGATGTCCACGAGCTGCGCGTACGCCCCGCGCCGCGCCACGCCGTAAAATTCCCGCCCCGCCACGTGCCGCACGTAGAATTCCACTCCCCACGGGAACGCGTTCCCCAAGAGCACGATCCCCACCAGCACCGCCAGCACCACCTGCCCCACGCGCCGGCCGTTCCATCGCGAGCCTTTCGGCTGCGCCGCCAGCAGCACGATCAGCCACGTCAGCCCGCTCCAGACGAACAGGAACAACACCGGCGCGATCGGCACCATGTAACGCGGCTTGATCCGCGTCCCCCATTGCAGCCAGATGAACGCGAAGTACATCGCCGGCCCGACCACCCACCAATGCCCGCGCCGCAGCAAAATGATTCCCCCCGCGATCGCCAGCACGAACGCGATCAGCGCCGCCGTCGTGCCGAAAACCTTCAGCCCTTCGACCTTGCTGTCGAACACGCCCACCGACGCCATCACCATCCCCTCGCACACCCAGCGCCCGCCCAGCACCGGCGGCTCGGTCAGCATGTGCTTGAAGTCGCGCTTCACGCCGTTCATCCATTTCGCCTGGTAGCGCCCTTCCCGCACGGTGGCTTCCGGCTCGGCCTCGAATTCCGGGTTGATCGCCAATGCCGGCTGATTCGCCGTCGGCGCCGTCGTCGATTGCGTCGTCGTCACCAGTTTGTTCCTGGGCGTGAGCATCCCCACGAGGAACTTGGGCGGATAGCGGTACAGGAACCACGACCCGAAGACCACCACGAACAGCGCCGCCCACGCCATCGATTCGCGAGACCAGCGCCCGCCACGCCGCGCCCGGATCAGCACCGCGAGCAGCGGCCCGGGCAGCAGGCAGAAGATCGCGTCGCGGTTCGCCGCCGCCAGCACCAGCAGCACGCACGCCGCGATCAGCAATACCCAACGCCGCGGCGATTCCAGCGTCACGTGCGATAGGGCCAGAAACCCACCCCACATCAGGGCGACGCAAAGCGGCTCGGACATGATCGTGAACGCGTTGGCAAACACCCAGTACGACAGCGCGCTCGCCAGCGTCGCCGCCAGCGCCAGCCGCTCGTTCGTCCATCGCCGTAGCGTTAAAAAGCAAAGCGCGTGCGACACCAGCATCAGCACGATCATCGCCGCCTGGATCACGCCGATCCCCGCCCCCATCTTGATCAGCATGCCGATGAACAGCGGTGTCAGCGGCGGCACCAGGCGCACCGGATCCCCCATCACCGTCAAACCCCGCCCCAGCGCCACCGACCGCCCCAGGCTCAGGTAAAGCGAGCTGTCCGAAAGCGGATACCACTGCGGACTCCAGAGCAGCGCGTACATGAGGGTCACCGCGCCCGCCCAGAACCAAAGCCACTTCCGCGCCACCGGCCGCGCGTCGTCGCCGGCCATGGGGGCGACATCCTGCTCGGTCGTCATCGTCGTCATTGTCGTCATCATCCTGACTATTCCCTTCCCCCGGTGGGGCAGACATTCTTGTCTGCCATGGGCGGATGAGTGGAGTCCTTCCTGACTCCCGAATCCGCCCATTCTTCAGTACCTCGCCCCCGTGGCGTCTGCCTGGCAAGCCAATGCGCCATCACCGGCCCGATCACGAACACCGCCCCGATCGCCATCACCCGAAACAACGAGCTGGCCAGAAATCCGATCTTCGGTTCGATCTGCAACAAATGCGCTGTAAACATCGCCGCCGCCTGCTCCACGCCCAGGTTGCCCGGCGTCACGTTCGCCACCCCCGACGCCATCACCAGCAGCCCCATCATCAGCGCCTTGAACCAGCTCACCCCTTCGCCCCCCGGCAGCGCCAAACATGCCAGCCAAAGCCCCGTCGCCGTCAGCGCGATCAAGATCAGTTGCAGCACCACGATCTTCACCAGCACGTGATGCGCCCCCAGCGCCACCAAACCTTCGCGAAACCCCGCCAATTTCCGGGGCTGCGGCACCCGCGCCGACAGGGGGGTGAACATCAACGCGCTTCCACTCAGCGCGCCGAAGATCATCCACAACGGCCACCGCGCCCACTGTCCCGTCGCCGCCAGCACGCCAAGCCCCGCCAGCCCCACCAATCCGTACAGCGCCAGAGACGAAACGTAAGTCACCACCACGCTCGCCGCGTAGGTCGAGTACGTGAACTGATGCACGCGCTTCAGGTAAACCCCCCGAGCCACCGCCCCAGCCTGCGGGATCGGCAGGTAATTCCCCAGCGCGTTCACAGTTGATAGCGCATACGCTTCAAACCCACTTAGCCGCACGCCGAACTCCGCCGCCAGTTCCCGCCCGATCCGCCCGTTCGCCCACAGCGACAACAGCGGCACCGCCAGCATCGGCGCCAAGTAGCGCAAATCAAACTGCGTCACGATCGCCAGGTCCCGCCGCGCGTGCCAGACATACCAGCCCAGGCCGGCCAGCACGATCCCCATCAACGCCCATCGAACTGACCGCTTCATCAGTTACTTCTTCCGCGCCAGCACCGCGATCCGGTACACGCCCAGTTCCCCCACCCCCGGCAAAAAGCTCCACGCTTTCTCGAATAAGTTGAACACTGGGATCATCGACGTCGGCCTCAGGTTCTCCACGATCTCGAACCCCGTCTGCTCCAGCCCCTCCAAAATCGGCTTCACTGGCCGCAACCCCGTGTGCGTCGGATCCTGCTTCAGGATGAACCCCCAGTCCTTGAACCGCTCGATCCAGTGCTTCGGATTGGGCGTGTAAACAAAGTAAAGCCCGCCGGTCTTAAGTAGCCGATGCGCCTCGGCAAAAATATCGAGCATCACGTCATGCCCGCAGTGCTCGATCACGTCCACCGAGCAAG
The DNA here is from genome assembly GCA_028291615.1 of Phycisphaerales bacterium. Taxonomy (GTDB): domain Bacteria; phylum Planctomycetota; class Phycisphaerae; order Tepidisphaerales; family Tepidisphaeraceae; genus RYN-433. The sequence goes on along the minus strand of JAQGHM010000052.1, from coordinate 25,749 downwards.
CCTTGTTGAAGGTGCCGCTCTGCAGGTGATCGCATTTGCTAGCGTCGCCCACCTTAAAGCTCGCCAGCGGGAAATCCTTATTCAGCTCGATCGCGGTTCGTATGCCCTCGTCCGCCAGGTCCACCCCATGCACCGCCGCCCCCTTTTCCAGGAAATGCCGCGCCACCAACCCCGCCCCGCACCCCAAGTCCACGATGTTGTCCCGCGCTTGCGGATCCAAACACCGATCCAGCCACTTATACCGCCACTTCTGGCTCAGCTTCTTCCGCTTCCGAAGCAGCCCATTAAAATACTCAGCCGTATATGCCCCATAGGCATAATCCTTGTCAAACCGCTGCCCAGCCGGCAACCCTTCCGCGGACGATAGAGGGACTTCCTTCGACATAGGAACCGCGCACCATACCACGCGACGGAATCGATTTATAGCCCGTGCGAAGTGGGGAAACTCCCGACTTGGCGATAGATATCCGCCACCTCGCCCGCCAGAACGCCCCAGGTAAACCGCTCCTTTGCAATCCGCCGTCCCGCCTGCCCCATTTGCTGCCTCAGGCCCGGATCATCGGCCAATTGCCCGACCGCGCGGCTAAGCTCCTCCGCGTCACCCGGCGGAACGAGGAAGCCCGTTTCACCGTCCGTGATCGTCTCGGCGATGCCGCCGACGCGGCTGCCGACGCACGGCAGGCCGCTGGCCATGGCCTCGATCGTCGTAATGCCCAAACCTTCGGCACGGCCGCCGGAATCGATGATACCGGGGTTCACGAAAAGATCGGCGTCGGCCAGCAACTGCGCCACCTGCGCCCGCGGCAATGCGCCGGTCAGGTGGATGCGATTGCGCGTCGCCGCGAGCGATGCGACGCGCTCGATCTCTCCGCGCATTGGCCCGTCTCCCGCTATCACCAGGTGCGCCTGCGGTCGCTGCCCCAGGATTCGATCCGCGGAGCCCACGAGTACATGCAAACCCTTCACCTCGATCATCCGTCCCATTGCCACGATGAGGATCGAATCGTCCGGTACGCCCAGCATCCGTCGCGTCTCCCCACCTCCGCGCGGCAATTGGCCGAAAAGTCGATCATCGTAACCTTGGTAAACCACTTGGCCCCGCAGCGGGAAGTAGCCTTTCTCCTCGGCTTGCCGCATCGTGTATTGGCTGTTGAACAGCACACGATCCGCCCGCCCGAGCGTGAATCGTGCCAGGCGATTGGCTTTGGGTTTCAGCGAGTGCACGCTGACCACCAGCGGCCGCCCCGACCGGTTCCCCAGGCGCGCCAGGAACGCTGGCTCCACCCAGTGCGCATGGATCAGGTCCGCCCAGGGCGCATTCTGCCAGACCGCTGCCGTCATCGCGGCAAAGAAGCCCGGCAACTGCCACTTGGCGCGCGGGAAGTTCTTCAGGTTGTCGGGAATCCCGCCGCCGTATGCGACACACTGTTTGGCCGGATCGAGCGTGTACCTGAACCGCTCCATTTCCACCCCGTTCACAACTTCGCGCTTGGCCGCCCCGTTGTGATGCGGGGCAATGACCCGCACCGAGATTCCATGATCCCGCACTAGCGTCTGCGCCAGGTCCGCGACAAATGACGGAATCGAATCCCCCGGCTTCAGTGGATAGGTCGTCGTAACGAACAGGACGCGAAGCGGCATGGAACCCTACGCCACGTGCGCCTGCGTGCGATCGCCCTCGGCCTTCTCTTCCCGCGGCAGGCGCGACGACACGCCGCCGTTTGAGCTTGGCGTCTCCACCTTCTCAGCGCCAATCGGCACCTCACGGATGACCGGAAAACTCCACGAGTCGTGCAGCGATAATCCCGTCTTGCTCTCCTCCGGCACCGGCGGCAGGCTCACGCGCACCGCCCGCTTGCTCGAATAGACCCGGCGTCGCGCCAGGTAAAGCATTTCTTCGCTGATCCGGCGATGCCGCCCCATCATGTCCGCCAAGAGCGCCAAAACCGCGTTCAGGATTGAAAGCGTGACGAAAACGCCTGCAATTGGGATTAGACTGGTAAATGGTGTTGTTTTGTGGATTGTTTCGAGTACTTCCCGACCTTTTACAATTACCGTATCGGTCTGCGTATTGAACGCATACCAGACGGCGACGAAGCCGCCGGTGACCATGCCCATGAGCAAAAGCATGACCGCGATGCCGCCGAAGAATTTAAGCGGCTGAATGTCCCGCATTGCCCTGAGGATGATCGGGAAGCTATTGGTGGCATACTTGAAAATGCTGGAGGCGATGCGGCTTTTGCCGTGTTCTCGCACGCCGCGGACCTTTAGCGGCACTTCGGCCATTCGCAGGCCTTTGCTAAACAGGTCGATGAAGCATTCCTGGGTATAGGTGAAGCGGCCGAAGAGGGTCAGGCGGTAGGCGGCCTCACGGTTAAACGCCCTAAACCCGCAGGAAACGTCGGTAAACCGGGTGCCCCCGCAGATCCAGTTGATGATCCAGGTGACCCACTGGTTGCCGTAATATTTGATGATCGGCATCTTGGGCCGCAGCGCCGGATCGGAGAAGCGGGAGCAGGTGACGAAGTCGGCGTTGTCATCGAGGATGGGGGCGATCAGCTTGCGGATGTCGGCGGGGTTGAACTGCCCGTCCCCGTCGATGTTGACGATGATGTCCGCCCCGCGGCGCATGGCGCGCTCGAGGCCGGTGCGGAAGACGTGGCCCAGCCCGCCTTTACCGGGAAGGCTGACGACGATCGCGCCGGCGCGGAGAGCTTCTTTTGCGGTGTTATCGGTCGAGCCGTCGTTGATGACGATGATTTCGGTTTCGGCGATGCCGGCGATGTCGCGCGGGACCCCGCTGACCACCTGATAGATGGTCTTGTCCTCATTCAAAGCGGGTATGGTTACGACCAGTTTCATCGACGGCTCGTCATCAAAGGGAGCGAGTTGGAGGGCAGGAAAGCGGGGCATGGTAGCAACTCCATATAGGCGCTACAAGCCCTGCGGACGGCACGTTAGGAGTCCGCAGTATGACGGCGAAGCGCCGATAAAAACGGCAGAGCGGCCTCAACCGGGCGGGTGAGGTCCTCAAAAGGGTGGCTTGCCGTAAGTTATCGGTCGTGAACGGGGTCAAAGATAAAATCTCCCGTTTGTACCGTGGCCATGGCCGCGCGAAGCGCGGGTGGGACAACTTTTTCTTTCCCCTGTGATGCGAGTGGGGGCTTCACGGATGGAGCATTGATCTGGCGCGCGGCGGGTGCGTCTTTGCGGAACTTATGGGACGGACGCATAGTCAATGCGCCGGGGACGCTATTGCTCTTTCTTAGCCAGGAGGAATTCCACCATGACATGGCCTACACCTGCTTTCCTCTCTATGGTCGCCGCGACATTGCTGTCCGTTTCATCGGGCGCGTTCGCCCAGCTTGCCACGACCCAGCCGGCGGGTGGGGAGCCGACCGACGTGCCGGTGCGGGCGGTCGTGCTCTACTCCTCCGGGGTGGGGTATTTCGAGCACTACGGCGTGGTCAAAGGGAACGCCGCTTCTGAGCTTCGCTTCAAATCTGCGCAGATTAACGACATCTTAAAATCGCTGGTCCTTCAGGATCTGGACGGTGGGAAGATCTCCACCATTACATACCCGTCTCAAGATCCGGTGGAAAAAACGCTGCGGTCGTTCCAGGTGAACATCACGACCAACCCGCCACTGGCCGACCTGCTGAACCAGTTGCGCGGGGCGAAGGTGGAACTGACGGTAGGGGGGGAAAAGGTGGCTGGGACGGTGCTGGGGGTGGAGAAGAAGACGCTCATGGGGGCTGACAAGCAGGTGGTGGAGACGTTCAAGGTAAACCTGATCACCGGGACGGGAGCGAACATCAAATCGCTTTCGCTCGATAACGTTTCGGATATCGCGCTGCAGGATGCGAAGCTTCAGCAGGAACTGGGCAAGGCGCTGGCTGCGCTGGCGCAGGCGCGGGATCAGGAAAAGAAGCCGGTGCAGATCAACTTCACCGGGCAGGGGGACCGGCACGTGCGGGTGGGTTACGTGGTGGAGACGCCGATCTGGAAGACGTCATATCGGCTGGTGCTTTCGAGCGACGCGAAGGAGCGACCGAAGCTGCAGGGGTGGGCGATCGTGGAGAACCAGACGGACAACGACTGGAACAATGTGGAGTTGTCGTTGGTTTCGGGGCGGCCGATCTCGTTTATCCAGGATTTGTATCGCCCGCTTTATATTCCGAGGCCGCTGGTGCAGCCGCAGCTTTACGCGAGCTTGAGGCCGCAGACGTATGATGCGGGGGTGGATGCGGATGGGGATGGGAAGAAGGAGGCGGCGGGGGCGGATTTCAACAATGCTCCGTCGTTTTCGCTCGGTCGACAGAGTAGGGGAGGCGGTGGTGGTGGCGGGATGGGCGGAGGAGGCGTTTGGCGCGACGCCGGGGGCGGCGGGCGCGGTGGTGGCGGAGCCGCTCCCGAGGAGGCCAAGCCGATGGACATGACGGCGTCGATCGCGTCGGCGGCGTCGGCGACGAAACTGGGTGAGCTGTTTCAATACACGGTGGGCAGCGTGAGCCTGCCCCGGCAGCGGTCGGCGATGATCCCGATCGTCGCGGACGACGTCGAGGTGGAGCGGCTTTCGATCTACAACTACGGCGTGCTGGCGAAGAATCCGCTGATCGGCGCGCGTCTTAAGAACACGACGAAGGATCAGAAGCATCTTCTGGAAGGGCCGATCACGGTATTTGTCGATTCGCGCTATGCCGGCGATGCGCGGATTGACAATCTTCCGCCGGGGCAGGAGCGATTGCTCTCTTACGGAATTGACCTGGAGGTGAACGTGGTGGCGGACGCCACCGCAGCGGATTCGGCCATTCGCACGGCGCGGGTCGATCGCGGGGTGATGGTGATCGTCGTCAAGCAGGTCTACACGCAGCGTTACCAGGTGGAGAACAAGTCGGCGCGCGAGAAGACGCTGCTGCTGGAGCACGCGATCAATCCCGGAAAGGACGCGGTGGTGACGCCCAAGCCACTGGAGAAGACGGAGAGCGTTTACCGGTTCAAGGAGACGCTGGCGCCCAATGCGTCGCGGATGATCGACGTGAAGGAGGAAGTGATCCAGGAAGAGACGCTGGATTTGCGGCTGGGGGATCTCATGGCGCTGGATTACTACACCCGCGCGCCGCAGATCCCGGAGAAGGTGCGGAAGGCGATCGCGCAAGCGATGGACCTGAAGCGCGGGGCGGTGGAACTTGAGCGGCAGATCCAGGCGAAGGAGAAAGACCTGGCGCGGATTCCGGCGGATCAGACGCGCATCCGCGAGAACATGAAGGTGGTGGACAAGGCGACAGATTACTACACCGACCTGCTGAAAAAACTGCGGGCGCAGGAGACGGAGCTGGAAACGCTGACGGGAGACGCGGCCAAGTTGCGCGGCGATCTGGAGAGTCAGAAGAAGAAGCTGGAGGATTTCCTTAAGGATCTGACCTTATAGCGCAGCGGTGCGGGAAGTGCCTACGGGCGGCTCGGGGAGCGAATCGCCGCCGCGAACGTTCTGGGAAGTTGCCCGTTGGCTGCGCTTGGATGTGGAAGGTATGCTGCGGCGATGAAGGTATCCACCACCGCGTTTGCGTCGCTGATGCTGCTCGGGTTGTTGGTAAGTGGTTGTGCCGCCCGCCCGGCGGCGGATGAAGGGGCGGCCGGATTCCTTGGGGCGGGGCCGGTTAGCGTATTGTCGAACCCAACGCGGGTTGAAGGGTGGAATTTTCAACGCGCCGATGGGACGATCGCGGCCGACATGGGGATTCGCCCGCTCGACATTTCAATCGCGAAGCAACTGAGCGTGATCCTGCTGAACGATGCGACCTACCGGGCGCCTGCGGGGAGCGGCGGGTTTGAGCACGCGGTGGGGTATCGCATCTGGAGCGGGGGCGATTCGATCGACGTGCTGGTGTCGTTCGCGAATGACCAGGTGCAGGTCAAGTCGATGGGCTACAACGGGCAGCCGATGTCGGAAATCGCGGGGGTGACGGCGGGGCATGACGCGCTGGTGAAGGTGGCGCGCAGCGCGTTTCCGGATTTCAAGGCGCCAGCGGGGAAGTAGAGCGAGCGGCAGGAGCGCTTCGCAAGCCTGATCCTGGATACCGGAAATATAATTCGGCATCTTGAAATTCCTAAATAGAGGAGGTAACATCCGGCATACCGGAGCCATCGATATGCCGTCTTCCACCCATTCCCGCGCCCGCAAGCGGCCTTTGACCGAGGAGGCGGCGGATCCGATCCACCGCCTGCTTTGCGGGCGGGTGCGCGAGCTTCGGAAGAAGCGGGGATGGACGCTGGAGCAGCTTTCGGCCGCGTGCGGGGTGTCGCGGTCGATGTTGAGCGAGATCGAGCGAGGGAATGCGAATCCGACGCTCGCGGTCGCGTTTCGGATCGCCGGGGCGTTTTCGATGTCGCTGGGGGATTTGGTGGAGGCGCCGGCGGCGCCGAGCCGGATTGACGTGATCCGGGCGGATGACCGCGCCTATCACTACCGTAGCGACAAGCATGTCCGCATCCGCACGCTGTCACCGCTGCGCCTGGAGAAGAGCGTGGAGTATTACGAGGTGACGTTGAGCACCGGCGGCGCGTTGACCAGCAGCCCACACTTCGAGGGCGCCCGGGAGTTGCTGACGGTGCAGCAGGGGGGCGTGCGGGTTAAGTCGGATGGCGAGACGATCGATCTGTCTCGCGGCGATTCCGCGCATTATCCGGCCGACGTGCCGCACTCGATTAAGAATACATCGCGTGAGGATGCGATCGTGTTCCTCGTCGTCACCTATTCCCGCGATTGAACGTCACATGACCTCTGCGACCGCCGCCATCTACGCCGTCGATTTGCTTGGTACTGCGAGCTTCGCCTTCTCAGGCGCGCTGCGTGCGATTGACCGGCGGCCGGACTTTGTGGGGATGCTGATCCTGGCGTCGGTGACGGCATTGGGGGGAGGGGTGTTGCGGGATGTAATCCTGAAGCGTGACATCCTATTCCTCCATGACTTCGCCTACCCGCTGATGGTACTGCTTAGCGTGATTGCGGTGACGATGTTCCCGGCGCACCTGCTGCGGCGCGAGCGGGTATTTCGATATTTCGACGCGGTGGGGCTGGGCGTTTTCTCGGCCTCGACAGCGGCGGTGACGTGGCATACGCCGGGCGTCAATCCGCTGTCGGTGCTGTTTGTCGCCACCGCGACCGGGTGCGCCGGCGGCGTCGTTCGCGATCTGATGATTGAGAAGCCGTCGCTGGTGCTTGCGAACGAGCTTTACGTCACTCCGGCGATCCTTGGCGCCGCCGCGCTGATTTTTGCCGAATGGCTCGGCGCGACGGCGTTGGTCGCGCTTTTCATTGCCATGAGTTTGACGACGGCCATTCGCATCATGGCCATCCGATGGGAGTGGCGCCTGCCGAGGATTCCGCTTCCACTAACCATTAACGATCAACGGTAACCATGAAAACCATGCCGGCGCTTGTGAAACGTGAACGAAAAGAAGGCCTCTGGCTGGAGGAGGTGCCTACGCCGACGTTCGGCATCAATGACGTAATGATCGAGGTGCTGAAGACCGGCATTTGCGGCACGGACGTGCACATTTACAACTGGGACGCGTGGGCGCAGCGCACGATCCCGGTGCCGATGGTGGTGGGGCATGAATTTGTCGGGCGGATCGTTGCGGTCGGCTCGAACGTGCAGGATTTTCATGAAGGGGACATCGTCAGCGGGGAGGGGCACGTCGTCTGCGGGCGCTGTCGAAACTGCCTGGCGGGCCGGCGGCACCTTTGCAAGAACACGCAGGGGATTGGGGTGAATCGCTCGGGAGCGTTTGCGCAGTTCATCGCCCTGCCGGTGACCAACGTGTGGGTGCATGAATCGGCGGCGGACGATCAGGCGGGGCATCATTCGCCGATCTCGCGGGACGTGCAGTCGATATTCGATCCCTTCGGCAATGCGGTGCATACGGCTTTGCAATTTGACGTGTTGGGGGAGGACGTGCTGATCACGGGATGCGGGCCGATCGGCTGCATGGCGGTGGCGATCGCGAAGCACGCTGGGGCGCGGTTCGTCGTCGCGACGGACGTGAACCCGTATCGGCTTGAGCTGGCGAAGCGGATGGGAGCGACGGTGGCGGCGGACGTGCGGACGCAATCGCTGGCGGACGTGCAGAAAGAGCTGGGGATGAAGGAAGGTTTTGACGTCGGCCTGGAGATGAGCGGCAATGCGCACGCGTTCCGCGACATGCTGGCGAACATGGCGCACGGCGGGAAGATCGCGATGCTGGGCATCCCGGCGGGCGAGATGGCGATCGATTGGAACACGGTCGTGTTCAACATGCTGACGATCAAGGGAATCTACGGCCGCGAGATGTACGAGACGTGGTACAAGATGACGGTGATGCTGCAATCGGGGCTGAATATTGAGCCGGTCATTACGCACCGGTTTGGGTACCGGGATTTTCAGAAGGGGTTTGATGCGATGCGGAGCGGGCAGAGTGGGAAGGTGGTGCTGGATTGGAAGGAGGGGTGAGGGAGGGCATGACAATCATGGTTTTAATCCCAACGATAGCCTCGCTACCCGGCGGAAGCGACGACAGGTCTTGACTGCGGCCTGCGCTTTGATGTTGTCCGCATCCAAGCCCGGATATCTGGGAAGCACAGCCCATTGCGTGAGCAAGCGAAACTCGTCTGTGAATACAGCCCACAGCGGCTCGATCAGGACCAAGAGGTTCACAAGCGACTCGAGATCGTGCGTCTTTGCAAATCGAATTTGCGCCTCCACCATTCGCCCTTTCAGGTACTTCTCCACGCATTGCTGGGCGTGAAGGCAGATTGCATCGTATCGGCCGCGCTTACGCGACCGCAGCAGTAGCAAAACGACGTCGAAATCGCCTTAGGCCTTGCGCACCCACTCTCCGGTCATCGGCGTCATAAAGCACCAACCCCTTCTCAGTAATTTCCTTGAGGAAAAAATCGTTCCAGCTGATTCGGCGACGGATTTCAGACTTGCTTCGCACCAATAGGTCCATCGGGAACGTTCGCGGCACGGCCGTTCGGATCTTCACCACCTTGTCGACGCTCGCCCCCCGATAATTCGTTATCACCAGTAGGTCCACGTCGGAATCCGCTGTCGTAATTCCATAGGCATAGGACCCGAACCGCACGATCTCCTGCGGGCGGAATTTATCCGCAACCGCGTCGACAAACTCCAGGATGTCTGCTGGGTCGACCATCGCTCACAAGTATATCACGTCCGCATACAAAAACCGCGGCCCCCAATGTTGTGGGCCGCGGCGATTTCTTTGTAATTGTTGTTTAATCGCTTACACCAGCGGCGTCACGCCCGGCTGGGGCACGACGACCTTCGGCGGTTCGGCGTCCTTGCTGATGTTCTCCGGCACCAGGCGCTGCTTCGACTCGTTCATCGCCCAGTCCCACATGACCTTTTTGCCCGTGTAGGCGCTGGTGCGGCCGATGATCGCGGTCAGCGTGCTCTCGGCGACGCGCTGCGCTTCGTTGAGCGGCTTGCCGGCCTTGATGCTGTTGATCATGTCGACGTGCTCCTGCACGTAGCCGCTGCGCTCGCTCTTGAAGGTCTGCTTCTTGCCGCCGATCGTCAGCGACGTGGTGCCGTCGTTGCCGGAGAAGGTGCCCTTGCTGCCGATCGCGTACTCGCTGACGTTGCTGTCGCTCTTGGGCCAGTGACGGCACTGCGAGAGGACGCGGGCGCCGTTGGCGTACTCATACTCGATGCCGAAGTGGTCCCAGATCTCGCCGGGCTTTTGACCCATGGCGTCGCGGACCTGGCGGCCGCCGAGCCCAAGGGCGGAGATCGGATGGCCGTTCATCACCCAGTTGGCGATGTCGAGGTTGTGGATGTGCTGCTCGCAGATCTGGTCGCCGCTGAGCCAGATGTGGTGGTACCAGTTGTGCACCTGTTCTTCCATGGCGGTCATACCGGGTTCGGGCTGGCGGAACCAGATGTCCTGGCCGTTCCAGTAGACGCTCATGTGGGTGACGTCGCCGATCGCGCCGGCGTGGATCTGTTCGATCGCCTGGTTGTAGTTGGTCTGGTGTCGGCGCTGGGTGCCGGTGACGGCGGCCAGTTTTTTCTCCTGGGCCCGCTTGCCGGCGGCGATCACCTCCCGCACGCCCCAGATGTCGCTGGCGACGGGTTTCTCGAAGAACACGTGTTTGCCGGCATCGATGGCGGCGGCAAAGTGGATCGGGCGAAAGCCCGGCGGCGTGGCCATGATGACCAGCTCGATGTCGCTGGCGACGAGTTCCTTGTAGGCGTCGAGGCCGGCGAAGACGTTCTTCGCCTCGATCTTGTATTTGTCCTGGATGCGCTTGGTCTGGCTGGCGAAGGCGTCGGCGCAGGCGTGGATCTTCACGCCCTGCTTGACGATGCCGGCGGCCTCCATGATGTTCACCGCCGCGCCGCTGCCGCGCCCGCCGCAGCCGATAAGGCCGACCTTGATCTCTTCGGAGACCTGTGCCCAGGCAAAGTTGGTTCCCATCGCCGCGAAGGTCGCCGCCGCGCCCATTGCCGCCGTCGATCCTTTCAGGACGCTTCGTCGGCTGACAGCCGGCGCCGCTGCCGCGGGGGCTTTGGTCGTCCTCGAGTTTCCAATCTCATTCTGTGACCGCATGACCTGGTTCCTTTCCTGCGCCGCACGGGCGACATGACTGATTCGGTAAGCACGCACACGTTTCGCGCCTCCACCGCAAGGGCGCGAGGTGCGCGCGCGACGCGGTCGAAGGGCCGACCATCATCCTTCAGCCTGCGCGCAAAATCCAGCGCATTCCCCCAAACCCCCGGCCGCCAGAACCACATCTATATGGAAGCCCCGCTTTGCCCGCCCTTACTTCTCGATCCCCTCGAACTGCACCCCGACGCGGTAGACGCCGTCGGCCACCGAGCGGCAGTTGCAGACCAGGCAGCGCAGGTTGTCCGTCTTGCCGCCGCGCTCGCGCGGGAGGTGGATCGTCACCTCGCTGCCGATCGAGATCGACTCGCCGAACAGCAGCCCGACCCCTCCGCCGGAGAAATCCGACACCCGCATCCGCATCGTCGAGCGCGCGGCGTAGGCGTCGATTGGCGTAACCGTCACCGTGACCGTCGTCCCCACCGCCACCCGCCCGTCCCCCTGCCGGTGTTCCCCCGCCACCGACCCTGCAGCCTCCACCGATTGGCGCAACCGTTCCAGGATTTCGGGGGGCATCGTCATATCCATCAGATCGGATCACCCGTCGGCGAACCTTAGCGAGGCCCAGCGGTGGTTTCTCCGCAGACGCGGGCTGGGCCGACGTCCTATACTCCTCGCCGAACCTTATCAGGAAAGACGTAAGTCATGAGCCAGCTCTTCTCGCCTCTGACCCTTCGCGAAGTCACCTTTAAGAACCGCATCTTCGTCTCGCCGATGTGCCAGTATTCGAGCGAAGACGGCTTTCCGACGGATTGGCACCTCGTCCATCTCGGCTCGCGCGCCGTCGGTGGAGCGGCGCTGGTGATGGTCGAGGCTACGGCGGTTTCCCCCGTCGGGCGAATCACTCCCGCTGATAGTGGCCTCTGGTCTGCCGCGCATGCGAGCGCGTTCCAGCGCATCACGACGTTCATCAAGGAGAACAACAGCGTTCCCGGCGTCCAACTCGCGCACGCCGGCCGCAAAGCTTCGACCGATGCGCCGTGGCGCGGCGGTCGCCCGCTCCCCGCAGGTCAGCAGGATTGGCAGCCGCTGGCGCCCAGCCCGATTCCCTTCGACAGCGGTTATCCCGTCCCGCGCGAGATGACGCAGGCTGACATTGAGCAGCTCGTCGCCGACTTCGCCGCCTCGACACGCCTGGCGATCGACGCCGGCTTCGAGGTCATCGAGCTTCACATGGCCCACGGCTACTTGCTCCACGAGTTCCTCTCGCCGCTGAGCAATCGTCGCACCGATTCCTACGGCGGCAGCTTCGCCAACCGCATTCGGCTGCCGCTTCGCATTGCCCGGACCGTCCGCGAAATCTGGCCGAAGCAGTTTCCGCTGTTCGTCCGCCTCTCGGTTACCGACTGGGCGGAAGGGGGTTGGGATCTGCCGCAATCGATCGAGTTTTCCAATGCGCTTAAATTGGTCGGCGTTGACCTGATCGACTGCTCGAGCGGCGCGCTCGTGCCTCACGTGAAGATTCCCATCGGGCCTGGGTATCAGGTGCCGTTCGCCGCAGCCATTCGCGAGCAGGCTCATATCGCCACGGGGGCGGTGGGGATGATCACCGACCCGCACCAGGCTGAGCAGATCATCTCCGATCGGAAGGCCGACGCGGTTCTGCTTGCCCGGGCGCTGCTGGCCGACCCGTACTGGCCGCTCCACGCTGCCAAGGCGCTGGGCGACGACATTGCCTGGCCGGTGCAGTATGCCCGCGCAAAATGACTTTCCTGCAATTGACTTTGCGCGTTACGATCTGATCCGTGCGTTCCGCCCGATCCACGGTCGCCGGCATCTGGTTCCGCGTGGCGATGCTTGTCACGTCCGCGCAGCTCTTCCTCTCCTACAACCAGCACGAATGGCACCCGATCGATTTTATGCTCTGCTGCGCCATGCTGCTGGGCACGGGCACGTGGGCGATGACCGAGCGACATCGCCATCGATTGGAGTTCCAGCGCCGTCGCGCCCGCTGGATCTGCATCAACTGCGGCTACGACCTTCGCGCCACGCCCGACCGCTGCCCCGAATGCGGGCATGCGCGCGCCCCGGCCCCCGGCGCGTCCAACGCCTGATGGTTATCGCAGGATGATCAGTAGCAATTCCGCGAACCCCGTCAGCGCCACCGCGACGATGACGATCAACGCGATTGCACGCCGGTTCTCAGCGGTGCGATTCATGGCCGGGACTGCTGATGGCGCGTCATCGCCCAGTGACGCGCCGCACCGGCCGCAGACCGGTCGCAGAGCGCCGCCCGTCGTCTTTACGCGGTTGCGCGCCCCGCAGTTTCGGCAGGTCACTTCGTTGCTCACGACCGGATCATAATCTCGGGGTTCGAAATCCGCACATTGTCCCTATCCATGGCCGCCCCGTCCGCTTTACCCTTGTCTCCGCCATGATCCACAATCCCATTCGAGTCACGATCTGGAACGAAGGCCGCCACGAGAAGCGCAAGCCCGAGGCCGCTGCCGTTTATCCCAAGGGCATTCACGGCGCGCTCGCCGATCATCTGAACAAGGCCGGCGGATTTACCGTCCGTACCGGCGTGCTCGACGACCCGCAGCACGGTCTCCAAGCCGACGTCGTTAACGACACCGACGTCATGCTCTGGTGGGGCCACCTGCACCACAAGGAGGTGGCCGACGAGGTCGTCGATCGCGTCCACCAGCGCGTGCTCGACGGCATGGGCCTGCTCGTCCTTCACTCCGCGCACTTCTCCAAGATCTTCAAAAAGCTGATGGGCACGACGTGCGACCTGAAGTGGCGCGAGGACAAGGACGAGCGCGTGATCCTCTGGGTCACCCGCCCCGGCCACCCGATCGTCGAAGGGATCGACGACCATTTCATCCTCCCCCACGAGGAAATGTACGGCGAATACTTCGACATCCCCGAACCGCAGACGACGTTCCTCATCAGCAGCTTCAGCGGCGGCGAAGTCTTCCGCTCCGGCTGCACGTGGAGCAGGGGCGCGGGACGAGTGGTCTACTTTCGGCCGGGTCACGAAACGTTCCCGAGCTATCACGATAAAAACGTGCTGCGGATCATCGAAAACGCCGTACGATGGGCCGCGCCGACGAGGCCGCCCAAGCCGGTTGAGTTTGGGAAGCGCGTGCGCGGGTGGATCGATCAAAAATGATCTCTTCGTTGGGTTCGCTTCAGCGAACGGTTTTCGATGGCTGAAAAAACGTCTCCTAAAGCAGACCCTACATCACTCCTGTCGCGTCAATTCTCCCCATAACGTGCAAAGTCGACTGAATACCACGGCCCGTATAGATGGTGAATGTGCGTTCTGCCCTTGACGCCCCATCTAAGCTCGGCGACGTGTTGAGGATCCGGAGGCTGTCCGTCGTCCCGACGAACGAAGGCCCCATCGTCATGCATCCAGATCCACGTCTCGCTATAAAAGCCACTGATTTCGAACGAGTTCGTCGATCGTTTTACCGGTGGTGGCGGATAAATCCCAATCCACTTGCCCAACGGGTAGATCCCTCGGGAGAACGTTGATGGTGCCGGAGCGCGCACCTCCCCGACCGCCTTCTCCAGCCAGGGCTTGCTCAACCAGAACCCTGCCACCACCGAAAGGCGCGTCCAGCAAACCACGATCGTCAACCCCAGCACCACCGGCGTCACCAGCCACCGCCGCCAATATGCGAACGTCGCCGCGTTTTGGTTCGATACCCGTTTCACCGTGATCCCGCGCGCGATCCGCCGGCAGATCCAGGCAGTGGCCACCGCCAGCCACATTGAGACGCCAATCAGGTACCGACCGTCGGTCGATCCGAGCTGCGACATCAGATTAAAAAGGTCCGCCCATTTCCAAGTAAGGTTGCTCAACAGGTGCCCGCTCACATCCGCGAGCCGCCCCGGACCCATTGGCGTCGCCGCCGCCCACAAGCTCGCCAGCACCGCCAGCGCCGTCAGCAAGTGGACGGGCCACCCCGGCGGCTTCATCAGGTAGCGCGCTACCGGACCTACATGCGTATTCATGTTCATCGTCGCCGGATTATTCGGATCGAACCCCCGCCCACACTCCGGGCACCGAGGCGTCTCCAATCCGCGCAGCGAATACCCACACTCCCAACAGGACCCAACGTGCTCTTCGTCCCGCACGGTCATGCGATCCTCAATAAACATCATTCCGCTCCCCCGACCATCCAAAATCCTCCTCCTTTTCCCCCTTCTTCCGCACGCTGATAAACCCGTCGCTCTCGAGGATCGCCTGCTCGACGGAATTCATCTCGTGGATTCCCTGCCTGCGCAGCGCCGTCCGCAGTTCGCTCACGCTCAGGCGCTCGCGCCTCAACGCATCAGGCAGCACCTTTCCGCTGCGGATCAACAGCGTCGGCCGTCCCTGGATCATGTTTTCCCACTTCTTCGAACGCGACGTCACCAGCTCGAAGATGTAGCTCCAAACCATGATCGCGCTCGCCAGGATGATCCCACCGGTGATGCTCCCGTCGTTGCCGTTCATGGCGTTCTGCACGGCGTTGCTGATCAGCAATAGCGCCACGAGCTGCGCCATCCCCATCTGCCCCACCTGCCGCTTACCCCCCATTCGCAGCAGTGCCATCACCACCAGGTAAACCACCGAAGCCCGGACGATAAACTCCCACCACTTCACGTCGTGCATTTGCCACATGCCATCGTTCCTTTATCCTGGATCGCTCGCGTGGGAGTCCTGGCTAATCGTCAATGTTATTCGGGTTCGACGACAAACCAATTTGCCGAAAGCCGCCGCACTCGTCCGTCGCCCGCGACCTTGGGCCGTTCACTATTCGATCTCGCGGTAGGATATTCGCCGTCGTCGCGGAATATGAACGCGCCCCCGCCTTCAAAGAGGATGACCACGTCATCCGAACCGACCTCAATCTCGTGATCAGCACTAAAGAGGTAAATGCCCAGGCGACGCGATGAGGAAACCACCGCGAGTGGCATATCCACCTTGACACCATTTCTGGTCGTCCACGCATACGACCGCCTGTTGCCGGCAAGTGCCTCTTTAACCTCCCGATTCAACCAGGTTTTGCTGACCCAGAATCCCCCATACACTGGCAGCTCCGTACGGCAGGCCAACACCGTGAGGCCGAAGACCATCGGCGTTATCAGCCACCTTCGCCAATAGCCAAACGTCGCAGCCTTCTGTTTCGAGATTCGCTTCACCATGACCGCACGAGCCAATCGCCGTACAAGCCAGAAGATCAACACGGCGCCCCATAGTGTGGCCGCGAACAGAAATCGCTCATAGGGGTTTCCAAACTTCATCCACGGCAGGCCCGCTAAATCACCCCAGCTATCGTTCGATATGAACCAATAGCTCAGCGAATCGATCAGCGCTCCTGGCCGCATAGGCGTCGCCGACGCCCACACGCTGGCCGCCACCGCGAACACCATGAGAAGATGCATCGGCCATCCTGGCGGCGTCATCAGCCACCGCTTCACCGGCCCCACCTTGATCCCCATGTTCATTGTCGTTAGGTCCGCTGGGTCGAAGCCCCTACCGCATTCCGGACAGCGTGGCATTGGCAAGCCATACAAGGAATACCCACATTCCCAGCACGACCCGACTTGCTCTTCGTGCTCGACAGTCATGCGCTCATCCGTTTCCGTATCGGCGATGGCAAGCGCTCAGGCGTGCTAATTGGTGCTCGCATCGCGCGCCAATAACCTCACGGTGCGATCACTTTCCACCCTTCCGCGTGCCACTCTTGTCGAACACTTCGTCCACAGTGGTCGTGAACGTGTTCATCATGCTGCCGCTGACCTTGGGCTCTTTCACGGTCCCCGAAACGTGAATCTGCATCAGCTCCTGCCGCGCGCCGCGGATGATCTCGGTGATGAACGGGATTCGCCACGCATTGGGGCTGTCGGTCACGAACGTCATCCGCACCCGTTTGCTCTTGAAGTCCAGCCACCCGCTGCCGCTCATCAGCATGTTGCTGGCGCGCAGCTCGATTTGCTCGAAGCTGACCTTCTCACCCTCCACGCTGTAGCGCACCGCGGCCTCATTGAACGGGCTGCTGATCGGCAAAGACAAATTCGTGATCTGCATGAGCCCCAGCACCAGCGGGATGCGGTACATGTCTTTTCCGGTGACCGACACGTCCCCGCGACCGCGCCGGGTTGACGGGTCGCCCCAGTCTCCTTCGATCGCGAGGCTTGCGGTGAGCTGGCCCTTGATGTCCTTTTCCGTTGGCCCAGCCAGCTCGGCAACGTTCGCGTTCCGCAGCACCAGGCCCAGGCCGAACCGCGACGCACCCTTGTCCGGGAAGACCAGGTCCACCTGCCCGGCGAGCGCCCCGCCGGCGATGTCGCCGGAGACCTTACCGATCCGCAGCGCGTCGGCCCCGTCCGGCTTCGTCAGGTCGCACTTGAAGTTTGTGATCGCGCGCCCGCCCAGGGTCATTGACGAAAGCTCGACGTTGCCCGTCAGCCCTGCGAGCTTGCCGTGCCGCGCGCTGGCCTCGAGCGTTACCGTCCCCACTGCCCCGCTTACCGGCACCCCGAGGTCGAAGGAGTTGTCGTTGAGCGTGATCGTCCCCGCCAGATCCAACTCACCATCATCGACAGCAGGATCCGGGTCGGCACGATAGGTCAGCTTCGTGAAGTCGGCGCTGAACTTCCCCTGCGCCTTAAGCGACTCCATCAGCTTCGCCACCGCCGGCGGTAGTCCGGCACGCAGTTCCTTGTCGCTCGCGAGGTCCTTCGCTGATAGCTTCAGGTCCCACGCGCCGCCGCGCTTGTCGCTGCCGGTCGGCACGGTGCCCGAATAAGCGATCGTCCCGCCGCTGCGCCGCGTGGCGGTGATGTCCTTCAGCGTGATCAGGTCCGGCCGGATCAGGATCTCACCTTTGACGTTGTCCAGGCGAACCGGGATCACGCGCGGCGTCATCGACAGCTTCACCGGTCGGATCGACGCCTCGAAGCGGTCCGCCGGCGCGGGAACGGCAGCATCAGCGGCGCTGGCTACCGCCACGGGCGTCGAATCGAAACCACCGCTGTAGTGCATGTCGAGATCGATGCTCCCTTCGGGCTTGGCCTGATCCCACCCGGTGCGCCAGGCAGGGGGTAGCATCTTGTACAAGCCGGCGTCGAGGTGCAGGCTTCGCGCGGCGGCATTGATCACAATGCTCGGCCGACCCACCGGCCAGGCGACCTTGCCCGATCCCGAGATCTCAGCCAACCCGCGCCGGCCCCGGATGTCGGACACGTCTAGCGCCGTCGGTGTCAACCGCATCGTCCCCGTGACACTCGAAGCCGCCAGCGTCCCGTCGGCCGGCCAGAAGCTCCCGTCCTTCAGCTTCAACTGCATGTCATAAGAGATATCATCTTCCGCCTTGCGCGCGCCTGCCGACTGCCGCGGGGCTTTCACGTCACGCACGATCCGTCCCTCCACATCGATCTTCCCCCCCACGCCCAGCTTCGTCATCCACTCGCGGCGATCTTTCGGCAGCGCCGCCAAGAGGTCGCGGTCGATCGGGATGTTCTGCGCCGTCAGGTGCAGCTCGGGCTCGATCGGCTGGTCCTTGCCAAATCGCACGATGCCGTCGATGCCGAAGCTCGCATCTCCTTTGACCACGCTCACGCTTTTCAGGTCAACGTGATCCTCGGTCACATGCAGCTTGGCCTTCAAGTGCTCGACCGGATACGGGAAGAACGTCAGCGCCCCGCGGGCATCGTCCAAATCCACATCCACCGCGATCGCCCACTTTTGCCGGAAACCGAACGGCCGATGCACGTTGGCGACGAAGCCGCCGTGATACTGCGGGAATTCCCCCTTGCCTGGCGCGTCGAAGATTTTAAGCGCCTCGCGCACCGGCGCCGGATAGGCGTTGTGCAACGCGGGCTCGGATGTCACGCCGCTCGTTTTCACCCAGAAGTCAAACTCCGAATCCCCATGCCCGAGCGGGCCGACAAACCCCGTAACCGTCACCGGCACGTTCTTGTTGGGCCCGTTGCTCGCGCCCATGCCATGCATCTCGACATCCACGCGGTCCATCTGCGACTTGGGGTCCCAGCCGAACGTGATCGCGCCGCGAATGCGCTCCAGCGGATACGGGAACTCGTCAAATTTGATCCGACCATCCGCGATGTCGATCCGGCCCATCACCACCGGCTTGGCGCCGGGCGTCGGACGATCGATCTTCACCCACAGCGCGCCGTCTCCCTCGGGCTGAAGGTGATCGTAGATCTCGCGGAATTCAGGCGGCGTCGAGTTCAGGTAACGCGGCGTCTTCGGGATCGTCACGTGCTCGCCCGCAAACGTCAGCGTCGCCGCGGCCTGTGCCGAATAACCCGCGATATGCCCCTTGATCTGGAACGGCGTGTTCTCGATCCGCCCGTTGACCCGCTCGATGTCGATCCCCTCTTCAGTAAACACAAACCGCCCAGCCACCTGATCCAGCTCGAGCTTCGACGGGTTGAACGCCGTCTCCAGGTTTGACACGAAACCCGAACTGTCCAAGCCCAGCGATTTCATCGCCGCCATCGATTGCTGCATGGCCGTCAGGCGATTTAGCTCGTCCCGGCTGAGCCATTCTTGTGGCTTGATGTCGAGGTTGACGTCTTTCAAGTTCGTTTCGATGCGAAAGCGCCCGCCCTGCCCGTCCTTGCCGGCGGGCTTCATGTAAAACCGCGGGATGTCCAGGTTGCCCGACAGGCCGTGCTCGTTCCACCACGTTCGCACCTGCTCCGGGAGCATCACCTCGATGTCCTTGCCAAAGCGGAAGTCGCGCAGCTTCGCGTCCACGAATTTCGTGTTGACGTTGAAGACGCCTTCGACCACGGGCCCGATCGAATCCGCCTCGCTACGGCTTTGCACCCTGAATGTAAAATTACCTTCCGCGCCCGGCGTGAGGCTTCCCTCGATCTCGATCAGGCCGCGCTCCTGCAAGACCCGGCCGTTGCGCATCCGGCTGTAATTGAGCTGCGCGTTGCGCAGGAGGATCTCGGGGAACTTCATCGGCGGCCCGGGCGTCACGCGCGTGGTCGTCTTTTGCTCGCGCGTCGCGCGCTGCCAGTTCCACCGGCCCAGGTTCAGGTCCTCGCAGAGGAACACCTGCGGGTCCAGCGCCACGATCTGCGTCGCTTCCAGGCGCCCGCTCAGGATCGACTGCGGGTTGTACTTGATCAGGATCGTCTCAGCCTTGAACAAGACCGAATCGGGGCGCTTGTTGTCGGGGTCGTCCACCCGCACCACCACGCCATCGAGCCGCAAGCCTTCAAAAATGGATAGCGTCGCGTTCTGAACCTCAACGTGCCCGCCTGTTAGTTTCGAGAGGTAGTCCTGCGCCATCGTCCGCACGCGGCGGGAGTCGGTCAGAATCCAGTATGTGCAGATGACCGAGACGAGCAGGCAAAAGACAAAAACCATCCCCCATCGCCGCAGCGGACTGATCCGTGCGCCAAAAGCGGCACCGGGCCGATAAGGCCGGTCGAAAAGCTCATCTAAACTAGCACCGCGACGAGCCATGCGATCTGTTCCAGGCGCAAAGCGCCCAACTCCCGGCTATTACAGCCATCGGCGGTTCGAAAGGGATACGATATCGCAGGCTACCCACGGACGATGCGTGTATTCCCGTAAAATATATCGCCGGTAACAGCAGTAACACTTTTGCGGTTCTGGGAAGCATTCCTTTCCATAAACCGAGCAAGATCAATATATCGAAGGGAACACCATAACAAAGCCCAACAGCGACATAAAGGCGACTGCTTCCGTATTCATTAGACAGCGGAACCGGCGACCAGGTTCGTAAGATCTTCATTCCCATCAATTTGAGCGATTGTGCCGGGTGCGCGCGGATCCACTCGTGGGCTCGCTGGCTGAGGTACGCGTCGCGCTCTACTTCGTCCATGCGGAAGAGGAGGGTCCGCATTTCCTGTAGAAATGCTTTCTGATCGCTGGCACCGGTGGCGCGGTCGTGGAAGCCGTCGTAAGTCGTGATGCCGCTGTTGGTCGTAGTCCAGATCCAGGCGCTCACCTGCGGATGATAAGCGTTGCGATACGCCCACGGAGCGAGCACCAACAGGATGGCCAGGAGCGCCAATAAGGCGTTCCGCGCCATTGCCCGCCAGCCGTAAGTCCAAGCAGCCGCGACCGGCAGCAAAACGATCAATCCCAATGCAGAAGGACGCACTAAAGTTGCGAGTGCCAGCACCATGACACCGACTGACAAAGCCAGAGTCCGCTGTCTGACAAGCAGATACATGCCCCACGCCAACATCGCCGTAAACAGCGTCTCGCTCAGGATTAAGCCGCTGAAATAGATCAGGAATGGGTTGACTGACACCAAGCCGGCGGCGACCAACGCGCCGGATGATGTAAGGAACCGCCGAGACAGCAGATAGATCGCCAGCACGGTCGATGTGTCGATCACCGCTTGAACCACACGAACCGCGCGCACGTTCCCCGCACAAGCGGCAATCAGCAGCGGATATCCCGGAGTGCGGTATGCATAAACCCACTGCTCAAATCGCTCGTCATGAAATCGCAATTGCCCACTGCTAAGCAGGTTACGGCCAAGCTGTAGATACTCGAACTGGTCCCCCAAACTTGGGTCAGGCTCACTCTTTTGCGATAGCCCCCATGCCAACCGCAGAACCAGGCTCAGCAATAACAGGCTGATCAACTGAGTTTTGGCGCGCGCGGGAGAATCCACGTTTTTCACGTTACCGCGCGGCATGCCCGCTGTCATGGCTGGGCAGGCCGCCGAAATTTGCAAGCGTTTTTGGATCGGTTAATTTCCATGCATAATGACCAAGGGACTTCCAAAGGCGGGGAAAACCACCGCCCGCTTCAAGGCGATCGATTGGCTGCGCGGGCTTTCCGTGCTGTTCATGATCGAGTGCCACACGCTATACTTTTTGAGTCCGAGCCTCGAGCGGACGCCCGACTGGTATCAGTTGCAGAATATTAATGGCTTGGTGTCGGTGTCCTTCCTGTTCGCGGCCGGGTTCTCGCTGGGGCTGGTCGGGGCGCGGGCGGCCGGCGACGTTCAGACCCGCGCGCGGCGATCGAAGCGGACGCTGCTTCGCATCGCCGAAGTGATGGGCTTGGCGCTTTTCATCAACCAGGCGTCGCACGACGTGATCGCCAACCCGATCTGGTTGTTGAGGCCGGACATTCTTTCTTGCATCGTCGCGGGCCTGCTGGTTGTCTGGGCGATTGTGACAACTTGCCGGGGACGAAACGGGTTGGCACTGAGCCTGCTGGCGGGGTCATGGCTTAGCGTCATGATCGCAACGTTCTGGGCGAGCGGTTACCGCGGCGGTGGGAACTTCCTCGGCCTGATTAACAACTCGTCCGGCGCGATGTTTCCGCTCTTCCCCTGGATCGGTTACCTGCTGCTGGGCGGCGTGATGGGCGTGGCCGCGGCGCATCCGACGACCGGCCGCGCGCGATTGATCTACGGGCTGGTGGCGATGACGGCCGTCACGCTCGTGCTGGCGATGACGCCGGCTGAGCGATGGCCGTGGCGACCCTTCGCCGCGATGAAGTTGGACACCTACCTCGTGAGCAATGCATGTGAGCGGCTCTGGAAGCTGGGCGCGATTTGCCTGACCCTCGCGGCGCTTGAGAAGGTGACGACGCTGGTGGGCGCGGTCGCATGGGCCCTGCGGCCGGCGAGCACTGTGCTGGAATATTTCAGCGGCAAGTCGCTATCCGCATACTTCGTGCACCTGACCTTGCTATATGGCTTTCTGGGCGTGCAGTTCACGCAGATGTGGCATCGCAATTCAAGCTGGGGCGAGTACCGGTGGCGGCTGGGCGCGATGTACGGCCTAACGGCGCTGGTCTGCTATGGCTTGCATAGGGCGCGGCGCAGCGTGGAGGCGATCATTCGAAATCGCAGTACGGCGCGCGTGGTGGTTGGGGCGGAGGCGGCGTAATTCTCTCTGGTCGGGTCCTGTCTTCCCTTTTCCCCCGCGAAGCTTAATCTTGGCCCGCGATGGCGTTGCGTGAGGCGAAGTTGGATTCGAGTCTGGCGGGCCTGGAGAAGGCGCTGGCGGGGGTGCGCGGCAAGACGTCCGGGGCGGTGGCGACGGCGGTCGATCGGTGGCGGAGCGACGCTGAAGCGATCCGGTTTCACTTGCGGGATGACGGCGAAGACCGGCCGATGCTGGTGGCGATCCTGGGGGGAACGGGGACGGGGAAATCTACGCTCGTTAACCGCCTGCTGGGAGCAAACCTGACGGCGACAAGCTTTCGGCGGACCTTTACGTCCGGCGCTGTGGCCATTACGTCGGATGAGAAGAACCTGCCGGAGCGGTGGCTGGCGATTGAGCATCGCGTGGTATCCGGGGCGGAGGTGCCGGCGCGGGGGCAGGTCGATGCGCTGGCGGTGGTGAAGGAGGAGCGCGAGCTGACCGCGAAGATTACGCTCGTGGACACGCCGGACTTGGACGGCGATCAACCACTGCATCATGCGCAGGCGGATCGAGTGTTTCGCTGGGCGCAGGCGATCGTGTTCCTGGTGACGCCTGAGAAGTATCAGATGACGGAGTTGTTGCCGTATTACCGGCTGGCGAAGCGCTACGCGGTGCCGGCGCTGTTCGTGATGAACAAGGCGGAGGAGCCGGGCGTTGTTGAGGATTTTCAGAAGCAGCTTGCGGCGCGGGATTGGGCGGACGCGCGGGCGTTCGTGATCCCGCGCGACGATGCGGCGTATGAGCCGCCGATGGAGATGAATTTGTCGTCGCTGCGCTCGGCGGTAATGACGCTGACTCGGCCGGAGAAAGAGGCGTTCGGGCAGGGATTGGCGCGGCGGTCGGTGGATCTGCTCGGGCGGTTGCAGGATCAAATCATGACGCCGCTGCGCGAGGATCGGCAGCAGGTGGACGCGCTGGTGGCATCGGTGCGGTCGCTGGAGACGCCTGGAATTGGCGTGGACGTTAACCCGATCACGCAGGGTTTACAGCGGCGGTTGCAGCAGCGATCGGTGCTGTACCTGATGGGCCCGCAGCGGGTACTGGAGCGCGTGCGGCAGGTGCCGGGGATGATGATGCGGATGCCGCGGACGCTGTGGGACGTGGTGGTGAAGGGGCAGGGGGTTCGGCTGAACGATCCGGCGCGCGGCCAGGCGGCGGTGGGGCCGGACGGAAGGGCGGTGCCGGATTTCAAGGCGGCGGTAAGCGATCAATTTTCGGTGGTGCAATCGCGGATCGAAGACGTGCTGCGATCAAGCCCCGCGGGGCAGCGGTGGCTGGCGGGGAATGAAGAGTCATACAAGCAGGCGCGGTTGGAGCCGGGGGCGGCGGGGCAGATCGTGGCGGACGAATTGGGAGAGTTGGAGAAGTGGCTTGAAGAACGCTGGAATGCGACGCCGCGCGACACGTTGTTGTTGATGCGATTATTGCGGCATTTGCCCGGCGGGGAGAAGTTATCCAAGTGGACGGAGGCGGCGCCATACCTGCTGGCGGTGGTGGTGGCGACGCATCATGCCTTCTTCGGGCCGGTCGATCTCGTGGTGCTGGGCGGCTGGAGCTTAGCGACCTGGCTGACGGAAAAACTGAGCAACGAGGTGGCGATGCGGACGCGCGCGGCGAACCGGCGGATCGCCGAGCGGTTCAGTGATCTGGCGCACACGCAGATTGGGAAGGTCTCGGACTGGCTGAACGCTCAGGCGCCCACCACATGGGAATTGCAGCAACTGGAACGTTCGGCGGAGGAGTTGTATTCGGTCGTTGGAGAGAACTCATGAAGACGTGAAACATGAAACATGAAGGGCACATTCTTCATGTTTCACGTCTTCATGTTTCATCTTTGGAGCCCGCATGTCCGCCAATCTCGAACAACTCGTCAAGGAAGTGATCGACCTCACCGGGGCCGACCGGCCGGTTTTGTACGAGGATGATGCGCCGGTGCTGTCGGACGAGGCGCTACGCGGGGCGGAGAACGAGGGGTTCTACCTGGTCGGCCTGATCGGCGGGAAAGAGGTCGGCAAATCCGCGATGGTCAACGCGCTGGTGGGCAAACAGATCACGCAATCGACGAGTTTCGGCGAGGGGACGCAGATCGTCACGGCGTATGCTCACGCGACGCAGGAAGCCGCGATTAGGGAATTGCTTGAACGCGAAGTGCCGGGGCGATGCACGATCGTGACCCACGAAATTCCGCGACTTTACCGGCAAATCCTGCTGGATTTGCCGGACATTGACAGCCACTGGGCCGAGCACGTCGAGGTCACGCGGCGGATGCTGCGGCAGATGCTCTTCCCGATCTGGATGCAGAGCGTGGAGAAGTACGCCGACATCCAGCCGCAGCAACTGCTGGCGAAAGTGGCGGCGGGAAACGCGGCGGGGAACTTCGTCTTCTGCCTGAACAAGGTCGATCAGTTGATGAAGCAGGAGGGGCCGGAGGCGGCGAAGGAACTTCGTGAGGATTACGCGCAGCGGTTGATGAAAGTGCTCAATCTGCCCGAGCCGCCGCGCGTCTTCATGGTCAGCGCATTGCACCCGCAGCAATATGACCTGCCCGCCCTGCGCGACATGCTCGGCCAGCAGAAGTCGATCGAGGAAGTGGATAAAAGCAAACAGGCGGCGGCGCGGCAGCAGGGGAGTTCGGTGCTGGGGTGGATCAGGCGGCAAAACCTCCCGGAGCAGGTCGAGCGCCTGGCACGGTTGCAGCAGGATGCGGAGGATCGCATCAACGAGCGTCTGGGCATTCCGCTGCTGGAGCGATGCGTGCCGGCGATGCTGGACGACCCCAGCCACAGGATGGCCGTGCTGGATGATTGCCTGAAGCAGCGCGCGGCGCGGTGGCCGTTTGTCGGGATCGTGCAGGGACTGGCTACGCCGGTGACGGCGATGTTCCGCAGGCGGTTGGCATTGGAACAGCAGCGAAGTTTGGAGGGGCCCGAATCGCTGGTCGAGCAATACCTGCGGCCCGAGGGGCGGGATCTGTCGCAGGGGATCCAGACGACGTTTGCGCAATTGCAGCAATCCCAACCAATGGTCAGCTCGCTCTATCGCGGCATGAAGCTGTGGGAAGCGCGCCCGGCGGACCTGGCGGCGGCGGACCTGCAGCGGAACCTCGCCGACACGCTGACCCGCCAGCGCGCGGTAATCGCCAAGCGCGTCTGCGGGCGCTCGGGAAAAGTGGGC
>JAQGHM010000034.1 GCA_028291615.1 Phycisphaerales bacterium | reverse complement strand
AGTGATCCGCCCGCCAGGTGCCCAAGTGTGTCCCCCACGTAGAAGACCTCACGCTGACCAGCCCGTCGTTCTCACCCTCCGCCTCCGAGACGACCTTGTGCGAGTGCAACACGAACGGCGCAACCTTGGGCCACTCGCGCGCGGCGGAGATCGAGAAGTAGCCGACGCCCGGCACGTCCGTAATCTGTTCGTTGAAGCGGGCGCAGGATTCGGTCGTCAGGTCGTTGGCGGCCGAGACATCCAGACCCAGGACGTCCATCAGCTCGAACCCGTGCAGGCGCTTGCCGACGTGCCGTACGCACCAGTCGGCGTACGGGCTGCCGCGGTGCGGCGTGGTGATCGTCAGCAGCGCCGCCACGCGGTCCGCCATGCCCAACTGGTGGATCATGTAGCGCGCGTCGAGCCCGCCCATCGAGTGGCCGACGATCAGCATCTTCCCCTGCCCACTGCCGTTGAGCTCAGCAAGGCCCTTCTCGATCGCCTCCTTGAGCTGCGCCGCCCGCTTGGCGATACCGCCGGTCGGATGCACCTTGGTCACGATCACCGGATGGCCCGCGCGGCGCAGGGCCTTGTCGATCCCCTGGAAGTAAGCCCAGCGAAACTTGCCGACGCCGACCGAGTCGTAACCGAAGAGGCCGTGATGGAGGATGACGGGCAGGGGGGGCATGACCGGCCATTCTACCCGCTTCGCCGCGCGGAAATAGTCGCGGGACCCGCTGACAGAGTGCTCTGGGCGGCGGCTGCCGTCTCGATCAAATCCGCAGTCTCGCCGATCGCGTCCTGGGCAGCGCAGCGCGTCGCCAGTTCCGTGCACTTCGCCTTGACCTCAGGCGAGGCGAGCAACTGTCCCAGCACCTTGGCTACGTTCGGCCCGGTGAACTTCGCCGGCAGCAATCGATCGCCCGCGCCGAGTCGCTTGACCCAGTGGGCGTTATTCGGCTGATCGTGGCTCATCGGCATGATCAGTTGCGGCACGCCGCCCGCGAAACCAGCGGCGGTGGTGCCGATGCCGCCGTGGTGGACCAGCGCCGCGCAGCGCGGCAGGATCTTCGACAGGGGGGCGAAAGCGAAGTGGCGGACATTGGCAGGCAACGGCGTCGGAAGGTGATCGGCCGAGCGGCTGAGCAGGAGCGTGCGGCGGCCGAGCCGGGTGGCGGCATCGACCGCGGCGCTGAAGAACGCACCGGCGTGGATGTTCGCCGAGCCGGGCGTGAAGACGATCGGCGGCGCGCCGGCGCGGACGTACGCCTCCACCTCCGGCGAAACCGGCTGCGCACCGTCGCCGCCGTCGAAGAGCGGGAAGCCTGTCAGCTTGAAGAACGGTGGCCAATCCGGTTGCGGCGGCGCGAACCAGGCCGGCCACAGCCCGATCGTCAATCGCGGCGAGTGCAGCGCGTGTTGGAACACGCGGCGGATCGGCGGCAGGCCAAGGCGCGAACGCACTTCGTTCACCACCGGCCCGACCGCCGGATCGATCATCCACTTGTCCGCTGCCCACCACATGATGCGCTTGGCCCACCGCGGCAGAAAGGACGGATCGCGCGTCCCCTGCATTGCGCCGGTGACGTACTCGGTGCGCATGACGGCCGGCGCCAGGTGCAGCGTCACCACCGGCAGGTTCGGGTCGCGCTCAGCCATCGCCCGCGAGGCAAAGTCGAGCGCATGCGCGACGATCAGCGTGTCCGGGCCGATCCGCTGCGCGACGGCATCGAACAACAGCCGGCTCTGCCCGACCAGCGCGTCCATGATCGCCTTCAGGCCGCGCGTCGGGTGCCAGATTTCAGGGTTGGCGATGATCTCGTCGAATCTCTCCGCCGTGCCGACCGAGACAAACTCCAGGCCGCTGCGACGGACGAGCGGTTCAAAGTGGTCGTTGGTGATCACGGTGACGCGGTGCCCCCGACGGGCGAACTCGGCGCCCAGGCCGATGAAGGGGTAGTTGTCGCCGGCCGAGCCGACGGGAGTGATGAGGATGTTCATGAGGTTTGCCCGTATCACGGGCGTCCCGCCCGTGCCTGAAGCGCAGTTCATTGCCCGAATCGTGGTGTTTGGAATTCTCACGCTATAAGCACGGGCGAGACGCCCGTGATACGTCAGGCCAATTTGATCTCGCGCGCTGCCAGGCCCTGGGTGATCCGCAGATTTACGCGTTGCGCATGCTCGGAGTAGTTCCAGATGTCAGGCGGCGTGAACCAGTAATAAAGCTTGATCACGGCGCTCCCGCCGGCGATGTCTTCGAACACGACGCGCGGCGGGTGGCGCTCGATGTCGAACGCGGTCGCCACCTCGGGATCGCTCACGATCTCCCGTAGCATCTGCAGCACCTGCTCGATCTTCTCCACAGGCATGTTCTTCTCCAGCGTCAGGGTCATCACGCGGCGGACGTGGGCGCGCTTGTCCACGTTGGCTACCGGGTTGTCGGCGATTCGCGAGTTGGGGATCGTCACCAGTTCCCCGCCCACCGTGCGCAGCTTGGTCGAGCGGAAGCCGATCTCTTCGACCGGTCCTTCCCACTTGTCGAATTGGATGTGATCGCCGACCGTGAACGGCCGATCGAGGAAGATCATCAGCGAGCCGAAGACGTTGCGGATCGAATCCTGCGCCGCCAGCGATACGGCCAGTCCGGCGATGCCCAGGCCGGCGAGCCATGCGCCGATGTCGGCGCCCAGGACGTTCTGCGCCGTGAAGAGCACGAACACCACCGTGACGAAGATCCGCAGCGTCTTGCGGACCAGTGGAACGATGCCTTCGTCGAGCCGCGATTTGCGTTTCGACGTCCAGCGGTGCAATGCCACGTCGAGCAGGCCGACCGCGTTGTAGAGCAGCCAGGCCATCGACAGGATGTACAAGAGCGAGATCACGCGCACCACGAAATCGTGCAGCGACGACGACATCGTGATCCACGCCAGGCCGATGCTCAGCCCGAGCGTGAAGATCGCCAGCGAGACCGGTCCCGAAGCGCCGGTGAGCAGCAGCGCCCGCCCGCGCCAGCCGCGCGCCTCAAGGCGAGCGCCCACCTTGCACAACAGCGCGGCGGCCAATCGCCCGATCAGCAACCCCGCTGCGATGCCGGCAAGGAGCGCCACCCAGCCGGTCCAGGGCGTCTGGCGGATCGTCAAGCGCACGCGATCCAGCACGCTGTCCAAGCCGTCCATCGCGATCAAAGCCATCAACCACCCCGCGCCGCTCGTCATCGCGGTCTCCTTCAAGTTGAAAATCCCCCTCCCCCTTGTACACTCACGCCGCGAATTTGCCCACGCGCCGCTACGCGCGCCTACATCAACATCGAAGATCGCAAAAAGATGCCCCGACGCACCGACATCCACACCATCCTCATCATCGGCTCCGGCCCCATCGTCATCGGTCAGGGGTGTGAGTTCGACTACTCCGGCGTGCAGGCGTGCCGCGCGATCCGCGAGGAAGGCTACCGCGTCGTCCTGATCAACAGCAACCCCGCGACGATCATGACCGACCCGGAATTCGCTGACGCCACCTACATCGAGCCGATCACGCCCGAGTGCGTCGAAAAGATCCTCGAAAATGAGAAGCGCAAGGGGACGCCGATCGACGCGCTGCTGCCGACGCTTGGCGGGCAGACTGGCCTCAACACCGGCATGGCCTGCTTCGACAAGGGAATCCTCGAAAAGTACGGCGTGCAGATGATCGGCGCCAACCGCGAGGCGATCTGGCGCGGCGAGGATCGCCAACGCTTCAAAGAGCTCATGCACGAGATTGGGCTGAAGGTGCCGCGCAGCGGCGTTGTCCACAACATGGACGACGCGCGAAAGGTGCTGGAAGACATCGGCCTGCCGCTGATTATCCGCCCCGCGTTCACGCTGGGCGGAACGGGCGGCGGCATCGCCTACAACAAGGAGGAGTTCGAGTCGATCGTCCAGCGCGGGCTCGACGCCAGCCCGTATACCGAGGTGCTCATCGAGCAATCGGTGCTCGGCTGGAAGGAATACGAGATGGAGGTGATGCGCGATAAGAACGACAACGTCGTCATCATCTGCTCGATCGAGAACCTCGATCCGATGGGCGTGCATACAGGGGATTCGATCACGGTGGCGCCGATCCAGACGCTGACGGATAAAGAGTATCAGCGGATGCGGGACGCTAGCATCGCTGTCATTCGCGCGGTCGGGGTGGAGACGGGCGGGTCGAATATTCAGTTTGCGATCGACCCGGCCAACGGCGACATGATCGTCGTCGAGATGAACCCACGGGTGTCGCGCAGCTCGGCCCTGGCGTCGAAGGCGACGGGGTACCCGATCGCCAAGCTCGCTGCCAAGCTCGCCATCGGCTACACGCTCGATGAACTCGCCAACGACATCACCAGCATCCGCGGCAAGGACGGGAAAAAAGAAGCCACGACATCGGCCTGCTTCGAGCCGACGATTGATTACTGCGTGATCAAGATCCCACGGTGGACATTCGAGAAATTCCCCGATGCGGATGAGACGCTGACGACGCAAATGAAGAGCGTCGGCGAAGCCATGGCCATTGGGCGCACGTTCAAAGAGGCGCTGCAGAAGGGGATTCGGAGCATGGAGGTCAAGCGCTTCGGATTTGGGCTGGATAAGTATGATAAGTGGCTGAACGCCCAGCGTGCAGAGCAATCAGGTGGCACGGGCGTCCCGCCCGTGAAGGAATTGAAACATGGGCGAGACGCCCATGCCACCTCAAGGGACGATTCGGACAAAACCACCCAGGGCGAATCGGCCGACCACGAGTGGCCGATTCCCGAGGCCAAGCTCCGCCGCAAGCTGGCGGTCCCCAGTCAGGGTCGGCTCTACTACCTGCGTTACGCCTTGAAGATGGGCTGGACGATCGATCAGATTTACGACCTAACGAAGATCGACAAATGGTTCCTCGCGCAGATGAAGGAACTGGTCGATTTCGAACAGGAACTGATCGACATCGAAAAGACCGCCCCGCGCTTTCGTGATCCGGAGTGTCAGGATTCGGACAAATGCGCGGCGTATGCGGACCTCATCTATCGCGCGAAAAAGCTCGGTTATTCCGACGTCCAGCTCGCCAACGTCTGGCAGGACGATCCGAAGATCTTCCGCAAGGTTCGCTCCTGGTTTACCAAGCCGGTCTACAAGCTGGTAGACACCTGCGCCGCCGAGTTTGAAGCATACACGCCGTATTACTATTCGACCTACGAAACGCCGTACACCGTCAACGGCGAGCCAGTGACCGAAGATGAAATCCGCCTAACCGACCGCCCCAAAGTCCTCATCATCGGCGGCGGCCCCAACCGCATCGGCCAGGGGATCGAGTTCGACTACTGTTGCGTCCAGGCCGCCTTCGCGATGAAAGAACTCGGCCTCGAGTCGGTGATGATCAACTCGAACCCCGAGACCGTTAGCACCGACTACGACACCAGCGACCTCCTCTTCTTCGAGCCGCTCACGCACGAAGACGTCCTCAACATCTGCGAACGACTCAACGGCGGTCCATTCACCACCCACGCCGGGGCAGAGCGCCGGGAGCTCCGCGACCAAAGCGCCGCCCCGGATTCCCCTTCGCGAAACCTCGTGCAGGGCGTAATCGTCCAATTCGGCGGTCAAACCCCCCTGAACCTCGCCAAGGGCCTAAAGGACGCCGGCGTTCCCATTCTCGGCACGACAGTCGAATCGATCGACGCCGCCGGCGACCGCGAACAGTTCCGCGACCTTCTGAAAAAGCTCAACCTCAAGCAACCCGCCAACGGCATCGCGCGCAATGTCGCTCAGGCGCGCGACATCGCCAAGGCCATCGGCTATCCCGTCCTGGTCCGCCCCAGCTTCGTGCTCGGCGGCCGCGCGATGGAGATCGTCTCGGATGAAGACCAACTCAACTATTACATGGCCAACGCCGTCGAAGCCTCGATCACGGATGCGCCGATTCTGATCGATAAGTTTCTGGATAATGCAACCGAAGTGGATGTCGATTGCATGGCGGACTTTGATCCCCAGGTAGGGCTCGCTTCAGCGAGCGGAATCCCGGGTGCGAAGGAAGACGTCACGCTCGCTAAAGCGAGCCCTACACATGAACCGCGCGCCATCGTCATCGGCGTCATGGAGCACATCGAAGAAGCCGGCATCCATTCAGGCGACAGCGCTTGCGCCCTCCCACCCTATTCCCTGTCCAAGGAAATCATCGAGCGCCTCAAAACGCAAACCCGCGCCCTTGCCAAGGCGCTCCGCGTCCGAGGGCTCATGAACGTCCAATACGCGATCAAGGACGACGAGATCTACGTCATCGAGGTCAACCCGCGCGCGTCCCGCACCGTCCCGTTCGTCTCCAAGGCGCATGGCATCCCCTGGGCGAAGATCGCGGCCAAGCTGATGGCCGGCAAAACCCTCGACGAGCTGGGCATCGCCGAACCCCCGCCGCCCAAACACACCTCGGTCAAGGAAGTAGTCTTCCCCTTCAGCAAATTCCCCGGCGTAGACGTCATCCTCGGCCCGGAGATGCGCTCGACCGGCGAAGTCATGGGCATCGACATGACCTTCCCCATGGCCTTCGCCAAATCGCAGGTCGCCGCTGGCGGCGCGCTGCCGACCAAGGGCCGCGTCTACATCAGCGTCAACAACGCCGACAAGCCCAACATCCTCGACGTCGCCCGCTCGCTGGTGCAATGCGGCTTTGAGCTCGTCGCCACCGAAGGCACGTTCAAGGAACTGCAGCGGAACGACGTCCCCGCCACGCGCCTTGCCAAGCTCTCCGAAGGCCGCCCGAACATCGCCGACTACATCAAGAACGGCCAGGTGCAACTGATCATCAACACCCCGACGAAGAAGGGCCCGCAAACCGACGAAGGCAAGATCCGCTCGATGGCCGTGCTGCACAAGGTTCCGATGATCACGACGCTCACCGGCGCTCGCGCCGCCACCAGCGCGATCCAGGCGTTGCAGAAAGGTGATTGGGGCGTGCGGCCGTTGCAGGAATACGTCGCGCCGACGCGCCGCGCATGAAAATGGCGCCGCTGTCCCTTACCAGGACAACGGCGCCGTACTCGGGCAAAGTTAATCGATCTCAGGCCGACAAGACTTCAAGCAGTTGCTTGAGATCCCCGCATTGCGGGTCGTCGGGGTTGTTCTTCAAGTAGCTGTCCAACCACTTCGACGCCGGCTCGGTCATGCCAAGACGCGCCAGCACTAGCGCCAAATCACGCTGCAGGCGAAGCTGGTCAGGCCAAAGCAGGATCTCCATCTCCAGCATCGCCGCGACATCCGCGTATGCACCCGAGCTGCCAAAGA
This sequence comes from Phycisphaerales bacterium, assembly GCA_028291615.1. Lineage (GTDB taxonomy): Bacteria > Planctomycetota > Phycisphaerae > Tepidisphaerales > Tepidisphaeraceae > RYN-433. The sequence continues at coordinate 13,679 of JAQGHM010000034.1, read as the reverse complement.
TGTTCAGCAGGTTCTGGAGCATCCGCGTCAGCCAATGGCGGTTGCTGGCGGGTTTCAGAAGGTCTTCGGACCATTCCGCCTCTTCGCCGAAGATCTCGCGCATTCTGTCGCGAGCTTCATCGGGGGTCAGGATGCGGCCCGCCGCGAACGGATCGACCAGCAGCCGCGAGCCTTCGATCTCCAACCCGCAGAGAAAGTGGCCCGGCAGGCCCACGCCCCACGTCCGGAAGCCGAGGCGCTCCGCGACGGCCTTGTAAATCAGGCAGAGCGAAATCGGTAAACCCAGTTTGGTTTCGAGCACCGCCGGCAGGTAGCTGTTGGCGGTGTTGTAATAATCCAGCGTGTTACCGGAGAAATTCAGTTCTTCAAACAGATATTCGTGCATGTGCGCGAGCAGCGCCTGTGGCTGCGACCCGCGTACGCGTGTCCGGACGGCGTCGGCATAGGTCTGGATCGTTCGGTCGACCTTCGACGTATCCGAGCTTTTCAACTGGTGCATCGCGACCGCCACCGCGCCCTGCATCAGCGCATCCGGCGAGTTAATCGATGGCAACTGCTCGGACAGCAGCCGAAACGCTTCAGGCGAGCAACAGATGGGAAGTCTTGGCAGCATTGTCGGCGCTCCGCGGGTTTAGTCGTCTTCGTGCTATCGACTACCGCGAGTGGATTTATGCACATTCGATGCCACGTGGCCCGGGTAATAACCCGGCCCCGGAATCAGGGATATGGGGGTGAATATACCGTGTTAGTATAATTTTAGCAGCGCGACCATGTCACGCAGGCTGCGACTGTCCAGAGGGGGCCACGACAGACTGTCGCCACACGCGATGAATGGTTCTGGCGAGCTGGGTAAGCTCGGTCCGGCGCAATCGACCTATGGCGCGGGTCGAATTGAGATGCAGCGAGGCGATCGCCTCCCCCACTGCGATCGGGCAGACTCCCAGTTGCTCCGCTACGGCCGTCACCGCCTCGCCCGCGGGTTGGTGGGGTCGCAAATGTTGCCGCTGGGAAAGTGCTTCAACGATCCGCTCCGCACTCCCGACGGCGAGAAAACGCAGATAGGCTTGGTCCATGGCCCGATACCCGTTCCTTTCCTCAAGGTCTTGGCCAGATCATATGCCTAATGGCGTGCCTCCTGGTAAAAGTTTTACGGTTTTTAACGCCCCCGTTTGAGCGCGCTCACGGCGCCAATCGGGCAAACCTTTAATAGGAGTAGGTGTCTAGTCCTTAAGCCGCTTATGATAGGGGGAACGGCGCTACGCCAGGGAGCAACCGTGAAGAACGCCAAATCGATATTACTCTGTCTCGCCGTCGCCATGACGGCAACCGCAGCATCGGCCCAGGAAGGTTATGCACCTCCGCCAGGCGATTCCCGCATCGAGCAGGTTCGCAGCGACGCCGACAACGCGCGCCGTCGTGAATCCGACCTGGCCGCACGCATTGTCGATCAGGAGCGCACCAACGCCTCGATTCGCGACCAGCTTCGCAAGGTGGACGGCGATCCCGCCGGTTTGCAGCGCGACCTGGTAGATGTTTCCGATCAAGCCGCCACGCTTCGTAAGAAAGTCGCCGACCAGCGCCAGCGTCGCGACGCGGCCGAGGACAAGCTCAACGATGCCCGCGGCCGCGCGATGGATCGCTATGAGCAGACCCAATCGATGGCCACCGCCCGACGTAGCGTTGAAGACGCCGCCACCGATCTCGACCGCCTCAGCCAGCCGATCCTCGAACAACTCGCGCAAGACCCCGGATATCAGGACGCGCAAGCGCTGGTCGATGCCGCCGCCCAGGCCGGCGAGGCGCTGCAGGGGTTTGACAACGTCGATCCCAAAGCCCAGGCCGACGCCGATTCCGCCTTCGACCAAGCCATGGCGCGCGTGCGCGAGATGGAGGATGCCGCCATCGACGCCGACCCCCGCGCCGCCGAGGCACACAAAAGCGTGCGCATCGCGCAGGCCACGCTCGAAGGCCTGCGCAGCGAGAACGAGAAGAAGATCAAGACCGATCCCGCGGTCGATGCCGCCCGCTTCGCGCTGGATTTGGAGCAGAAACTTCTCGATGACAGCAGCGCCGATCTCTCCGTCGCCGAGCGTCGCCTTTCCGCGCTCCGTCAGACAACCCAGCCCAACGCTGGCCCACCCACTGAGCTGGCCAACCAGCTCAAGGAAGGCGAGGCCCGCCTTCGCGACCTGAACGATCAGCTCGACCAGGCCCGCGTCGCCCGCCAGGACATCGAAGACCGCCTCCGCTACGCCCAGGGCAACCGCGCGCCGGATATCGGTGGTGAACCCTACTCGCCAGCGCCGCTCGCGCCCGCATATCCAGACGGCTACTACGACGACGGCGGCGGCTACGCCTACGGCGGCGGCGGATACGGTTACCCCTATTCCAGTTACTCCGCCTACAGCTACTACCCCGCGTACCGCTACCGCTCGTATGCGTACGACCCGTTCTACTGCCCGCCTTATTACAGCTCGTTCGGGTTCGGGCTCTCCTTCGGTTCCTACTACCGGCACTCCTACGCCCGCGACTACCACCATTTCCGCGATGATTCCTGGCGCAACCGATACGACTATTGGCGCGGGCGCGATGGTTTCCGCGACGGACGCAACACCGTGGCGTTCCGCGACGGTCGATCGAACTTCGGGGGCGATCGCCGCTACGACTATTCCCGTTTCGACCGCAACGAGATCGGCCGCGACCGCACCGCGCGCACCGGCCTCGACCGTGCCCGCCTCTCGACCGCAGACACCGAACGCGATTACCGCTATCGCGCAGGCGTGACGACCTACAACTACCCCGGTTCCACCTCGTGGCGACAGCGTGACTCAGAACTGGCCTCCGCACGAGCCCGGCAGTATGAGCTCGACGCCCGGGAGCGCCGCTCCGCCGCCGAATCCGACGCCCGCCGCGCTGGCATCCCCGACGTCGGACGCACGTCGTCATCGTCATCGGCCCGTCTCGCCGCCGAACGTTCAGCCTCTGCAGACGCCCGCAGCCGCGAAACCACAGATGCCCGCCGGGCCCGCGCCGACGAAGCCGCCCGAGCCGTCGAAGCCAGCCGCTCGCGCACCGAATGGCGGCCACGCACCTCCGAAGACGAAACGCGCGGTACCCGCCCCAATGAAGATTTCCGCCGTTCCAGCGGATCGAACGGTGACTCCGCCGCCGCCGCCGCCGCCTCCCGGGCCCGCGCCAGTGATGCAGATGTCCGACGCGCTCGCGCCAGCGAAGAAGCCCCGCGCCGCGACGCCACACCGCCCCCGTCGCGCAGCCGCGCCAGTGACGCCCCCGCAGCAGCCCCCAGCCGCAGCCGCAGTGCTGACGCCCCCCCGCCCCCGCCGGCCCCGAGCCGAAGTCGCAGCAGCGACGCACCCGCCCCCAGCCGCGGCTCCTCGCGCAGCGAATCGTCTTCCCCTCCCCCTTCATCCAGCTCCGGCCGCAGCAGTTCACGCGGCGGCGGTGGTGGCGGCGATTCCGCCCCACCCTCCGGTGGCTCAAGCCGAGGCTCCGCACGTGGCGGCGATTCTTCACCCCCGCCTGCCGCCAGCTCAGGTCGAGGCTCCTCCTCCTCAGGCGGCGGCTCGTCCCGCAGCGGCAGCAGCAACTCCGACAGCGGCAGCAGTCGCGGCCGACGATAACCATCGTCTCGCGATTTCCATTGCCGATCATCCATTCCACCGTCTACACTCTCCGCCATTCCTGCGGAGGTGTTCAGTGAAGCATCACGTTCTCGTCGCCGCGCTCCTTACGCTCTGCCTCGCCGCCGGTCCCGCCACCCGTCCCGCCGCCACCGCCCCCGCGCGAGTCCGCGACGGGCTGATCAACGGTTCCGTCCGTTTCCTCATCCCCGCCGATTGGGAAATAGTCAGCCGCGCCGACAACGGGATGTCGGTCGTCTACCACACACCCGACAACGTCGGCACCATCTCCATCCTCATCACCCAGCAGCAGGAAGCCATCCCCCAGCACGACATGCGCGTGCGGGCCCAGATGCAGAAGGCCATCCTCGGATGGGACAACGACGACCTCAAAAACCGCAAGGTCGAGGTCATCGACGCCCCCAGGATCGAACCCGACGACCGCTTCATGCTAAAGGTGCACGAACGCTTCAAGGATGCCGATCACCTGCTCGACGTCCTCCACATCTACCGCGGCGTCGGCCTGAATCTCGTCGGCGTTACGGTTGCCGCCTCCACCCAGGACTGGGGAGAGGCGAAGAAGGTCCACGACGCCGCCGCGCTGATGTTGATGAGCGTCAACCTAGGCCCCCCCGACCCAAAGATCGTCCGCCCAGCGCCAAAAAAGGAATGAAAAAACCCGCCGGAATCAGCGGGTTTAACAGCTTCTAATTTCTTTGCGATCTTTGCGTCTTTGCGGCCGTGTTCTTTTAATTCGCTCGCCCGATTATTCCAGCACGGTCACATCAATCGACTGCCGGCCCCACTGCAGCGCCTCTTCATGGGTCGGGAAGAAGACGTCGAGCTTGTGGCCCTTGATCGCCCCGCCGCGATCGATCACTTCAACCGCGCCCCCCGCATAACCCGGGATCACCAGCTTGGTGCCAAACGGCAGGTGCTGGGTGTCGGCGGCGACGAAACGGCTGCTGTTGTACGAGATATCATGTCCGCTCGCCGTAAGCCCTTGGGCGTTCTCGCCGCAGCACTTGGTGCAGGGGCAATAGGCCGTCACTTCCATCCGAATCGTGCGGAGCTTGTGGCTGATCGAAGCAGCCGGGGCAATGGTCGCCGAAGCGGTAACCGCCTCGTGCAGCATCTCAGTCGCCGGAGCAACCTTGGCCGCCGCGATCGGCGTCGCCGCAACCTTATAGGTCGGGCTCACCTTGATCGCCGGACGGGCCGTCGCACCGACGAACAGCACGAGCGACGCAATGCCGATCCGCTTCAGGGTGGTATTCAATTGTTTGATGCAATTGGCCATAGGTGCTTTTAATGTACACCGGCACCGTCAACCGACCAGCGAAAGATTAAAGCGTTCGCGCACCGCCGGTCGATGTCTAACGATTAACACTTTTAAGCGGCCCACCGATATCAGTCAACCGCATAAGAACGCCGATCCGGAATATTGGACCTGATCCTGCTCTCACCCGATCGCACGCGCAAAAACTGCGCCGTCTATGCCGGATGATGACGCCGAACAACACGTCGATCACAATGCCTTGTTATCCGCCATCCCAGCTTGCTCCTTTACCAAAGTAATTGTATCTGCCGCCGGGCGATCCCCCGCCCTCCTTTACCCGCCGCCCGCGATTACTAGAATCGGAGCATGATCTACCGGATTGACGTGCGCACCAGGGCCAGCCAGGGGGAAATCGACCGCGCCGGCGAGGCCGTCCGCCGCGAAATCGCAGAATTGGGCACAAAAGTCGGCCCCATCGCCACCTGGCGCATTTTCTTGCTCGATACCCCCGCCAGCCGCGAAGACGTCTCCCGCGTCGCCAGCGAGCTTTTAGCGGACCCGGTCGTCGAAGAGGCCAGATCCGTCGAAGGCCAGGTTACCGACCCCGGCAAAAGCCGCATCGAAATCCACCTGAAGCCGGGCGTGATGGACCCCGTCGCCGATTCCACCGAAATGGCCATCCGCGACATGGGCCTCTCCGTCCGCGAGGTCCGCACCGGTCGCGCCTTCGTCATCGATGGCGTCGTCGATCGCGCGGAGCTCCAGCGCATCGCCGGCCGCGTCCTCGCCAACGGCGTCATCGAATCCGTCCACTTCGACGCCTTCGTCCCCAGCGAATTCGCCACCGGCCACGCCTACACGCTTAAGCTCCAGCACGTCAACATCCGCACCCTCACCGACGAGCAACTGACCAGGCTAAGCCGCGAAGGCCACCTCTTTCTCTCCCTCCCCGAGATGAAGGCCATCCAGAACTACTACCGCGAACAAAACCGCGAACCCACCGACATCGAGCTGGAGACGCTCGCGCAAACGTGGAGCGAGCACTGCGTCCACAAAACCCTAAAGAGCGCCGTGGACGTCGAGGTGAAGGACGAAACCGGCAAAACCATAGGCCACCGCAAGTACGCCAACCTGATCAAGGAAACCATCTTCGACAGCACGATGGCCTTGATGGGCAAACCCACCGCACTCAGGACTCAAGACTTCGCACTCAGGACGGACTGCCTCTCCGTCTTCGCCGACAATGCCGGCGTCATCGCCTTCGACGACACCGACGCCGTCTGCTTCAAAGCCGAAACCCACAACCACCCCAGCGCCATCGAACCGTATGGCGGCGCAGCCACCGGCGCCGGTGGCGTCATCCGCGATATCCTGGGCACCGGCCTGGCCGCCAAACCCATCGCCAACACCGACGTCTTCTGCGTAGCCTTCCCCGACTACGGAAAAAAAACCGGGACGGGGACGGTTTCTTCTTCCGATCATTCCACGAAAACCGGGACGGGTACCGTTTCCTCCTCCGATTCATCCTTCATCCTTCATCATTCATCCCTCCCCAAAGGCGTCATCCACCCCAAACGCGTCCTCCAACAAGTCGTCGCCGGCGTGCGCGACTACGGCAACCGGATGGGCATCCCCACCGTCAACGGCGCTGTTTACTTCGACAACCGCTACCTCGGCAACCCGTTGGTCTTCTGCGGCTGCGTCGGCCTCATCCCGCGCGACAAGATCGACAAGGCCGCCCGTCCCGGCGACGCCGTCGTCGTCATGGGCGGCCGCACCGGTCGCGACGGCATCCACGGCGCGACCTTCAGCTCCGCCGAGCTGACCGACACCCACGCCGACGAATTCTCCCACGCCGTCCAGATCGGCAACGCCATCACAGAAAAGAAAGTCGCCGACGTCATCCTCCAGGCCCGCGACCGCAATCTCTTCACCGCCATCACCGACTGCGGCGCAGGCGGCCTCTCCAGCGCCGTCGGCGAAATGGGCGAAAAAATCGGCGCCACCATCCACCTCGACCAGGTTCCCCTCAAATACGCCGGCCTCCGCTACGACGAAATCTGGATCAGCGAAGCCCAGGAGCGGATGGTTCTGTCCGTTCCCGAAAACCAGGTACAAGAGCTGCTCAACCTCGCCAAATCCGAAGACGTAGAAGCCACGATGATCGGAACCTTCGGCACAAAGAACGCCGAGTTGATCCTCCACCACGGCGCAACCGAGGTAGGCCGCCTATCCATGCACTTCCTCCACAAGGGCATCCCCATGCCCACGCGCCGCGCGGTGGTGACGGAGCGTCCCGCGCAAACATCTTTTCCATCCTCCATCCTCCATTCTCCATCCTCGTCTTCCGCTCCTTCGCAGTGGAAGCAGTCGCTCCTCACCGCCCTCGCACACCCCAACATCGCCTCCAAGCACTGGATCATCCGCCAATACGACCACGAGGTCCAAGGCGGCAGCGTGATCAAACCCCTCATCGGCCCCGAGCAGATCGGCCCCAGCGACGCCGCCGTCCTCCGCCCCAAGCTCAACTCCTACAAAGGCATCGCCCTCGCCTGCGGCCTCGCCCCCCACGTCGCCGACCCCTACGACATGGCCATCGCCTCGATCGACGAGGCCATCCGCAACGTCGTCGCCGTCGGCGCGGATCCTGCCAAGACCGCCATCCTCGACAACTTCTGCTGGCCCAGCGTCGATGACGAGAAGACCATGGGCACCTTGGTCCGCGCCTGCGAAGCCTGCCGCGACGCCGCCCTCGCCCACGGCATCCCCTTCATCTCGGGCAAAGATAGCCTTCACAACCAATTCACCAACCAGGAGACCGGCGAAGTCCTCCGCATCCCCAACACGCTGCTCATCAGCGCCATCTCCGTCCTCGACGACGTCCGCAAGTGCATCACGATGGACCTCAAGCACCGCACCAGCAGAGTCGCCATGGTCGCCGCCAAACGCCCCGCCGATCTCGCCAACCTGGCCGCCACCCACCGACTCATGCACCGCTTCCTCGCCACCGGCCAGGTCTCCGCCTGCCACGACATCTCCGACGGCGGCCTCGCCGTCGCCGCCGCCGAAATGTGCATTGCCTCAGGCCTTGGCCTGATCGTCGGCGCAGAACTCTTCATGACCGCAGAAGCCTTCACCGAATCGCCGGGCCGCTACCTAGTCGAGTTCCCCGACCCGACAGCCATCGACGCCCTCTCTAAACATTTCGCCGATACCGCCGACGTGAGCGAGGTCGGCCTGACCCAGCATTTCCGCAAGCTGACCATCACCACCGAGAAGGAACGCGTCCTGGAGATCAGCCTCGAAGAGCTGACGGCCGCTTGGCGCGGGACGCTCGACTGGTGACCTTTCGCGATCGCTCCTTGCCTCCCACCTCCAACAATTCCACCGGCGCCCCTGTTCCCCCGCGCACCTGATCCATCCCGCATTTCCGCGCCGGCTTGTCCGGCCGCCACCTCAAAAACTTCGTCCCGTGCCGAAACCGTCCCCCGCTGAAGTGATCATATTGCACTTCCACCACCAGCGTCGGATCCAGCGCCTCCCACTCCCCCGAGCGCTCCGTGCTCCAGCGACTCACCCCGCCGGGCGCTTTCCCCGAAAACCCGCCACCCTTATCGATCGGCTTCTTCAACCGCTCGATCCGCGGCGTCAGTTCCTCTCGCTGCTTGGTCGTCAACGCCGAGCAAAATCCGACATGATTCAACAACCCCCGCTCGTCATATAATCCCAAAAGCAGCGATCCCAGCGTCTTCGTCGCCTTCGACCCATACCGAAACCCGCCCACCACGCACTCCGCCGTGCGCATGTTCTTGACCTTCACCATCCCGCTCCGCTCGTCCGAGCGATAGTCCATCTCCAGATGCTTGGCGATCACCCCGTCCAGGTTGCTCCCCGCCGCCGCGAACCATTTTTTCGCCTGCTTCAGATCCTCCGTCGCCGGCGACAACCGCACTCGCCCGTCCGCCCGCAAATACTTCGCCGCGAATTTCTCCAACCGCGCCCGCCGATCGCGCAGCGGCTGCTCGATCAACGCCGTCCCCCGGTCGTCCACCAGCAGGTCAAACACGATGTAAAGCGCAGGCGTTTCCGCCGCCAGCTTCTTGATCCGCGACGCCGCCGGATGGATGCGCTGCAGCAGGTCATCGAAGGACAATACCCCCTCCACCGGCACCGCGATCTCCCCATCCAGCACAAACCGCGCCGGCTTCAGCGCCGCCACCGCCTCCACCACCTCCGGAAAATACCGCCCCAGCGGCTGCCCCGACTTCGACTGCAATTCCACCCGATCCCCATCCCGAAACGCCAAACACCGAAACCCATCCCACTTGGGCTCGTACTGCCACCCCTCCCCCTCAGGAATCTCATTAACAAGCTGCGCCTCCATCGGCGCAACCGGCGGCTTGATCGGTAACGCCATTTTTACTCCATAGTCATTTCGCAGACTCTTCAAAGGGTGGGGCAGACATTCTTGTCTGCCCTCGCGTTCCTGTCTTTGCTCGTCGTGGACTCTGAATTCACCTCCGCCCTTTGCGCTCCTTTGCGTCTTTGCGGCCGCATTCCGTCTTCGTCCTTCTCAAAGCACCCCCGCCAAATTCACCCGCCCCCGCTTCGCCAACATAGGCTTCCACAAATCCCCCACCCGCCGCACCCGCGCCGCCGCATTCTTCAAATGAAACTCCTCGATCGTCACGCCCCGCTCCACCTCCCGCCACGTCACCGGCATCGATACCGGCGCGCCCGCCTTAGGCCGCACCGAATAGACCGACGCCAGCGTCCGCCCCCACGCGTTCTGGTTGTAATCCACCAGCACCCGCCCCTTAGGCCGCTTGGCGATCCGATACTCCGCCGTCACGATCGCCGGGTGTGCCTTCGCCAGCGCTTGCGCAAACGCCTTGGCAAACGTCCACACCTCCTTCTGCGTCGGCCCGCGCACGATCGGCACGTACACGTGAATCCCGCGCGACCCCGTCGTCTTCGCCACGCTCGCCATCCCAAGCCCCGCCAGCGCATCCCGCACCAGCAGCGCCACCTCGCAAACGCGCTCAAACGGCACCGCCCGCCCGCCTTTATCCGCCGTCACCGGATCCAGATCAAAGTGCAAATAATCAGGCCGATCCACATCATCGCACCGCGCGTACCACGGGTTCAGGTCAATGCATCCCAGGTTCACCACCCAAAGCAGTGCCGCCAGATCCTGAATCATCGGAAAATCGATCACGTTCGCCGACTCGTGCAAAATCGAACACGTCTCGATCCACTCCGGCCGCGGCGTAGGCGCACGCTTCATGAAAAAGAATTCCCCATGCGCCCCATGCGGATACCGCTTCATCACCATCGCCCGATCCCGCAAATGCGGCAGCAGAACGTTCGAAACCTCCGCGTAATACCGAACCAAGTCCCCCTTGGTGATCCCCAACTCCGGCCAAAACGGCTTCTGCAAATTCGTCAGTGCGACTTTCTTACCCCCAACGGCCAATTCGACATTGATCGCATCCGCCGGAATCTGAACCGACCCCCGGCCGCCCGAAGCGCGTTTCACACGCCGGCTAGCCTTCGCAGGATGAAGATTTCGCGTCGCAACAAGAGACGCCATCAGGCCCTCGCTCGCATGCGGGGTTAAACGACGATCTGATCTACCGATCCGTGGCCCGACAAAGGACGGAGTCCGTACCCGAACCGCTGAGATGCAACCCGCGCGCCAGTCTTCGCACCCTCATGGGAACATTCGTCCCCCATCTGCGTCAGTAGATGACGCCGGGAAAACCACTATGAGTAAACCCTCCCACCGCCACGCCTTCTCCCTCATCGAGCTCCTCGTCGTCATCGGCGTCATCGTCCTCCTCATCGCCATGCTCCTCCCCGCGCTCGCCAACTCCCGCGAGAGCGCCAACCGCCTCAAATGCCTCAACACGCTCCGCAGCATCGGCCAAGCCGCACAACTCCACGCCAACGATCACGTCGGTTACTTCCCCCTCGCCGGTTGGCACTGGGACCCGATCGGCGGCCAAACCAACCCCAAAGGCGTCGGTGATCCCGAAGAGCGCCGCTACGATTACTACCTCGACGCCGGCATCAAACGCCCGCTCCCCGTCACCGCTGCCCTCGCCCTTGCAATGGGCGTCAGCGTCCGCACCGCCAGCCGTGCCGACCTCGAACAGGACCTGCAAAACCCCGACCTCATCCGCCACTTCGCCTGCCCTTCCCAGCCCGCTACTCTCCAGGGCCTGAGCCAGCGCGACGGCGGCGAAGCCTGGGACGCGCCCCTCGAGTTCACCAGCTACGTCTTCAACGAGGCCCTCCTCGGCAAGCGCGACTACAAGCCCGACCGCCCCGATCCCATCATGGGCCACATCTCCCGCGCCCTCCGCCCCGCCGAGGTCTTCCTCGCCATGGACGGACGCCCCCGCAACATGACCAACGACAATTTCATCCTCGTCTTCGACCTCGACAAGCAGTCGACCTACCTCGATTTCCACCGCATTGTCATGCAACCCAACAACGGCTTCGGCAAGCAGACCCTAGACGATTGGCGCCACCGCCACCGCATGAACGTCGTCTACTGCGACTACCACGCCGACAATATCCTTATGACCGACGACGCCCTGCAATCGCTAGGCGTCTCCAAAGGCCTTTACCCATAAAGACGCGCTCGCGCGGAGTCCGCTCTATGGCTTGGGAACGCATCCGACACTGGCACTGGCTCGTCATCGCCGTCATCATCGGCCTCGCGGTCCCCGCCGTCCGCGCCCGCTACGTCGACGACGCCATCCGCGACCTCGGCGAAAGCCTCAATGGCCAAGCCCAGTTCGAAGAATCACTCCTGCGCCCCATTCAGGGCCGCCGACAATTCGATAACGTCACCGTGACGCCCGAGCGCATCGACGACGGCCTCGGCGGCAAACGCTTCGTCCACGTCGTCCGCGGCCAGTACTGGGACGGCCGCCTCGACCCCGCTACCGGCCAAGCCACCTGGCGCCCCGCCTTCTTCGTCGCCCCCGTCCCCTATCACATGCAGCTCGACCCCGCGCGTCTCGGCCCGCAAGCCGCGCAAGTCGCCACCCAACTCGCCGCCATCAAGAATCCCACCGTGCTCGATTTCCTCGCCGCCGTCCACCAAACCCACAACGTCACCTACACGTACGCCTGGTGGCGCGGTTCCGCCTACGCCCTCTGGCTCTGGCTATCCGCCGCGATCCTCCTCATCGGAATCGCCCTCCCGCTCACGATCAACCTCACCGTCTACAGCACGTTCCGCCGACCCCGCATAATTAAAGAAGATGGCATCGACCTGAGCAAGGTCGCCCCCACTCCCACGTCGGTCCACACATCCGCCGTCACCGACCAGGACCACTCGCGTCTCGCTGAACTCGAACGCGAGCTCGAACAAAAACTATCCGCTACATCACCCACGCCGTCCTCCGCGCCCCTCGCTACCTCAGCCCCAATCCCAAAACTATCCGCCGCCCCCCTCGCCCCCGCAGGCAACGCTCAACTCGACCACAAAGAATTCGGCGCAAAGGAAGACGACTTCTACCCCACCGAACGCCATCACTGACGCCCCAGAATCAAAAAGTAAATTAATCCCCAACGTCCCTCCCGATTAGTTGTCATTCCTATTGACGAGCCCGCAATCATTCAAAGGAGGTAAGAACCATGCCCCGCGCCGCCCACATCGAATCCCTCGAATCCCGCCGCCTCCTCACCGTAACCCTCGAAAACGGCCTCCTCTCCATCACCGGTACCCCGGCCAACGACGAGATCTACGTCGACCCCAACGGCGACGGCCGGCTCCGCATCTACGTCAACCAGCAGTTCCAATACGTCCCCGCCGCCGACGTCCAGCAGATCCGCATCGACGCCGGCGCAGGCGACGATTACATCGGCGTTGGCGGCTTCCACATCAACCCCATGTACCAGGACGCCACGACCGGAGTACAGCGCGTTATCGGTTCATCCGCCACGGACAACGGCGCACGCCACGTCTCCGGAAAAACCAAAGCCCATCGCCCCAAATCCCGCGTCGTCTCCGGCAAGACACTGGCCCAGCGCCCGCACGACGGCCCCCGCATCGTCTCCGGTAAAACCCTCGCCAAGCGCCTAGGAGCCGACACGCTAGTCCAACGCTCGATCGACGACGCTCCGCCAGCCCCCGAACCCGGCTCGGTCCCCGTCAGCACCGTCGACAACCTCCCTGCCCTGATCCTCGGAGGCGACGGCAATGACACCCTTCACGCGTCGGATTCCAACGACAGCATCTCCGGCGGCGCGGGCAATGACTGGATCGACGGCTACGGCGGCGACGACGTCCTCGCCGGTGGCAACGGCAACGACACCATCCTCGGCGGCCTCGGCAATGACCTGCTCGACGGCGGCGCGGGCGACGACACCCTCCTCGCTAACGCCGCCTCCTACTTCACCCGCGTCTTCGCCCGCGACGCCAACGGCTACATCACCGCGGGCGAAACCTTCCACGTCCCCTTCGCAGAAGACGGCGCCACCGATACCGTCATCGGCGGCAGTGGCGCCGACACCTTCCACATCACCGACGCCAAAGACATCGTCGACCAATCCGCCGAAGACACCCTCACCACCCAAAATGTCCGCGACGAAAACCTCCTTTAGCCAGTTGTGGTGCAGGCTTTCCAGCCTGCAGCAGCAGCCTGAAAGGCTGCACCACAATAATGCACAAGCCTCGCCATCTCGACACCCCTCCCCCCATCCCATACAATCTCCCCCCTTTCCACCGTCTGGAGTGTCTC
>JAQGHM010000015.1 GCA_028291615.1 Phycisphaerales bacterium | reverse complement strand
TTTATCTCTTACACGGTTTTCCGGAGACCTGGTACGCGTGGCGCAAGCAAATACCAGTGCTGGCGGAGCGGTACACGGTTATCGCACCCGATCTGAGAGGTTACGGCGATACCGAGAAGCCGGCCTGCGGTTACGACAAGCGCACGATGGCCAACGATCTCGCCGCGCTGATGGATCATCTTGGGCACGAGCGGGCGCCGATTATTGGCCATGACCGCGGCGCCAGGGTGGGAACGCGTTTCGCCAAGGACCATCGGAAGCGGATCGACCGCTTTGTGGCGATGGACAACGTCCCGACCAGAATCCTGGCCGAGAATTCCGGCGGACGCGTCGGCCAGATAGGCTGGTTCGTTGCCTTTCTCGGTGTACCTGATTTGCCGGAAGCGCTGATCGCCGGACGCGAGGAGACATGGTTGACCCACTTCTACCGCTCGTGGTCCTACAACCCCGACATGCTGTCCCCTGAAGAGATCGACGTCTACGTTCGCGCCTACCGGCAGCCGGGCGCCGTCCGGGGCGCTGCGATGGACTATCGCGCCTTCGGCGCGGACCTGACGCAGGACGTGGCGGACGCCGCAGAGCTGATCACCTGCCCCGTCCTTATTCTTTGGGGCGAGGACTTCGAGCTAAACCGTCGGTTCAACCTCTTGGACGTATGGCGGGGGATGGCCCAAGACGTACGCGGTGTTGGCATTCCCCAATGCGGACACCTCTGCCAGGAGGAGAAGCCGGACGTGGTCAATGAGCACCTCCTGCACTTCCTCAAAGACTGGACTGGCTGACCCAATGCATTCCCCTCGTCTCAGAGATCAAGGAGTCTACCAATGAAGCTCATCGCATACCAGAGGGGCGCCGACCGAATCATGGCCAGAGTCCTCGACAACAAGGCGCTACCTTTCGCCACTCTCGAGGACTTCTGGGCCCACCCCCAGCAGAGTCTATTGGCAGCTGCGCAGACGCGATCCGGCGGAGAGTCGATCGCCGACTTGGTCCAAGTTCCGCCACTGCCCGACACGGCCCGCGTGCTCTGCGCCGGCCTGAACTATGCCGCCCATGCCGCGGAAGCACACTTCAAGGTGCCAGAGCATCCTGACATCTTCGCCCGCTGGCGCTCCACTCTGGCCGTCGACGGCCAATCGGTTCCCGTCCCGCCGCGCGAGGATTGCCTCGACTGGGAAGGCGAGTTGGCGGTGATTGTGGGCCAAGAGCTCCGAGACGTTACACCGGAGGCCGCCCAGGCCGGCTTCCTTGGCTACGCGTGCTTCAACGACCTCAGCGCCCGCAAATTCCAAATGGCCAGTGACCGCTGGACGCTCGGCAAAAACGCCGACAGCTCAGGACCGCTTGGCCCGTGGATCGTTACTGCCGACGAAATACCAGACCCCGATCGACTGCGAATCCAGACCCATGTGAACGGCAACATTGTCCAAGACGGCAACACGTCAAATCTGATCTTCTCAGGCGCCAAAATCGCCGCGTACGCATCGGGCGCGATGACGCTCAAGCCCGGTGACCTCATCGCTACCGGAACGCCGGAGGGAGTCGGGGCCACTCGGAAACCGCCCATGTTTCTGCACCCCGGCGATACTGTCACAGTCGAGATCGAGCGGCTTGGCCGCATAACCAACCTGATCGTTCAACGCTGAGCTCACAAGGAAACAAGCTCATACGCCGCCGCCGGACGATCGGAATACGAAACGAGGAGACCACATACCATGGCGCTACTGCAACCAGACACTGCCCGGATCGGTCACCCATCGGGTCAACCCGCTGAAGATCGCGTTCCCGAAGATCTGGTCTCTGGTACGCCGCGGGAGCTACGCGAGGCGCTGACGGAGCTGATCGGCAGGGACCAAGTTTTCCACCGAGCCATTGACCTTGTCCGCTACGCCTCCGACGCCAGCCCGTATCGCCTCATTCCGCAGGTCGTGGTCGCTCCGCGCAACGTCGATGATGTTCTCGCTCTACTGAAGTACTGCCGCGAGAACGGACGTCATGCAACCTTCCGCGCTGCCGGGACGAGCCTCTGCGGACAGGCCCAGTCCGACGACATTCTGATCGATGTGCGTAAACACTGGTACGGTATGTCACTCGAGGATGGAGGCCTTGCGCTTCGTGCCCGGCCCGGCGTCATTCTCGGGCATGCGAGCGCCTACCTCCACAGAGTCGGACGTCGTCTGGGGCCGGACCCGGCGAGCATCAACGCGTGCACGATCGGCGGCGTCATCGCCAATAACGCCGGTGGAATGCGTTGCACGATTGACCGCGACGCCTACCACACGGTGCGGTCGATGACCCTCGTGCTGGCATCTGGAACCGTCATCGACACGGCGCAGCCCGATGCCGAGGCGACCTTCATGCGCGCCGAACCCGACCTTGCACAGGGCCTGCTCAAGCTGCGCGCCGAGCTGATCGCCGACCGGGCTCTCGCCGATCGCGTGCGACATAAGTTCATGATCCGGAATACAACCGGTTACCGGCTCGACGCTCTCCTCGACGCCGACACGCCGCTCGACATCTTCCGTCGGCTCATAGTTGGTTCCGAAGGGACGCTCGCGTTCATCGCCGAAGTGGTGATCAACACGCTACCGACGCCGGGCGCGACCTGCGTCACCTGGATTCCACTCCCTTCAATCGATGAGGCCGTTACGCTAGTGCCGGGCCTTGTCTCCCTCGGCGCCGAGGCCGTCGAGCTAATGGTCGCGCCTGCACTAACGGCCGCCGCCCAAGCGTTCCCGGGAACGCCCGAGTACTGGAGGACGCTCGACCCCAAAGCCGCCGCATTGCTGGTCGAGTTTACGGGAGTGGACCAGGCGGCACTTGACCATACCGAAGCAGCGGTACGCGCACTGGTCGCAAATGCCAACCTGCTTCAACCGCTGGACTTCACCCGTGACACCAAGGCGATCGAGATCGACTGGCGGGTACGTGAAGGTCTGCTCGGGATCGTCGGGAAGCTACGGCCGGAGGGAACGGCAGTCGTCAATGAGGATGTCTGCTTTCCTACTGCCCGGATCGCAGAAGGTGCACACGACCTGCAGTCGCTGCTGACCAAACACGGCTTTCTGCCCGGTGTGGCAGGGCACGCGGCCTTCGGCAATCTGCATTTCACCCTCACGCCAAAACTGGACGACCCTTCCGATCTCGGCCGCTACAGCGCATTCATGAACGACTTGGTCGAACTTGTGCTCGACAAGTACGACGGTTCGCTTAAGGCCGAGCATGGAACGGGGCGCAACATGGCCCCATTTGTACGGCGCGAATGGGGCGATAAGGCGACGGAGATGATGTGGCGGATCAAGAAGTTGGCCGACCCGGACGGAGTGCTGGCCCCGGACTGCGTCCTCAGTCGCGATGACGGAATCCATCTGCGGCGATTTAAGTCGACCCCCGCCATCGAGGGCACTTCCGATGCGACCCATTGCATCGAGTGCGGCTTCTGTGAGCCCGTTTGTCCGTCGCGCAACGTCACCATGACCCCGCGCCAACGCATCGTCGTCCGGCGCGAGATGGCTCGCCAGCCGAGGGGTTCCCCTATGTTTGCGCAACTGCTCAAGGACTATGAATACGATGGTATCCAGACGTGCGCCGCCGACGGAACATGCGCCGAACCTTGCCCGGTATCCATCAATACTGGGGCGCTGATCAAGTCATTCCGCCAGCACGAAAGCACGGATGCTCGCGAGACGGTCGCGCTCGCTATCGCCAAGCGTTGGCGGCGCGTCGAATCCATCGCCCGCCTCGGAATGGGCGTGACTGACATCATCTCGAAAACCGTTGGCGTCCGAGCTTTAACCGGCCTGACCGCTGTGGCTAGGATGGCACTTAGCAAAGATCTGGTTCCGTCAGTCCCTGGGCCGATGCCGCAGCAGGCGCCCCGCAAGCTCCCCCAGACTTCGCGGAAAGGCGCCGCAGCCGTCTATTTTCCGGCCTGCATCAACCGCATCTTCGGTCGTGCGCAAGGGATGGCGCGGCGACCGAGCCTTCCGGAGGCGCTTGTCGCGCTATCCGCCCGCGCCGGACAACCACTCTGGATTCCCGCTAACGTGCATGGCCTCTGCTGTTCAACGCCTTGGAGTTCCAAGGGCTACCGGCTAGGGCACAAGTGGATGGCCGCGGCGATCTCGGACGCGATGTGGGACTGGAGCAGCGCAGGCACGCTGCCCGTCGTGATCGACGCTGTCTCATGCACTCACGGCCTGTTGGACGATGTACGAACCCACATCGACCGCGAGCGGCAAGAGCGATTCAACAAGATGCGGCTCTTCGACGCGATTGCCTGGGTTCACCAATTACTCCCGAGCCTTCACATCAAGCGAAAGCTGGCCAGCGCGGCAGTGCATCCCACGTGCTCCACGATCCATCTCGATCTTGAGGAGAAGCTCAGCGAGATCGCTGGAGCAGTCGCCGACGAGGTGATCGTGCCAATCGGAACAACGTGCTGCGGAACCGCCGGTGATCGCGGCTTACTGCACCCCGAGCTAGTTATCTCGGCTACGCGCGAAGAGAAGGCTTACCTCGACGCGCATCCCGCCGAGGTCTATCTGTCGGCGAACCGGACCTGTGAGATGGGACTACAGCAAGCGACCGGTAAGCCGTACGAGTCGTTCATCTTCACGCTCGAAGAGCTGACTCAGCCCGAAGATGACAATTTATCGCACACGCATGGACGACCGCGAGGCGGGCGGTCCGACTAATACCAAGGAGCGGAATATGGCCAGGACCGTTAGTGAAGTGTTCATCGAGACGTTAATCGAGGCCGGAGTACGAAGGGTCTACGGTGTCGTGGGGGACTCGCTCAACGGTCTGACCGACGCCATACGAAAGAGCGGAGAAATTGAGTGGCTGCACGTGCGGCACGAAGAAACAGCGGCCTTCGCCGCAGGAGCCGAGGCCCAAGTCACGGGACAACTTGCCGTGTGCGCCGGCAGTTGTGGTCCAGGCAACCTCCACCTCATAAATGGTCTTTATGATTGTCATCGCACCCGTGTCCCCGTACTGGCGATCGCAGCGCAAATCCCCAGTTCCGAGATCGGAAGCGGTTATTTCCAGGAGACTCACCCTGAGCATTTGTTCAAGGATTGCAGCTACTACTGCGAATTAGTCTCGCAACCCGAACAGATGCCACGCGTGCTGGGGATCGCCATGCGCACTGCCATCGCCAGGCAAGGCGTGGCGGTCGTGATCATTCCCGGTGACGTGGCACTGCGGCACTGTCACTCACAACCCCTTTCTCTCGGCTTGGATTACTCTGCCTCAGCTACGCTGCCCCCCTCAGCGACCTTGGACAAAGCGGCGAAAGTGCTGAACGACGCGCAGACTGTTACCATTCTTGGCGGCGCGGGCTGCGCCGGAGCACGCGCGGAGCTGCTTGGGGTCGCGGAGCGGCTGAAGGCGCCGATCGTACACGCGTTGCGTGGAAAGGAATTCATTGAGTATGACAATCCCTACGACGTCGGGATGACCGGACTTCTCGGGTACGCGTCGGGTTATCAAGCGATGATGAACTGTGAGGCGTTGCTGGTGCTCGGCAGCGACTTTCCCTACCAGCAGTTCTATCCGAAAGACGCGAAGATCATCCAAATCGACATGCGCGGTGAGCAGATTGGCC
>JAQGHM010000005.1 GCA_028291615.1 Phycisphaerales bacterium | reverse complement strand
GGAGTAGGTTCGACAGGCGCACCAGCCCAGGCATGTTTTGGTTGGGAGTGTTGCTTTCTGCGGTCGTCGCAAACGCCTTCATCGCGGGAGCAGTCTATAAGATCAGTAGGTAGTAAACTCGGGCTTTAATGATGACTCCGCACCGCCGTCGCCTTTACGATCCCCTGGGAAGCACAAACGCGTACTGTTGCAGTATTTTCTGACGCTCAATAAACAGGTGTGCATGCAGAGGATTCAACCATGGCAGTTTTAAGGTATTTGTTGGCGATCCTGATTCTCCCCGCCCTCGCCCTCACCACCGCCGCCGCCCCCCCAACCCAACCCGCCCCCGACCCCTACGCCCCCGGCGCCGAAATCGAAGCCCTCTGGGGTCGCTCCTGGTACGACGCCACCGTCGTCAAAACCGAAGGCGGCAAGACCACCATCACCTATTCCGACAACACCACCGGCGACGTCACCAAGGCCGAGATGCGCCTGCGCGGCGTCCCCGCCAGCCAGATCGCCCCCGACAAGCAAGTTCAATACCTCGGCGCCGGCGCCAAAGTCGAAACTGCTTCCGGCCCCTGGTGGAGCGACGGCGTCATCGTGAAGCGCGAGGCAAAGCGCGCCCAGGTCCGCGACGAGCATGGCATCGTCAAGTGGGTCGACTTCGACAAAATCCGCACCCGCGAAGTCGCCCCCGGCGGCAAAGGCACCATCGCGGCCGCCGCCAATAACACCCCGCCCGCCGCTCCCGCGGGCACAGCCGCCCCAACCGCCACCGCGCCTACAACGCCCACCGCCCCCAATCCCCTCGCCCCCGATGCGCCCGCTGCCCGCACCATCGCCTTCGCCAAACCTCCTGGTGATTGGATCGCCGCCGCCGATCCCGCCACCAAACCCGTTCGCCCCGCGCCCGCCAATCCCGCCCCCATCTTCCTCCCCCCGATGGCCGCCACCCTCGGCGCTGGCCGTGCCAACGCCGTCTGGCAGCGCATCACCGACGTCCTCCTCCCCACCGGCTCCGCCCTCGGCCTCGTCATCCACACCCAGCAAGGCCCCAACGTCCCCTACATCGCCCAAGTCGAGCGCGTCGACTTCCTCTCCGGCACGGTCTCACAAGCGATCGCAATGCCCGACGGCTTCGCCCCCATCGACGTCAGCCCCGATGGCCGCCGCGTGCTCCTCCGCAAAGCCGGCAATCAAGAAGCGGTGCTCACCCAACTCATCTCCATCGAAACCAAGCCCGGCCTCCCGCTGCCCGCGAAGATCAAAGACCTCCAGCCCTTCCCCGGTGGCGACAGCCGCGCCGCCGCGATTTCGGCCGCAGCATTGATCGACGCCGATCATGCTCTCTTCGCCAGCGGCGGCAATGACGTCATCATGGTCGACGTGCCCCAACAGCGCGTCGTCTGGTCCACCAAAGCCGGCGGGCGCATTGAGCGCTTCGCCATCAGCCCCGGCCGCGCGCAGGTCGCCATCCCCACCGACCTCGGCGTTTTCCTCCTCGACACCCAAACCGGCAACATCCTCGGCTTGCTCGAAGGGCGCGCCCCTGGCTCGTCCGTCATGAGCTTCAGCCCCGATGGCAAGCGCCTCGCCGCCACCGCGCATGGCCGCATCAGCGTGTGGGATATCGACACCAGCAAGCAGTGGCGCAACTTCGAGGTTCGCGCCGCCGGCGGCGCCGCGGGGGGCGACGTTGATTGGATCAACAACGATTACCTCATGTTCGCAAACACCCGCCTGATCGACCTCGAGCGCCGCCTCGTCGTCTGGTCCTACCAATACCCCGACACCCGCGGCCAGCCCGTCACCGCCAGCGCCGCCGGCCGCTTCTGGTATCTCGCCAGCGAAAAGGCGAAAGTCCCGCGCCGCCAGCTCGTCGCCATCACGCTGCCTCAGGAAGAGGTCAAGCTGATGACCGCCACGATGAAGCCGCAAAACATCTACGCCCTCTACCCCGGCATGAAGGTCAGCCTCTCTGTCAACCTCAGCGGCGACCCCGATCAACTCGACAAGGTCACGACGGGCCTCACCACCGCCTTGCAGCGCGCCGGCATGGTCGTCGCCGACGGCGCCCCCGTGCGCCTCGAAGCCTCCTCATCGCCCGGCGAATCAAAACAAATGCGCCTCAGGCCCTTTGGCGGCATCGGCCCGCCGCGCGAGGAAGCCGTCACCGTCACCCCCACCAAGCTGCGCCTCGCGTTCCTGACCGCCGACGGCAAAACCATCTGGGAAGCCAAATCCATCACCGGAGACGTCTTCGGAATGATCACTGCCAAACAAGGTCAAACCCTCGAGCAAGCCGTGGCCGATGCCCAAAAGCCCAAGTTCGACTTCTTCCACAATCCGACGCTGCCCGACTACCTCCCCCTCCCCCGCGAAAAAGAAGGCTTCGGCGAATCCGCGCTAACCCTGAAAGGATTACAGCCCCCCGTCGTCAAAACAAACTGAACGGCGCCTAGAGTCCTTAATGGAAACGTCATCCCCACGCCCCCGCATTCATCAGCCCCGACGTCAAGCGCGGCCCCCCCAAAGACTGCACGCCCCCCGGCCAAACACTCACGAAAAGGTTCATTGTCTTGGGGTTATGTTAATTCAACCTTTTCCCATCTCATAACGTCTATCTCAACGAACGGCCGGCTCACGGAAGATATTTTTCGATCGCTTCCCGCGCGGTTTCCCAGCATGACCCCGCGCCACCCCCGACCGCTGCCCAGAGTGCGGTAAAATTCCTGGCAAGGTGAAGGCATGAAGCGACTGCGGCGGATCATCTTCAATGCTCTCACGGTGCTGTCGCTGCTGCTGTGCGTAGCGACGGTTGTGCTCTGGGTGCGCAGTTTTCGTCACGACAGCGCCTTTGAATTCTCCGTCCGCAGTGTCCGGTGGGAAATTACTTCACGTCGCGGGAGCCTATGGTTCGACAACTATCCGCAAAGCCGCCTGGAGAGCAATCAATGGCATGCCACGTTCAAAGAATCCTTAGCTGAAGACGAGCGGCTATTCGATAGAATGCGTACGAATATCAGCGCCGCCGATTGGAATCCTGACGAGGTTGCGCGCGCACGTCGCGAGTTTGCCCGCGCACGTCGCGAACTGGAGGAATCCCGACGCCGTTATCAGGAGCGGCTCTCGACCATGACAAGGGCAAGAACGCCGTACGTCCGATTGATGCAACATCGACATCTTACCGTCGCCGCCTGGTTCTCCGTCTTGCCCCTATTCACGATGATTTGGATGTCGAGGGCTTGGGCCAAGCGTCGCCGTCAACGCGGGGGTACGTTTTGCTCCGTCTGCAACTACGACCTCCGCGCCACCCCCGACCGTTGCCCAGAGTGCGGAACCGTGCCGACGCGGTAGAATGCGAGCGAGCGAAGCGGCGGCGGGAGAAGATCGAGGTGCGGCCTGGGTTTGAAATGATGCGGAATCGCCATCCCAAGCCAGCCGATCGAAGCTAAGTAAGGATCGTGGTTTGGCTGGTTCGAGAGGGTGTCGACGGAATACATTTCAGATGACTTGATTATACGCAGAGCGTTCGACAAATTTCGGCTTGAATTGCCATCGATAAAATGGTTGCCATCGATAAAATGGCTGCATACGATGCGATCGAGGGTCGGGCCGCACCATATTGAGGTCGGCTGATTTGGCCGCACCGTTTCCGCAGTGTGTGTCCAGCGCAACTGAGCTTGAAGAGCGAAGGAACCGAAGAGCCCAGCCAGCGCAGGTTGGCGCATGAGAGCAGTTCAGTAGCAGCTCCAGCGCCTCGTTCATCCGGAATT
>JAQGHM010000315.1 GCA_028291615.1 Phycisphaerales bacterium | reverse complement strand
GTGCCGCACGCGCGAGGCACTATGGAGCGCAATGCAAAGCGTGCTGGATCAGATCACCGCACCCGACTCGGCCAACTGCTTCCGCCATTGCGGGTACACGCTACAACTGGATTGAAGATGCTCTAGGAGGGGTGCTGCGACATTACAGTCGTGCGGCGGCGTGATGCCCCATCGGAACCCTGTTCATAAAGTTTCTCTCCTGTTTTGGGGAGAGGTTTTTGGCGCTCTAAATCCCAAATATTTAACAGCCCGGCTGGCAGGGAGTCACGCGATCACATTGAAAGGCAGTAGCGTGTCCTCTTTACCATAAAAAACACGGCGTGCGTCGGGAGCGGATGGGGAGCGTGCTGTGGCAATGCGTTCGCGCGCCTGATGTAACCATCCTGTGATTGACGTACGTCTTGGACTAGTCTGAAAACCACCTACGCCAGAATGTCTGATCGCTTGCGGAAGGCGGGGGAAATCTTCTTGTTACTGAATACTGAAGCCCTAACGGCAGGAAATTCTTTATTGAAGAGCTTAACATGAGTGACCGGCGCGGTAGGTTTCTCCTGCAAAGGCGGCGGCGTTGGGGCTGCGACGGCTTTGGGCTTTAACTTCGGGGCCGCTTGCACCGCTTTGATGGGTGGCTGCTTCGTGATGACCACCGCGCCCCCTGCCACCTTTGATGTGGACTGGCCGACCTGAGTGATGACCGACGCCGATGACGGCATCGGCGCTGAGGCGGCAGGTATCGGCGCGGCGATTGCCAATCCCGGCAGCGCGGTGTTGTACCGTTGGGCCATGACGGCCAGGTCGAGGAAGTCCACTTGGCCGTCGCCGGTGAAGTCGCCGTCGGTCAGGGGGGCGCGGGCGGGGGCGTTGTAGTGCTGGGCGAGCATGGCCAAATCTAAAAAGTCCACTTTCCCGTCGCCGTTGGCGTCGCCGGGCAGGCTGGCAAACGAGAACGTATCGGCTTGAGCCAGGCCGGTGTGGGCATTGGCCAGCAGCGTGACCCGCAGCCACTGGCCGACCACCGCGCCATCCGCCCAGGTCAGCGTGATGCGATCGGCGCCGCCGGCAGCGGCGACGGCGCGGCGCAGCGTGATCGAGGTTGGGGTGGGGGCCGCCGCCCAGTTCGTCGGATCGCCGGTCGTGCCGATCCGGATGTCAAAATCGGCGGCGCTGAGCGTCGCGCCGGCAGGCAGGCCGCTGACGTCGATCATCACGCCGTTGATCCCCTTGGCCGCCCCGCTGACGTTCGCGCCCGAGGCGGTTTGTCCGGTGAGCAGCGCGAGCTTGTCGTTGGCGACGGCGGCGTCGTCCCGCGCGTCGGCGGCGGCGTCGTTGCCGTCCAGCGCTGAATGGTTGTAGAACAGCCGCCGGCCTACGACCTCCGCCGGATTCTGCGCGCCCACGGTCAACGTCCCGCCGACCGCCGTCAGGGCCAGGCCGCCTTCGTTTAATTGTCCGGCCAGGTTCAGTACCGACGTCCCCGCTGCGGCATTGGCCCGCGCGTGGAATGTGATCACGATCAAGTCACCGCCACTGCCGCCGCCGGTCAGCGGCAGGGTCGAGTAGCCGCCGATCGAGATGCGCGCGTTTGCGATATCTACGTTCACGGCCAGCGACCAGCCCGCCGGCGCGCCAGACAGGATACCGCCGCCGACCACGTCCGCCGCCGACACGTCGAACTGCGTGGGGTCGTAGGTGAGCGTCAGGTTGAACGCCTGCAGTCCGGCAGGGGCATCGATCGTCAGCGGCACCGCCCTCGCGCCGCCAGGCGCAACTGCCGCCGTGGCACCGACGCTGACGGTGGGGTCGGGCCCGCTGATCGGCGTCGGCGTGACGCCGGCGGGCAGGTCGGGGATCTCGCTCTGGGTCAGGCCGACAGACTTGGCCGCCACGTAGGACGCATCCAGCGCGCCGACCGAGCCGTTACCGGTCACGTCCGCGACGATCGCCGGGTCGGTCATCGCGTAGGCGTCAAAGCCGCTGTCCAGCCCCACACCGACGCGCGCGATCAGCGCCGCGTCGAGCGTGCTGTAGGTGCGATTGCCGGTAGCATCGCCGAAGTATGCCACCTTTTGCACCGCCCGATCCGCGCGGGCGGCGATCTGCCCCTCGTTGATGGCCAGGTTGTCCAGCCGCAGGCGCTGCGATGCGCCGTAGGTCGCGGTCGCGGGAATCGATGCCGAGACGATCAGCAGGTCGCGCGGGCCCGCGGGCAGGGAAGTGGTGCCGAACAGGCTGACGGTGGCGTGCCCCGGTACGGACAAGTTGTAGACCACCTGCCAGTCTGCGGGAAGGCCGGTGGCCGGCGCGAAAGAGTTAACCGTCAGCAGGGCCGGGTCATAGCTCAGCGTGAACTCGACGCTGCGCGCGCCGGCGGCGTCATCGATCGAGATTGGCATGCCGGCCGATGCGCCGGTGGCGGGCAGGTTGATTCCCTGACCCGGCCCGCGGGCAAAGTCGCGCAGGCTCAGCGTGCGCGACGCCGTCGGGGCGATGGTAAAGCTTTGGACGAAGTTGCCGCCGGCGATGTTGTCGGCGTTGCCATCGAGCAGTTCACCGGTGCCCGTCTTGACCACACCATCGGCGCGGCTGAAGAGCGTGAGCGTGTACGTGTCAGGCGCCAGGACGCCGCCGGTGGCGACGAACGACAGCGTATTGGTGGCAACATCCAACACGAGCGAGCCGCGCACCGCGCCGGTGGTCTGGCCGAGCAGCGTGACGTCGGCGGCGTCGAGGGTCGCGTCCTGTCCGTCGTAAAGATTGAGCTTTGACAGGTCCGGCGCGGCGCTGAGCTTGAGGTCCACGCCCGACGCCGTGGTAGTGAGCGACTCGACGTGGAACGTGTTCAGTGCGGCTACCCCTGTGACGGTGATCGTCACATTGGCGCTGCGCGTGCCCCCCTGGCCATCGACCGCGGTGTAAGAAAACGTCGTCTGCCGCGCTTGCCCGACCGCCAGATCGTCAAACTGATGGGCGGGATCAAAGGTCACGTTCCCCTGGGCGTCCCAGACCAACGTCCCCTTGAGCGTCGAAGTATTGATCCCGCTGACCGTTAGGGTGCCGGTGTCGTTGGCCAGCACGTTGAACGTCGCGGGGGCGCGGCTGGTGGCGCTGACCGCGTCGTCGGTGGCTGACAGCAGGTGAACCACATCCAGGAAGAATGCCCGCGACGCCCCGCCGGCGATCGTGCCGGTGGCGACGATCTGCCCCGCGTCGTTGATCGCGTTGGCCGCGGTCAGCACCGTGCCGGCGGGGAGGCCATTGACCAGGGCGTTGAGGTCGTACATCCGGCCCCCCTGATAGACGATCGCGTGCCCGTCGGATGCTCCGACGATCACGCCCGACGCGTTGACGTCGTACGCGATGCTCCAGCCGGCCGAGCCGTCGGCCGCCGACAGCGTGCCCAGCGAGCGCATGCCGCCGGCCGGGTCCCAGACAAAGCCCACGCCGGCGTGCAGGTCGCCACGGACGTTGGAAGAATAACCCACGGCCACATCGGACGCATTCAGATTGGTCGCCACGCTTTGCGAGCGGCCGGGCAACGCCCCAAGGTCGCGGGTCTGGCTCCCGTCGTACAGGAACGCGTGGTAATCGTTCAAGCGGTATTCGGCCTGACCCACCGCGTGACCGGCGGCGCTGACGCGCGCTCCAATGGCCCGTCGGAACCCTTCCGCGCCGATCGGGCCCTGCCAGCCTTGGATGACGGCGAGGAACGACTGACCCGTGCGCCCGATGCTCCACAACTCGACCCGCGCCGGCTGGCCGGACGTCGTGCCGGAGTTGTTCATCAGGGTCAGGAACCGGGCGTTGGGATCGAGGCCGTTCGCCAGGCTCGTTCCCGCGACATCGACAGGAAACAAATCCTGCGGCACCTCCTGCCAGAGCTGTTGGTCGGTGCCCGCGTCAAACCAGATGCCGCCCAGCGGTGGGAAACCGCTCTCGTTGGCGTTGTCCGGATCGAGGTATCGCGTGGTCGGCAGCATCGACGGGTTGGACGCCGACGTCGCCTCCACGCCGTCGAAGACCTCGCGGCCGTTATGGGTCAGGCCGGCGTCGAGTTGGAACACGAACGCGTTGCTGGCGGTGACCGTCCGCGTCGGCGAGGGCTCATAGTTCCAGTACGGCTCGGTGTCGCCCGATTGCCAGCGGTACCCCGCGTTGGTCGAGCCGACGAAGTCGATCGAGCCATCGCCGGGATTGAATCGCGACGTGCGCACGACCACTACGCCGTCATTGCCGATATCAACGCCGTACGTGTTCTGCCAGTTCGGCACGCCCAGCCGGTAAGGCCAGTCGAGCGTCTCGCCCAAGCCCGCCCAACCCGGCGGAGGCGCAAGTAGCGTGCTGGTGTAGCGAACCTGGTTGGCCGCCAGTGACGCGACTGCCGGATCAAAGCTGACCACCGAGATGCTCACGTGCGCCACGTCGGTGTTGACGCCGTCACCCAGCAGGTAGCTGAAACTATCCGTGCCCAGGAACTCGGCCGCGGGCGTATAGCGCACCTGCCCGGTCGCCGGGTCGAAGCTGACCCTGCCGTGCGATGCCACCCCCACGTCCAGCACGCGAAGGTTGACGCCGATGTCGTTGGTCGTCGGCTTGAGCAGCACGTCAGCGGTATCCTGCTGCAGCGTGACCGCATCATCGTTGGCGAGCGGCCCACCAACTGGCGCGCCGATGCGGATGGGCGCAATCACGTCCGGGCCCGAGGCATTACCGTCCGAGTCGAGCACCCGGAACCGCAGCGCCGCCAGCGTGCCGCTGGAGCCCGCCGGGCGCACCCAGGTGAACGACTGCCCGTACGCAAGCGTGCGCTGGCTGGGGTCGTTGAGATTGACCACCTGGCCGTCGCGCAGCACCTGCCCGATGTCCACCCCCGACAAGCTGAACACGATCGCCTGCCCCGAAGGGTTGGCGGTATCCGCGGCAGCCATCAGCAGGTCGTAGCTGATCGTCAGCGTCGTCGCGCCAGGCGGGCACTTCAGCGGGGCGATCGCGCGCAGCTCGGGGGCGGCGTTCTGCGTGGCGGGCGTGGCGAAGATCGGGAAGCTCGCCCCCGCCGACCACGGGTGCTCGACGTTGAACGACCACGCCCCGCCGTTGGGGGCATAGGGCTTATCATCCGTCCGCCCATCGTGCGCCAGCGCGTAACTGTAGGCCTGGGCCGTGCCGTTGTATCCCTGCTGCAATGCCTGGGTGAACGCCGACGCGAAGTAATCGCTGTAGCTGGCCTCGTAATGATTCGAATCCGCGATGCCGTACACCTGCGTCCCCGGACCCAGGGCGTTCACGCCGGTCGCCAGGTTGTCCAGCATCCCGCCGCTGAAGCACTGGGCGAACATGTAGGTATCAAACCCGCCGCGCACCCCCCCGTACCCCGCCGGCACCCCGTACCCCGACGCCGAGTCGCCCGCCTTCAATCCTTGCAGCCACACCCGCTGCTCCTCGTCGCTGATCGCCTGTCCGGCTCCCCATCCCTTGATGATCTCCTCGCCCCTCAGCGACGGCTGGTTGGTGCCGCCCAGGCCGTGGTCGAAGGTCCAGTAGAAGAAGTGATCGTTGGCGTCGATCGTGCGCGAGAGGTTGATCAGCGTGTTACGCAGGTTATCCCGCGTCGCCGGCAGCACGTTGGCCGCGAACGACATGTCGGAGTTCAGGTTCCCCTTCATGTCCAGGCCCGGGTCGCGCCCGTCGGCGTAGATCACGTAAATGTTGTACGGCTTGACCCCGTAGTGATCGACCAGCGCCTGATAGGTGCGCTTGAGGTTGTCGTAGTAGATCGGATAGTTCAGGTCCACGCGGTCGCCGCCGCTGAACAGCACCGCGTAGTTGACCGGCTGGGCGACGGTGGTCACCTCAATGCTGGCGGTCGCGGGGGTGCCCGCGCTGAGCACCTGCCCGTCCCACGCCCGTACGGTAAAGGCTGCCAGCGTCCTGGTGGTGTCGCTGCCGAAGGAGATGGCCGGGGGCGTCCAGCGTAGCGTCTGACCCGGCAAGAGCAGCGTCACCCCCGGCACCACGCTCTGGCCGGTCGTCAGGTTGATCAAGGACCCCGCCAGGATCGATTCGATCCGGAATCCCAGCGCCGCATTCTCCGGATCGCTCGCATCCGATGCGCGCAAAAGTTGGTCGGTCGTGATGTCGAACGCCACGCCTTCCACCGCCCCGCGCAAGGTCGCGACGCTGCTCAGCAGCGGCGCCTGGTTCAGCGGGAACTGCTGCTCGAACGCCCCCGCGTCCACCCGCGCCACCTTGTCGTCATCGCCATCCTTCACGCGAGGCAAGCCCCGCGCGTCGGTCGTAAGCCCCGCGTCGGCCGCACGCTGGTTGTCCCCCGCATCCGTAGCCGCCGCGCCGGGCTTCAATGCGTGCGTCCACGTCGCCCCGCCGTTGTACGCCAGCGGCAACAACCCCGCGTCCAGCACGCTGGACGCCGATCCGTAGCGCGTGCCCGCGCCGCTCAATCCCGTCGAACCATCGATCGCCCCGATGACGTTGAACGAACTGACAGCGGCGAATGTTCCCTTCGCATCATCTGCGGCAGAACCGGCACCCCGCACGTTGCCCGCCACGATCGTGTTATGCAGCGTAACCGACGCGACGGACGTGCCGGCCGCCGCCTCGATGAACGTCCCGCCACCGCTCCCCTGACCATTGGCGTCGCTATCAGCGCGATTGTTGTAAACCGTATCGTTCACCCCGAACAGCGTCCCACCCACCTGCACGTACAAACCGCCACCGGAGCCAGCCGCAGCGTTCCCCGATACCGTCGTGTTCGTCATCGAAAGAACGCCGCCCGCCGCAACGTACACGCCACCGCCGTTGCGGCTGGCAGCGCTGCCCGTGATCAACACACCTTGAGCCGAAAGACTGCCCGAAACGAAGAGACCCGCGCCATCTTGCACGTTGCCGCCGCCGGAGATCGTGAGATTACTGAGCGTAACGGACGCTCCGCTGGCAATTCGTAAAACGCGGGAAGCACCCGAGGCGTCGATTACGGTCTGAAGGTCCGCTGGCCCTGCGAGGTCTGTGTTCGAGTCCAAAACCAACTCACCGGCGGTCAAGGTGACCACCGCTTTGCCAGCGGTAAACATCGACGGCGTAAAGCGAATCTGGTCGAATCCCGGCCGCGCAGTCGCCAAGGCGATCGCTTCCCGGAGACTCATCTTGCCGTCCGTGTCCACAAATTCGTCTTTTGCGCCGTTAACGACAATCAGAGGCGTGTCCTCATAAGCGCCAATGTCAACCACGGGGCTGCCATGGGCATTAAAATCCGCGATTCGCGCATCTCCCGCGGCGTCGGTCGCCAATCCTGTCACGAGCGAATTGGAGCCGGCATCCAGCGCCGGGGAATCGGGACTGAGGGCGATCGTCTGAACCAATCCGTCGTTCGAGGCGAGCGGCAGTAGACGCGCATCGATCGGTTGATTCACGCTCCCGAGACGATTGCCATTTACAGAATTGACCAGTCCACCGCCGCCGGACCCGATGATGCTGTAGGACGACGCCGCATTGAGAGGAAGGCCTGCAACGTCATCGGGCAACTCGCCCGTGCGCAGGTTCGCAGCAACCAGGGTGTTCCGCAGCGTGAGGTCGGCGGCACCGGTGATATAGAGACCTCCTCCCTGTTGTGCATGGTTGCCCGCCACGGTGACATTGGTGAGCACCGAGGCGCCGTCGGCCACGACCAGTCCTCCGCCAAATCGCGCTGCAATATTACCCGCGATGGTGACCTGGCGTGCCGTGAGGTCGCCCAGCATATAGAGAGCGCCGCCATCGCCCGTAGTGGACGTGACGGAATTCGCCGCCAGCGTGTCGCGATCCAGGCTCACTGTGACTTGTCCGCCGGCGTAAATCGCACCACCTTGCAGTGCCGCCGAATTACCAGAAAGAGTCGTGTTGGTCAGATTCAGCAGGGACCCGCTCGCAGCGTAAATAGCGCCGCCGCGCTGCGTGGCGACGTTACCGCTCAGCTTCAACTTGTCCCCATTGAGCGTGCTGCCAAAACCCAGGCTGATTGCGCCGCCCGTAGGGGCGAAGCCGCCAGTGATGACCAGGCCTTTCATATCCACGACCAGCCCGTTGCTGATCGAGAAGATCCGCGACGTGCCCGGACCAGCGATGGTAATCGCACCGGTATCGGGGCCGAGGATTGAAACATTGTCACGCACGAGCAACTGGCCTTCCACCGGATCGAGGTTGATCGTGCCGCTGAAAAGCGACGGATCGAACACGATGACGCCGGTGTCTTTGCCATCGGTGCGAACCAGGTCGAGCGCCTCGCGCAGACTGGTGTGAGTAGGCGTGTTGCTCCCCGGGATCTCATCGACGAGCGTGTTGACGGTGTAGGCCTTGAGGATCGAGAAATCGGCGACGCCAGGAGTTTGCTGAGCGCCGACGACGACGCGCTTGAGGCTGGGCCGGCCATAGAGGGAGAAGCCGAGCATTCCGGATGACGCCGGGTCGAGCTGCATCCAGTAACTGCCAAAGGACAGCGAAGACATTGAGTAGGCGCCGGTGCCTGCAGTGCTGGTGAGCGTGCCGACCGCCACGTCGCCGAACCCCGGCTCGAAGACGCCGTCGCCATCGTCGCGCCAGACGGTGAAGTTCAACGCAGCGACGCCTTCGGTCTCGAAGGAATCGACCAGGCCATTGCCGTCTGTGTCAACCGCGGCCCGCCCGGCGATCGCGCCGACGGATGGAAAAGTCTGACCGCCCGTTGTCGTGCTGCCCAGGTCGATGCCCGACTGCACGAGCAATTGCTGGAGCGCGACCGGGCGCGGCGTGACGCCACGATTGACGCCATCCACGACATCGATCCGCAGCGGCTGGATCGGAAGATAGCTAAGCGTATAGTTGCCCTGCGCATCGGTGACGGCGACGGTCTCGCCGTCATCCACCTTGCGGTTGTTATTCAGGTCGGCGAACACGACCCAGCCAACCAGCGCCGCGTCCGCGCCGTCCTTGATGCCATTGGCATTTGCGTCCGTAAACAGCTTGCCGGTAACGGTGGCGGTGGCGTAGACGCCGAATGCGGGCGCGCCGGTTTGGCCCGACGTCACGCTGATCCGCTGCGGCTGATTGTTGGCCGGCGAGGTCTGCCGCCAGAGCGGTGGCGGAACGACGCGCACGGTGTAAGTGCCCGGCATCAGGTTCGTGAAGTCGAACACACCCTGGGCGTTGGTCACCGTCGTGGGCTCACCGGAGTCCTGGGCGCCGTTGTCGTTAAGGTCAAGCCAGACGGTCGTACCTGCGAGTCCTGGTTCGCCGGCAATGAACACGCCGTCACCGACGCGGTCTTGGAAGACCGTCCCGGTGACGGACGCCGACGGTCCCATTCTGAATGAGTAGAGCGCCCCGGCATCGGTGCCCTGGTCGTCATCGCCGGGGGCACTCACCAGGACCCGGTCTCCGTCGAACGCGATGACCGAACCAAACCCATCACCCGGCGACGAGTCCGACGCCGCGATTCGCTCGCGCAGCGCCAACATCCCCGTCGCGTCGGCGGAGTACACGCTGACCGACCCTGTGGGAAAAACGCCGGGATAACCGGCGATCAGGCGTCCGCCGCTCCAGGCGAGCGACGTCGGGCCGTTGATCACTTCCCTGCCAACATAGTCCCACGTGGTCGAGCCGGGCTGGCGAGTGTAGTAGTACAGCTTGTCTTCCGGCGCGGCGCCGCTCGCGTCGTTGGAGATGACCAGTTGGTTTCCCGAGACGCTCAGGTTGCCACCGAAGCGCTGGAAGGTGAAGGACTGTGCCGACTGATTGCTAAGGTTATCTGGAGCCTGGAAAGTCTGTACCTGCGACCAGATGCCGTTCTGGCGTGAGAACACGTGGACGATTCCCTGCGCGGTCGGATTCGCCCCCACGCCCTCGTTGACGGCGCCGATGACCAGCGTATCCCCATCGAGCGACAACGCCCCGCCGAACTGTCCGTTGTTAAAGGGGCTTGGCGAGCTGCTGGTCAGTTGCTGCTTGGCAATCCACGAGTTCCCGCCGTCGGGCGTCTCGTACATGTAAACCGTTCCACTGATGTTACCGTGTCCGAGCTTGAAGACCGCCAGCGTCTTCCCATCGAAGGCAATGTTCTCGCCAAAGAGCTCAC
Organism: Phycisphaerales bacterium; assembly: GCA_028291615.1. Taxonomy (GTDB): domain Bacteria; phylum Planctomycetota; class Phycisphaerae; order Tepidisphaerales; family Tepidisphaeraceae; genus RYN-433. Next base: position 3,238 of record JAQGHM010000315.1, on the reverse strand, counting down.
TGGCCAGTCCGTCGGCGGCGACGATCTTACTCGCGAGGGTCCAAGCGGATGGTGCGGTGCGCCGGAAGACGTAAACGGCCCCTGCCTCGACGCCGCGCTGATTGGTGTTGTGCGGCGCGGTGACAAAAATCAGATCACCGCGAACGACGATAACGTCAGTGCCGAAGTCATCCGGTGGGGTGCCGGCGGGCGGTGTGAGGTTTGCGCGCGGCACCCACTGCGTGCCGGTGTATTCGAGCACCAGCACGGACCCGTCAGGCTGTCGACCGACGGCGGCAATCGTCCCGCTCATCGAGAGGGGGCCCGGCGTGACGTGGAGCTTCTGTTCGTCGACGAACAGTTCCTGATAGCTCCCGATGTTCAGGGGGTTGTTCACGCCCGGCGCGATCGTCACCCGCCCACTCGAATCCGCGCCGAAGGTGGCCGCGATGTGCCACCCGCCCGGGACGATTTGGCGGATCACGCGGGGACCGGGCAGCACATTGCGGATCGAATACGTGCCGTCGGAACCCGAGACGGAGCTGGGTTCGCCGGGATCAAGGACGGCGTTTTCGTTAACGTCCCAATAAATCGTCCGACCGCCGACAACTGCTTCGACCGCATCGCGAATGCCATCATCGTTGCGGTCGTTCCACGTGACGCCACTGACAACGGTGGCGGCAGCGACCACGCCAAAGTTTCCGACGAAAGTCTGACCGGGCTGCAGGGTGACGCGCCAAGCATCGCCGAGGATGGGCAGGGTCTGGCTGGTCTCGTTCACCGGCAACAGCCGAAGGACGTAGCTTCCCGGAAGCAGCCCGTCAAAGTGATAGAGGCCCGCCGCGTCCGACACCGACGAGGCCTCCCCGGCGTCCTGGACACCGTTGCCATTCGCATCGAGAAAGACAGTGCGACCGATCAGCGGCGCCTCCCCCGCGTTCCGGACGCCGTCCGCGTTCCGGTCATCAAAGACAGTTCCCGTAAGGTAACCCGCAGGCCCAATATGAAACGCGTAGAGCGCTCCTGCGTCGGTGCCTTGGTCGTCGTCACCGATCGCGGTCAGCCAGAGTTGGTCTCCCTCGAAGAAGACGGTGGTTCCGAAATAATCTCCGGGTTCCGAGTCCGACGCCGCGCGCCGGTCGAACACCGTCCAGACGCCCGAGGCGTCGGCAGCGTATAAGCTGAGAAAGCCGGTCGGCGAACCCTGGTTGTACCCGGCAAGCAGCCGGCCATTGCTCCAGCTCAGCGAGGTGGGTCCGGTCACCGCGTCCTTGGACACGAAGGTCCACGTGCTCGAGCCGGGCTGGCGCGTGTAGTAATAGAGCTTGTCAGTTGAGGCATCCCCCTTGGTTACCACGAGCTGGTTGCCCGAGACGCTGACGCTCCAGCCGAACAACGCGTTGGTCGTGGCGGTGTCGGGGGCCGCGAAGGTCTGCACCAGCGTCCACTGGCCGTTGGATTGCCGCGCGAAGACGTGGACCAACCCTTGTCCGCTGACCTGCCCTTCGGCGTCTGCGCCCACGACCAGCGTCGGGCCGTCAAGGGAGATGGCGTATCCGAAGGAAGCCCCGAGGTGAGGCGTCGTGCTGCGCAGGATTTGTTTTTCCTGCCACGTCGATCCGCCGTCGGCGGTCTGGTAGATGTAGACGCCGCCGTCGGTGTTGCTGTCACTGGTCCCGCGGGCGGTGACCATGAGCGTCGATCCGTCCATCGCCAGCTTGGTGCCGAACTGGCCGTTGGGGATTCCGTCCGACGCGACAATCTTGGAGGCGAAGGTCCACGTGAACGGCGCGGATCGCCGGTAAACGTAGACGGCCCCTGCCCGGATCCCGCGCTGGTTGGAATTGATCTGGGCCGCGACGACGATCAGATCGCCCTGGATCAGGATGGTGGTTGCGCCGAAGTCCTGCTCCGGCGCACCGTCAGGCGCGGTGAGGACGGCTCGCTGAACCCACTGGTTCCCGGTCAGCTCGAACACCTGCACACTCCCGTTTCCGTCGGCGGGCATCCCGACGGCGGCGATGGTTCCCTTGATCCATAGGTTCCCCTTGGGGAGGTAGAACTTCTGGTCCTGGATCAATGCCTCGCGGAAGCTCCCAACGCCCAGCGTGTTGGTCACGCCTGGGGCCAGCGTCACGCGGCCGGCCGCGTCACCGCCCGACGGCGCGACGATGTGCCACCCCCCCGGCACGACCTGGCGGATGGCGCGGGCGCCCGGCAGCACGTTGCGGATCGTGTACGTGCCGTCCGCACCGCTGACGGTGGACGGCTCGCCAGGGTCGAACACTCTGTTCTCGTTCTTATCCCAGTAGACCGTGCGGCCGGGGACGATTGGCTCCACTGCATCGCGAACGCCGTCAGCGTTGCGGTCATTCCAGGTGACGCCACTAACCACGGTGGCCGCAGCGACGATGCCAAAGTTGCCGACGAACGTCTGGCCAGGTGTGAGCGTAACTCGCCAACCATCTCCCAGCCCCGGCAGCGTCTGGCTGAACTCGTCCTGCTGCACCAGCCGGACGACATAGCTGCCCGGCAGGAGGTCGTTGAACGCGTAGTTCCCCGCTGCGTCAGTAACGACCGCCGACTCCCCGGCGTCCTTGATGCCGTTGTCGTTCGCATCGACGTAGACCGTCCAGCCGGAGCGCGCCCCTTCTCCGGCGTCCCTCACTCCATTACGGTTGGCGTCGTCGAACGCGGTGCCCTGGAGGTACGCTGCCAGCACGCGATCATAGATGTAAACCGATCCGTGATCCGACCCAGCCGAATCATTGTTCGGCGAAGTCAGGAAAACCGAATCCTTGGTAATCGCCGTGCGAAACCCCAGCCAATCGTCGGCCGCGTGGTCCGTCGCCAGAATCTCGCGAACCTGGCTCCAGCTATTGTTCGCCCCTTCCTGAAAGATCAAGCCAGCGCCGGTATTGCTCGCTCCCGCATCGCGCCCCAGCGCCCCAAGCACCACCGTGCGATCATAAAGCGCCACTCGACCCGCCGCATCGCCAGGATTGTTGCCGGTTAGTTCCGCGACTTGCGCCCATTGCCCACTCGTGTTCCGGCGATAAACGTACCCGGCCCCATAATTCTGATCCGATCCGGCGATGGCCAAATCGCCACGGATGTCTACATATTGGCCGAGATGTTGGTCCGGTTGTCCGTCGCTCGCCAGGATTCTGCCGGTCTGCGTCCAGACCCCGTTGGCATCGCGCTCGAAAATGAATGCGGATCCGGCATAACTTGGACTGGGAACGTCGTATGGCGCACC
>JAQGHM010000296.1 GCA_028291615.1 Phycisphaerales bacterium | reverse complement strand
CGAAGCAGATCGAGTCTTCGTTCGTGACGGCGTTCCTTGCGTTTTACCAGGCTTCGACGCGCGAATTGGTTTATGCGCGGGCGGGGCACAATCCCCCCCTGCTGATCTCGGGGATGGGGGAGAATGGGCATGGTTCGGGGCGGACTGTTATTCGTGAGTTGGATGCTGCGAGAGGACTGCCGCTGGGGATCGACGTCGATGCGCCGTTCAGCGAAGACCGGTTGATCCTTGCCCCGGGGCAGATGGTGCTGCTTTACACGGACGGTGTGACCGAGGCGCGAAATTCGACGGGTGAGATGCTCGGGCCGGAGGGGATCGAGCGGGCACTGGCCTTGTGTGATGGCGGGGCGCAGGCGGCGGTGCGCTGCCTTACGGCGGCCGTGCTGGCGCACCTGGGGTCGGAAAAGGCAAGCGACGACCAGACCATTCTGGTGCTCGAAGGGCTGCCGGATGGCCGCAGCGGCGCGTCCGATATTCATCACGCGGCAGCGGTTCACGGGCGGGTGCGGGAAAGTCGATAGGACCGCTATGAGCAGCACTGTAAAGCCGCCTTCGCCGCGTGGCACGGAAAGCGACCGGCGGCGCAGCGCGCGGACGCCGCACGTCGTGCAGGCGTGGGTGGTGAGCCCGACGGCGACGCGCGCGGACGAGCGGCGCGAAGTGCAGGCGCTGAACTTGTCGCGTCACGGCGTAGGCTTTGAACTGCCTACGGCGATGCCGGTGAATTCGTTCTTCATGGTCGAGATCGGCGTGGGGGAGCAGCGGCTGCGCTCGGAAGTGCGGATCATCTCCTGTAAGAAGAATGGGGCGGGCGTGTTCGAGGTGGGGGCGGAGTTCTGCTGAGAACGAATTGAATTCGGTCAGGCGCGGCGACGCCGGCGCGCCAGGAGACCCAGCGCGGGCGCAAGCAGCAGCCCGATCGCTGCGGGCTCGGGAACGGCTGCGATGTGCGCCTGCACTTCGGCGGGCGTCAGGGCGGTGTTGTAGAGGGCGTATTCGTCAATCGAGCCCGTAAAGACGCGGAACGTCGGACCGAAGGACTTGCTACCGACCGCGAGCGTTCCGGTGTTGAGGGTGCTCAGCGTCTGCGTGTCCGTCGCCGAACCGACCACGGCGCCGTCCAGATAGAGCGTCTCAGCGCCAGTTAAGCCCACCCGCGTCAGCGCGAGATGATGCCATTGATTGGCCGTCACCGCTGCGGTTGAGCTGATCTTGAAACCGGTCGTGTGGAAGATGCTGAGGTGATCGGCGGTCTCAGATGAAAGTTGAATGCCAAGGTCGCTTGTATTTGTCGCTGTCCCCTTAAAGTTGAATAGATCCTCACGGGTGGTGATGTTGGAGGTGTTGAACCACATCTCCACCGTGAAATCGCCGGTGCCAATGTTGTCGAACTTGGCATCACTGGCGGCGATCGTGATCGGAGTGGCAGTGCCGTTGGTGGTCAGGGCGGTATTGAGGATCGCGCCGGCGCTGGTTTGGCCAAGCGTCACACCCGAACCGAAGGTGCCGGGGGTCGGCGTCCCGTTGGTCCCGCTGTCGGCCGCCGACGCCGAGCCCGCCGGCTCGTCCAGCATCAGGTACGTGAGTGGATTCTTCGCCGTGACTAACGAGCGATATGCGACCTGTGCCGCGCCCGCTCTCTGCGCGCCTCCGATGGCGGCGGCGGCAGCAGCAATGACAATCCGTGCGCAGTGTTTTCCACGAACGGGGTTGCGGTGCGAAATCGGCATGGCCCACTCTCCCTCTTGCGTTTGTCTTCAGGCACAGCGGCGCGCGGTTTTGATATGATTCCAGCCATGCCAGCGGCATGGCCGGTGCCACTCACTGAGCTACTAAAATACGTGGCGTCCGCAGGGAGTCAAAGAAAAAAGGCGAGATGACGAAAACCGCAAGTTTGTGCTGCGGCGGGGTCGGAAGCTTCCGGAGGATCGGCCCCTCTCCTCCAGAGTTTGAGGAGAGGGGGACAGAGGCGAGTGTGGGGGATTACTTCGCCTTCTTGCCCTTGGCTGCGGGCTTGATGTCCGGGTCGGAGAGGACATCATCGCCCTTCAGCTTGGCGTAGTGATCTTTGCCGGTGCCGCCGAGCAGGTGGTCGGCGCCGCCTCGGCCGTTGAGGTGATCGTCACCTTCACCGCCGTCGAGGAGGTCGTTGCCGGCGCCACCGAGGAGCTCGTCGTTGCCGGCGCCGCCCATGAGGGTGGCAGCGTTCTTGTTCCGCTCGGGCACCTGGAGCAGATCGTTGCCGGCGCCGCCGTCGAGCACGTTCTTGCCCGCGCCGCCGAAGAGCTTGTCGTTGCCTGCGCCGCCGTGAAGGGTGGCGTCGCCCTTGCCGGCGAAGATGACGTCGTTGCCGTCTTCGCCGAACACTTCGACGGGTTGGGTGACGCCGTCGCCGATGCGGATCAGGTCATTTCCGGAGCTGCCGTAGACGATGAGCCGGTCGACTTGGAACAGGCCCTGGGAGTCGTTGTCGATGGTGATTTCGAGCTTGCCGGTCTTCGACTTTTTCACGTCGAGGATGTCTGCCGCCGCCGTGCCGCTGACCGTCAGCGTGGTGACACCGGCGGTAGAGGTGGTAGAGACGTGACCGACCTGGACGTCAACCTTGAGCGTGGCGCAACTGACCGCGCCGTCGCTGTCGCGCACGGTAAACTTCACCGTGTAGAGGCCCTTCTTCGCATAGGCATGAGCCGCGGTGAGGGCGCTGGGGTTGTCGCCGGGCTTGAAGGCGATGACGGTGCCGTCGCCGAAGTCCCACGAGACCTCGTGGGTGTCGAGCAGGCCCGGATCGAAGAACGAGCCGGTGAACGTCGCGAGATCCTTGCGCGCCACGACGGTGGGCCCGGTGAGGGCGGCCACCGGGGGCGCATTGTTCACCTGCACGGTCGTCGTAATGATCGTGCTGGCGCCCTGGTTGTCGGTCACGCGCAGCGCGATGGTGCGGAAGGCGGGGCCGTTGAGCTTGGGGAAGGCAACCTCCTTGCCGGCGGCGTCCACGTCGAACGTGCCGCCGTCGTAGTTGAAGTCCCATTCCCAGGAAACGACCGAGCCGTCGGGATCCTGTGACTTAGCGCCCGAGACCTTGAGCGCGGAGCCTTCGAGGACGATGTACGGGCCACCCGCGTTCGCCACCGGCGCCAGGTTGACCGGCGGGGGCGGCAGAGGAGGCGGCGGCGGGGGAGGAGGAGGAGGTGGGGGCGGCGGCGGGGGCGGCGGAGGAGGCGGCAGCGGTTCGGCAAAGCGCGCCAGCGCAAAGTCAGCCGTGCCGGATTGGATGGTGAACGAGCTGCCGACGGCGATCACGCCGCCACCGGAGTCGATCGCCAGGCCGGCGACGCTGTCGTCCATGCCCATGTCGGTGATGATCTTGCCGCCGGGGCCGAAGTCGTTGTCGAGCAGTCCGTCGGCGGCGAAGCGGGCGACGGCGAAATCCTGGCCGCTGTCGGTCGCGGTCGTTCCGCCGACTACGATTTTCCCGTCGGCCTGAACCGCAAGGGCGAATGCCTGGTCCATTCCACCGAAATCGGTGAGGATGATCCCATTCATGCCGGCGGGGCCGAACGTGGTGTCCAGATTGCCGGCGGAGGTCAGTTTGGCCAGGACGAAATCGGAGTGGCCGTTGTAGTCGTTGGCGTACCCGGCGAGCAGGATGCTGCCGTCGGCCTGCACCGCGATGGCCTGGGCGCGATCGTCGGCCTGGCCGAAGTCGATCTTGACCATGCCGCTTTGCGCGACGCCGAAGGAGGAATCGAGCAGGCCGTCGGCGGTGTAGCGCGCGACGGCGGCGTCGGCGTCGCCGGTGGCGTAATCGTACTCGTAACCAGCGAGGATGATCTTGCCATCGCCTTGGATCGCGACGCCCGCGCTTTCGGCGAGGGCGCCGTTCCAGTCGGTCATGACCTTGCCGGTGTGATCCGCGCCGAAGGTGATGTCGAGCAAGCCGTTGTCGTCGAGCCGCAGCATGCCGAACTCGGAGTTGAAGGCGACGGTCGCCGAGCCGGTGATGAGAATTTTTCCGCCGGACTGGAAGGCGATGGCCGTTGCACGATCGAAGTCATGGGCGAAGTCGGCGGTGACTTTGCCGTCGTGGTTGGCGCCGAAGGTGCTGTCGAGCGTGCCGTCGGCGTTGTAGCGCGCGACGGCGAAGTCGAAGTAGCCCGACCCGGTTTGGGTGGTGCCGGCGAGCACGATCTTGTACGTGCTGGGATCGATCACCTCGATCGACATGGCGTACGCCTCGTCGGCGGTCGAGCCGAAATCGGTGGTGACGACGCCGCCGTTGCCGAAGGTGGTATCGAGCGTGCCGTCGGCGTTGTATCGGGCGAGGGCGAAGTCGGCGTCGCCGTTGGTGGTGAGGGAGCCGGCGACGAGGATCTTGCCATTCGCCAGCGCGACGGAGTAGGCGGAGTTGGGCTGGGTGTTGAAGTCGGTGACGGTCTTGCCGCCTGAGCCGAAGGTGAGGTCGAGCGCTGCAACGCTGAGCAATTGGCGAGATTCGAGCGGTTCGACGGCGCAGGCGAGGATGCGACGAATTCGGTTGGATGGAACGCGGGCGTTCATAGCGATTGCCTTTCGCGGGAAATAAACTCCCGCGTAAATTGGCGCCCGTTCCCACGTCGGTTCGCTGGCAAGCGAATCGATAATGGGGATTTACGATATGTTGGGGTAAGGAGGCAAATCGGGGAAGCCGAAGGTGTTGTGGCAGAATGGGTTACGTGCGGGGCTCGCGCGGCCCCGGGCGGTGCAGCAGATCTCGCCAAGCGGTCGGATGAACCTGCACGTAACGCCGGCCACCCTCCAGCCGAACCTCGACCGGGCAGCGGTAGACGCGCGACAGGATGTCATTTTGTAACACCTGTGCCGGAGTTCCGATCGCTGCGGCGCGGCCCTGATCGAGCAACAGGACGTGCGATGTCGCGGGCGGCAATTCTTCGACGTGATGGGTGATAAAAACGACCGTGGGCGGCGCTTGGTCGGTCTCGAATAACGCCTGCACCGTGGCGAGGACCTGCTCGCGGGCCAATAGGTCGAGGCCTGCGGTGGGCTCGTCCAGGAGGAGCAGACGCGGCTCGCGCACCAAGGCACGTGCGATCAGGTTTCGCACCTTTTCACCGCTGGAAAGCGTGGCGTAAACGTGGTCAGCCACGTGGGGCAGGCCGACCTGTAGCAAGAGCCGATCGGCTTCGGCAACCATGCCGGTGTCGGTCGCATCGTATAAACCGAGCGTGCCGAAGAATCCGGTGAGCACGACTTCGCGGGCGGTCAACTCGGCGTCTATATCATAAGGCCCGGTCGGCTGAACCAAGCGGATCGATTTGCGCAGGTCGAGCAGGTTGGCGTCGCCGAAGTTTGCGCCGAGCACGGAGGATTCGCCTTCGGTCGGCCAGTAATGACAGGCGAGGATGCGCGTCAGCGTTGATTTGCCACTGCCGTTGGGTCCAAGGATCGCGGCGCAAACGCCTTGTGGGATCTGCCAATTGAGGTCGCGCAGGATCCAGGTTTCGCCGCGGCGCAGGCCGACGTTGGTGAGGCGGAGGGCGGGTGGTTGATCGGTGGGCATGGCGGCTGCTAAGCTTCGGCGGAAACATACGAGGATTGTGTTATGCCCGCAACCGCCGTCCCGATGCGCACATTTGTTCCCGTGGAATTTGATCCCGCGGATTGGTCGCGGGGCGAGCCGCTTTATCGCGCGCTCGTCGAACGGCCGCTGAACTCTGTGACGGATTTGGAGAAATGGCTGGCGGACTTTTCAGAATTGACCAGTGTGATGGACGAGTATGGCAGCCGCCGGTACATCGACAAGAGCTGCCACACCGACGACAAGGAGATCGAGCGGCGATACCTGCAATACGTCGAGGAGATCGAACCGAAGATCAAGCCGCTGCACTTTGAGTTGCAGAAGAAATTTCTCGCGAGCCCACATGCGGCGGCGCTGACCGACCGGAAATACGCGATCCTCACGAAGAAATGGCGCGCGGATGTGGAGATCTTTCGCAAGGAGAACGTTGCGCTTGAAACTGAGGTGACCAAGCTCGTCACCGAATACGACTCGATCTGCGGCGAGATGATGGTCACGTTTGGCGGGCAGGAACTGACGCTTCCGCAAATGGCAAAGTATTTGGAAGACCCGGACCGCGCTACTCGGCAGGAGGCTTGGGAGCTCACCGCCCAGCGACGCTATCAGGATCACGAGCGGATCGAGGAGATCTTCGACAAGCTCTTCGACTTGCGCGGCCGCATCGCGCGGAACGCAGGCATGCCGGATTACCGCTGCTACACGTGGAGGGCATACAAGCGGTTCGATTATACGCCCGAGCAATGCATGGCCTTTGCCGATTCGATCGCCAGCGCCTGCGTGCCGCTGGTTGCGGAATTGGATGCGCAGCGTAAGGCGGACCTTGGCTTGGCGGCGCTGCGGCCTTGGGACACTTCAATGGATCCGAAGAATCGCCCGGCGCTGGCACCGTTTGCGCAGGATCAGACGCCGCTCTTGGTCGAGCGCACGCGGGCGATCTTCGAGCGGATGTCGCCGGCGCTGGCGGATGATTTTGACTCGCTGCGCCGCCGGGACAATCTTGACCTTCAAAGCCGAAAGGGGAAGCAGCCGGGTGGTTATCAGTGCTCGCTCGATGAGGCGCGCGAGCCGTTCATCTTCATGAACGCGGCCGGCCTGCAGCGCGACGTGGAGACGCTGCTGCATGAGGGAGGGCACGCGTTTCATTGTCTGGCCGCACGGGATGAGAACCTGGTTTTTCTCCGCAGCGCGCCGATGGAATTTTGCGAAGTGGCGAGCATGTCGATGGAACTTCTCGGGGCCGATCACTTCGACCTGTTCTACGACCACCCCAGCGACGCCGCCCGTGCCAAGCGGACGCTGCTCGAAGGGATCATCAAGTTCCTCCCGTGGATGGCGACGATCGATGCGTTCCAACACTGGCTCTATACACATCCGGAGCACACGCGCGACGAACGCACGGCGGAGTGGTTGCGATTGCTCGAACGCTTCTCGAGCAAACTGGACTGGAGCGGCTATGAGCACGTCCGCGCGACGAGCTGGCAGAAGCAACTCCACCTGTTCCATGCGCCTTTCTATTACATCGAGTACGGTATCGCGCAGCTTGGCGCGTTGCAGCTCTGGGTGAAATCGCTTGAGGATACGCACCGCGCGATTGGTAATTATCGCGCGGCGCTGCGACTAGGTGGGACGCGGACGCTGCCGGAGCTCTTCAACGCCGCGGGGATCGTCTTCGACTTTTCCGAGCGGACGCTCCGTCCGCTGATGGACGCGATCGGCGATGAGCTGGCTTCGCTGCCTCGATAGATCTTTCAAGTATCGCCTAGCGAAAATCTGGCGCGAGCCGTGCAATCTGCTTTTGTTATTGCTGGTTTCGCGGCGACGCGCTACGATTCATCCTGCTGCCAACGGGGGAACGACGCGCGCTCGTTTGGTCCGGAGGCCTCAATGCCCGGTCGGGAAATCGAAGCAGATCCGCATATGGACGGCGTGACCTTCCGCTCGCCGCGGAACTGGACTGCCGTCGCGTTTTTCAGCGCCTTGGGCGCATTGCACCTGTCGATCGCGGCGACCTCGTTTATTGCCTATCGGTGGGAAGCGCACATGAGCGTCGTCTTCGGCGGCGTCTTCAGCGCAGTTGCGCTGGCGTGCGTGCTGGCGAGACATGAGATCACGGTGCTGCCGCAACAGCGGCGCGTTGTCGTCCGCACGGGTTTTAAAAGGTTGTCGGTTTGTCGGGTCGCGCCGTTTGCCAATGTCACCTCGGTGCGCGTCACGTTGCTGGGCCGGAATCTCGGTGAATCAAGCGTGGCGATCGTCTGCAAGCACGATGACATCGAGCTGCCGCCGACGCGCACGCCGCGCCAGGAGGGGTTGCTTTTGGCGATGCTGATCAATGTTCGGCTGGTGAAGGTCTATGGAGATGGGCCGCCGCCTGAGCCGGCGCAGCGGATCGCGAAGCTGTATCGAAATGAAGATGCGGTTTAGTCGAACGGGATTGGCGTGGCCCACCCTACCTGGGTTGGAGCTTCAGCACTTTCGCTGCCCGCTCCCAATACTCCTGGCCGAAACCGAGCCGCCGCTTGATCTCAATGTCCCGCTTCAGCCAGTTGGGCTCGCGGAACATTTCGGCGACGCTGCTGATGCCAAGTCGCAACGGCGGCACCGGGATTACCGGCCAATCGCTGCCGTGTACAACTTTCGCCATCACCGCCGGATCGGCCAGGATCGTGTTGTACGCCGCCGATCGCGTGGGCAGGTTGAGCGCGGAGGTGTCGCCGTACAGGTGCTCGTGTTCCTTGGCCATCCGCGCGAACAGTTCGACGTAATCGGTTTCGAACATCGCCGAGCGCGTGCCGCAGTGCGCCGCGATCACGGTCACGCCGCGCCGCAGGGCCTCGGTCAATAGCGCCGGGCTGGCGACGTCGGGGTTGATATTGGGCAGCGTCTTTTCGCCGCCCGTGTGCGAAAGCAGCGGCAGGCCGTGGTGGGCGAGACATTCGTAAAACGGAATGCAGCGCGGGTCGGCCGGGTCGATGTCCTGCGTCAGCGGCAGCCACTTCAGCAGCACCGCGCCCGCCGCGATGCAGCGCTCCAGTTCCGCGATTGCATCCTTGCGATAGGGGTGCACCGACGCGCCGAAGAGCACCTTGGGATGCCGCTTGGCCAAGCCGATCACGAAATCGTTCTTGACGTAAAGGTGCGTAGTGTCGGTGTTGAACACGCCCTCTTTGGTGAAGACCGCGTCGAACGCCAACACGACGGCCGCGTCCAGGTCGCGCGTGTCATCGAGCAGTTGAAACAGCCGCGCCGTCAGCGCCTTTTCGATGGCCTCGTCCTGCCCCTCCACGTGATGGATTCCCAGCCGCGACTGCATGAACCGGAACGGAAAGCTCTTGAGGATTTTGGCCGACATCAGCCCGTTTTCGGGCAGCAGTGCGGAGACGTGAACGTGACAATCGATCAGCATGAATTTGGAACCCGCGAACGTGCGCGCCTATCGCTGAAGCACCTTCCCATATCGGCCATACGCCTCCTCCCACGCGAGCGCATTCTTCGGCTCGTACCGTTTTACGTCGAAACTTTCCCGCACCACCGCCCGCCCTTCTTCCAGGTTGCTGATGTCGCCCAAGGCGATCGCGGTTACCAGCATATTGCCGATCGCCGTCGCCTCCACCGGGCCCGCAACGACCGGCCGATTGCAGGCATCGGCGGTCATCTGGTTCAGCAGTTCGTTCTGGGTTCCGCCGCCGACAATGTGGATCACGCCCATTTTCCGGCCCAACACATCCTCAAGCCCTTCGATCGTCTTGCGATAAGTGAGCGCCAATCCTTCGAGGCACGTTCGCACGATTGCGCCGGTCGATGCCGGCGGCGGCTGGCCGGTCTTGGTGCAGAATTCAGCCACCTTTTGCGGCATTTGGCCGGGCGACAGAAACGGCTTAAAGTCTGGATCGATCACTGCCGCGAATGGTCGCGCCGCTGTCGCCATCTGCGTCAGCTGTGCGTAACTGAACTCATGGCCGTCCTTGAGCCACTGTCGCCGGCACTCCTGCACCAACCACAATCCCATGATGTTTTTGAGAAAACGGATGTCTCCGGCCACGCCCCCTTCGTTCGTATAATTCAACCGCAGCGATTTTTCGTTGATGATCGGCTGCGGCGTCTCGACGCCCATCAGCGACCAGGTGCCGGATGAGATGTAGCACCAGTCGCCATCGCCGCCGCGCACCGGAACCGCTGCGACGGCGCTGGCGGTGTCGTGACAGCCGGGCGCGATCACGGGGATGTCGCCCGCCGCGCCGCATTCCGCCGCCACGTCGGCCCGCAGGTTTCCCAGCCGGGTTCCCGACGGCACCACCCGCGGCAGGAAGTGCGTGGGCAAGCCCAATCGTCCGAGCATCGCCGTCGCCCAGTCGCGCTTCCGTGGATCGTACATCTGGCTGGTGGTCGCGATCGAGAATTCCGCCGCGCGTTCGCCGGTGAAGAAGTAGTTGAACAGGTCCGGCACGAAGAGCATCGTCTGGGCCATTTCCAATAGCGGGCTTTTTCGCTCGGCCAGCGCCATCATCTGGTAGAGCGAATTAAGCTGCATGAACTGGATTCCGGTCGCCTCGAAGATCTCCGCCCGTGGTACTTTCGCGAACGCCTTCTCCAGCATCCCATCCGTCTGCGCGTCGCGGTACATGTAGGGGTTTGCCAGCAGATCGCCGTTGCGATCGAGGAAACCGAAATCCACGCCCCACGTATCCACGCCGATCGCGTCAATCGCCGTCCCTCCTGCGGCCGCTTTTCGCAACCCGGCCTTCAACTCCTCCCACTGTGCCAGGAAGTTCCAGTGCAGCCGCCCGTTCATCCGGCCATTTGGATTAGCAAATCGATGTTTCTCCTCGAGCGTCAGCCGTTTTCCATCGAATCGGCCGAGCAGCGCCCGCCCGCTTTCCGCCCCCAGGTCGAACGCCAGCAAATTCCTCGCCGCCATCGAATGCTCCTTCCGCGCCCTTTCGCGGACATTTCTACAGCAACGCGCACGGCGGGTCTACGCCAGTCGAGTTGCCCGCGCCGCCCCCCGTGTCATACGATATCCACCATGCCCCGCACCCGCGTCAAGATCTGCGGCGTCATGCGTCCCCAGGACGCCGTAGCTGCCGCACGCACTGGAGCCGACGCGATTGGCATAAACTTCTATCCCCAGGCCAAGCGCTGCATTTCGACCGCGATCGCGCGCGAAATCCTTCATTCGCTCCCTGCGTTCGTTACGCCCGTCGCGCTCTTCGTCGATCAGGATGTGGAAGAAATAAAGCATCTCGCCGCCAGCCTGGGCATCCGCCACATCCAGTTGCACGGGCACGAATCCCCTGCCACCGTCGCCGCCCTGCGCGACTTCACCGTGCTCAAGGCCGTCCGCGCTTCGCGCGAAACCCTGGCCGCCGAATTAGCCATCTGGCGCGAGGCGATGGAATCGCTCGATCTCGCCAACCTGCACGGTTTCGTCCTGGAAACCCCCGGCAGCGCCCCGGGCGGGACCGGCGTGGAAAACGATTGGGACGCGATCGCGGTCCAGCAACGAGCCGGCACATTCGAAGGACTTCCGCCGCTGATCGCCGCCGGTGGGCTCACGCCCGACAACGTCGCCGCCGTGGTCCGCCTACTGCAGCCGTATGCGGTGGACGTCAGCAGTGGGGTTGAAGAATCGTTCGGTCAAAAGTCCCCGGAACGGATCGCAGCATTCATCACGGCTGTCGGGAACGCATAAAGACGGATCCTTGGGGGATCGGATTCTTCGTCCCATCGTCAAGGCTGAGTCGTCGCCACGCTCTTTGTCTCGCCGCTCCGTTGTCGATACGTGATCGGCCGAAAAACCATCACCGTCTCCGTCTGCTCTGTCCGCCCGTCGTTGATCAAAAAGGTATTTCCCAGGCTGCTCGGCCACTTTCCCTCAGGCGACGGCGCCACCACGAGGAAACTCTCCAACGGAATATCCGCGGATAAGTTCAGCTCGTAAAACTGCTCCGGGTGAACCCACTTGAAGGGCACGGGGTTGAACGTCGCGTCTCCGGTCGCCACGATTTTTTCCCGCATCGACCGCACCACCGGGCAAATCCCCAGCCGCACCGTCCCCGGTTTCCGCGGCGCGGGCTGAAACGCAACTCGCAAAAGGTTATCGCAGCGGTCAAAGGATCGGCCAACGAGTTCGCCGCTGTTGTCGACGTAGAATAAGTCCTGATAATGCACCTTCAGCTTCATCTCCAGATCGATGTCCCGAGCAGCGGTCCCGCTGAATGCGCCCGGCTGCGTCTTCGCCGGTTGTTTGTCGAGGATTTCCTTGAAGTAGTCCCATTCCGACGCCGCCGCGACGCCGACACGCACGCCGTTCTTGTACAGCACCTCGTAAGTCGGGATGTCCACGGCATGCTCGTCTACGTGCTTCCAGAAATCGTTGCTCAAACTGATGCTCCCAGCCGGCACCGTGATCCGGTAGACGAGCAGTTGGGTAAACAACTGCTGCTCGGGCACCGCGTCGGTCTGGCGCAACTGCGCGTCCGGTGCGAAGAAGATTGCCTTCGCCTCTGCAGGCGTCGGTGGCGGCGGGGTCGCAGCCGGTTTCTTCGGCCCGCAACTCCAGCCCAGCGTCCCACAGGCGGTCAGCATCAACCCAGTCACGACGCGAAATAGCCGACGTTGCATGCTCATGGGTGTCAACTCATTGTTCGGCGACGAGCGTTTCGATGACGCGATCGAGTCCCGCGTCCCAGTCCTCATTGCTGATGTTGATCGGTGGCGCAAGTCGCACGACTTGCTTGGCCGTCAGATTGATCGCCACCCCTTTCGCGAGAGCCCGCTCGACGAAACCCGCCTGCGGCGCACTCTTCAGTTCGATCCCCATCATCAACCCCGCCCCGCGCAGGTCGGCGATCTTCGCCTTCAGCCTGGTCTCTTCACGTAATCGCGCCACCGCATGACGCCCCAGCGCCTCGGCCCGCGCCACCAGCCCGTCGCGCTCGATCACTTCAAAAATCGTCCGCGCCACCGCCATACAGATCGGGTTCCCGCCTAACGTGCAACCGTGCGTCCCGGGCACCAGCAGCTTTCCGATCTCCGGCCGCGCCCACATCACGCCCACCGGTAGTCCGCCGCCGACGGCCTTTCCCAGCGTCATGATGTCCGGCGTCACCCCGCCGCCGCCGCTGCCCACGAAATGCTGATGCGCAAACCATCGCCCCGTCCGCCCGCATCCCGTCCACACCTCGTCGAAGATCAGCGTCACGCCGCGACGATCGCACAGGTCTCGAACCTTCGCCGGATAATCAGTTGGATATTGGTTGACGCCCCCTTCGCCTTGGATCGGCTCCATGATGATCCCCGCCGTCTCATCATCCACCGCGGCGTCGAGCGCCGCGAAGTCTCCGCCCTCGACCTGTATAAAGCCCGGCACCGCCGGCTCGAACCCAGCGCGATAAGCCGGATTGCCGGTCGCCGCGATCATCGCCAACGTCCGCCCGTGAAAGCTCTTGTGCAGCGAGATGATCTTCCACTTTTTCCCGCCGTCCTGATGTCCGCGCAGCCGCGCCAGCTTACACGCCGCCTCGTTCGCCTCCGCGCCGCTGTGACAGAAAAACGCCTGCCCCGCAAAGGCGTGGCGATTCAACCCCTCCGCAAACTCGATCTGCGGCGTCGTGTAAAACGTGTTCCCCACATGCCACAACCGCTGTGCCTGCTCCGTCGCGGCCCGGATCAACTCCGGATGACAATGGCCAAGGATGCAACCGCCGAAGCCCGCGAAGAGGTCGAGGTATTCCTTGCCGTCACTGTCCCAAAGGCGCGAACCTTCGCCGCGCGCCATCACGATCGGTAGGCGGGCGTAGTTGCCGATCAGGTACTTCTTCCCATCTTCCAGGATCGCTTGGGTGTCGGGCATCGGTGGGTTAAACCTCGGTAGAATCGACTTGCGACAACATAACAAATTCCCCCGAATTTCGCGCCTTTGCCAACCCCCGCGCTTTGAGGTTCAATCGGCGACAGGAGAATTCGCATGAACGACCGCCTCGCCTGGGGAATCCTCGGCACCGGCAACATCGCCCGCCAGTTCGCCGCCGGGGTTAACGCCTCCCGCCGCGGCCGCCTCGTCGCCGTCGGCTCGCGCACCTCTGATAAGGCCCAAGCTTTCGGGCAGACACATCACATTCCCACGGCGTATGGCACATATCAGCAGTTGCTCGACGATCCAACCGTCCAAGCCGTCTACAACTCCCTCCCCAACAATCTCCACCATGAATGGACCATCAAGGCGCTCCGCGCGGGCAAGCACGTCCTCTGTGAAAAACCGTTCGCCATAAATCTCGCCCAGGCGATTGAAATGTTCGACGTAGCCCAGCGCCACGGCAAAGTGCTCGTCGAAGCCTTCATGTACCGCGCCCATCCGCTCACGCACGCGATCCAGCAAACCGTCAACTCCGGCGCGATCGGCGAGGTGCGCCTGATCCGCACCAGCTTCTGCTTCAAGGTCAGCCAGTGGCAGGCGAACATCCGCTTCAACCCCGCCCTCGCCGGCGGCGTGCTGATGGACGTCGGCTGTTACTGCGTGAGCTTCTCCCGCCTCTTCGCCGGCGCTGAGCCGAGTCAAATTCACGTCATCCATCACCGTCACGAGTCCGGTGTGGACGACATCGCCGCCGGCACGCTCGTCTTTCCGAGCGGCGCGATCGCCAGCTTCACCTGCGGCATGAGCGTCCACGCCGACAACACCGCCTCCATCTGCGGCAGTGAAGGGTATATCGAAATCCCGATCCCCTGGAAACCCCCCGCCAGCGGTGCCACCTACACGATCGCCCGCTCCACCCCGCCGAAGATGGAAAACCCCACGATCAAGTCCCCCTCGCCGCGCGAAACCTGCACGATCACCGTTGACGGCGACCTCTACGGCCTCGAGGCCGATGCCTTCGCGGCGTCGGTGTTCGATAATGCGCCGCCTTTTGTTTCGCGCGAGGATACGCTGGGCAACCAGCGCGTCATGGATGAACTTCGCCGACAAATTGAACTGGCCAAGTAATGTCTGGCGAGTTAGATCACCTGGATAGGATAAGTCGTCATCCAAATGTCGATTTGCTGGAATCGTTCCTTGACCGTTTCTTTGAATTGCCGGAAAAATTCAAAGCTCTCCGCCGTGTCTGGAACATCAAGGAAAATCCGGGTAGGTCATCCCGGTAAGTCTGACCCTGATGTTGCCAGAACCCCTGGATCGCTTGTGTTTCAGACGAGACCGCGCAGAAGCGTTGCTCCAATTCGAGCAACGTCATCCCGATCAGCTCATTCGGGACCGGTTGGCCGTCGTTAAACCGCAGTGGCAGGAGGATTTCGAACCGCCGGAACGTGCCGCTCATAAGCCGCTGGCCCCTCTACCGTAAAGGTGATTCCCTCCACCGCGAGAAACGGCAGCGCCGCTTCGGGGACGAGCATCTCACCCGTTGTCCAGCTCTTGAACGCGAAGCGGCCCGGCAAAAAGCCCAGAGCCTTCAACTTCTCGTCCGGATTGGGAAAGCGAATCAGTACCATGTAAAAGGATCGTATCCCGCGAATGCCACACCAGCAATTAGAAAGTGGAGACCCCATGCAAATCCTCACCAACAACGGCGGCCTAGCCTCCACCAACGCCTACCTCGTCGCCGACGAGACGACCAACCAAGCCGTCCTCTTTGACGCCCCCGACCACACCGTCGCGCCGCTTCTCGAAGAAGCCAAGCGCCGCGGTTACGACGTGATCGGCCTCTGGCTTACCCACGGCCACTTCGACCACATCGCCGACCACGCCGAGGTCACCAAGGCCTTCCCCAACGCGAAGATCCTGATGCACCCGCTCGACATGCCCAAGCTTCGCAATCCGCGCTCGTCGATGTTCCCGCTTCCCTTCGTCATCCCGCCGCGAGAACCTGATGCCCTTGTTGAAGACGGCCAAAAGCTCATCCTCGGCTCGCTTCCCGTCGACGTCATCCACACGCCCGGCCACGCACCCGGTCACGTCATGTATCACTTCCCCACCCAGGGCATCTTGATCGGTGGCGACCTCATCATCTGCGGCGCGGTCGGCCGCACGGATCTTCCCGATTCCGACGAACAGCAACTCGCCCAATCTATCCGCAAGATCATGCGCCTCCCGCCCGAAACGCAACTGCTCCCCGGCCACTGCTCCGCAAGCACGCTCGCCGAAGAGCGCCAGACCAACCCCTACGTCCGAGCTGTGCTCGGGCTTTGATCCCGTCCCCAAAAAGAAACCACTTCCCAATCGGGGAAGTGGCTCCTCGTTTCATCTACTTCAAACGAAGATTGCTTATTTCGCAGGAGGTGCACCGGCTCCAGCGCCGCCGCGGCCACGCCGTCCACCGGCTCCGCCAGCGCCGGCTCCAGCGGGACGCTCGGCCAGTTTCAGATCGACCGAGACCGTCTCGCCGTCCTTCACGGTCACCTTCGACCGCGCCATGCCTGCGCCCTGTTGCACGGCCATGACCGCGTAATCGCCCGCGGGAACGTTGGCGATGGAAAACTTGCCTTCCTTGTCGCTGGTCCCTTCCGCGACCGGCGCCGGCCGCTGCCGGCCACCCGCGCCCGCTGCCGGCTTTTCCGCCGGCGCATCGGCGACCTTGGGAGCGGCGCCGCCCGCGCCGCCCGCGCCGCCGCGCTGCATCGGCTTCATGATCCGGATCTTCACGCCTTCGACCGCCTTGCCGTCCTTATCGACGACCGTGCCGGTGACCGTGCCGCCGGTCGCTGCGGGCTTCTCATCCGCAGCCTTAGCCGTCGTAACCGCGAACATCAGGCCCAGCGTCGCAACCGCCGGGGCCATCCATTTGAACATGCGAACCATAGGTGACTCCTGTCAATATTCGTCCGTAATGCCCCCGGCCCGCCGATCGCGGCGGAATTCTCCTACAGGGCTCAATGGGAACGAGTGAACTGTCGTAATCTACAACGAGCGGATGACCAGATTATTGTCGGCCGCTTTTATACTTCCGCGCCCCTATTCAGCGTCTCGCAACTCCTGCCACAGGTTCGCGAGGTCCAGGTAAACCACTACATCGGCCGAGCCATTCGCGTGATAATCCGCCTTGGCAATTCGCGTCCGCGTCAGCGCCCGGCGGAGCGCCTGCTCCACGCGCGGGTCATCCTTGGCTGCTTGCGCCAGCGTCTGCTTGTCGTTCAGTTCCAGCTCTTCGATCTGCCGCCGCAGTTTCTGTTCCGCTGTCGATTCCGCCGCGCGCGCCGCCAGCAACTTGCTCCCGCCCGCCCCACCGCTCGCGCTCGCCTCGATACGTCGATCCGCCCATTTGGGCGCGCGACTCGGCAGTGCCAGCGGCTTGGGCCCCGCGACCACCTCGTGCTCGCCCGCACCGCCGATCACGACAACCGCCCGCCCGATCGGGGTCACCATGCGATGTTCAAATTCATCCTTCGCCTTGCTCCACCCGCGATCGTCGGCGGGCAGCGCGACTTCCTTCTGCTTCACCGCGAGGTCGCGGAAGGTCTCGAATGTCTCCGCCGGCGTGCCCCCCAGCTCCACCACCGCCTCCATGTCGTCCGTCAACTCCACGCGTGCCGGCGCCTGTGACGCGAACCAGCTCTGCATTCCCTCGCCCACCGCTTTGACCTCCAGCGCGTCGCCGACCGTCGATCGCGGCGTCAGCGAGATCGGCCGCACGCTTGAGAGCGACCGTCGCGCCGCGTCCGCCTTCGCCGCCGCCACCGCCTGGTCCCGCGCCGCCTGGCTGACGTCTTGCCACGGGTCGCGACGTTGTCCGATGCGGTCCATTCCGCGTGCTTTGGCCGCCGCCGGCAATCTCGACGTCGCCGCGCCGGTCGCCGAGAACGATCGTTCGTCCCATTGCTTAACCGCGCGATCCAGTTCCCCCTGCGCGAGAGGCGCGTGCCGCGGGTTCGCAGCCGCAATTCGTTTCAGCGCCGCTCCCACCACTGGCCCCGAAATCTGCAATTCAATCTGGCAGGTATGATCGTCGATCCAGCGCGGCCCGCCGATCTGCTGCGCCCGCTGCAGCACCTTGACCAGTTCATCCCGCGAATTAGTCCGCCGCACGAAATCATCCACCGTCAGGTTGCGCGTCAGCGATGCCCGCGACACCTCGTCCAGCAAGTTTTCCACCGCGTCCGCCGTCGCGGCGCGAACCTGCGAGCGCCCAGTCTCCTCCCCCGCCAACGCCAGACCGGCAGCGCCAAGCAAGAGGATGATCGCAGGTATGAGTTTCATGAGTACGTCTTGATACATCGGCCACCGCCCCGACAAACGTCCGGTAGGGCTACCCAATCAGACACCACCCAGCACGCAATGTTAGAACCGCACCGCCACCAGAAGTGTTGCACTCCATCTTACCTATTCCTCACGATCAGGCGAAAGCCGATCTTATCGGGCCGTCTAATTATTTGACCGCCCCCGCGGGAGTCGATAGTCTCACGTCCCACACGTCTAAAGGGGTTTTTGGCGGCTGTTTTGCACGGAGGAACGGTCATGGCATCCAATCGCGGCGTCGCTTACATCAAGCCCGGTCAGGTCGAAATCCAGTCCATCGATTTTCCCAAGCTTTTCGATCCCGCCCGCAAGAAGAAGATCGAACACGGCGTCATCCTCAAGATCATCTCCACGAACATCTGCGGCTCGGACCAACACATGGTCCGCGGCCGAACCACCGCCCCCGCGGGCCTGGTCCTCGGTCACGAGATCACCGGCGAAGTCCTCGAAGCCGGCCGCGACGTCGAGTTCATCAAAAAAGGCGACGTCGTCTCCGTCCCGTTTAATATCGCTTGCGGCCGCTGCCGCAACTGCAAAGAGGGGCGCACCGGCATCTGTCTTAACGTCAATCCGGCGAGGCCGGGCGCGGCGTACGGTTACGTTGATATGGGCGGGTGGGTCGGGGGGCAAGCTGAGTATGTCCTAGTCCCCTACGCCGACTTCAACCTCCTCAAGTTCCCCGACAAAGACGAGGCGATGGCGAAGATCAAAGACTTGACGCTCCTCAGCGACATCTTCCCCACCGGCTACCACGGCGCTGTCACCGCCGGCGTTGGGCCGGGCAGCATCGTCTACGTCGCTGGCGCTGGCCCCGTCGGACTCGCCTGCGCGGCCTCCTGCCACCTGCTCGGCGCCGCAGTCGTCATCGTTGGCGACATGATCAAGGACCGTCTCAAGCAGGCCAAATCCTTTGGCTGCGAGATCATCGACCTGACCAAGGACGCCACCCTCGCGCAACAGATCGAGCAGATCGTCGGCGTGCCCGAGGTTGATTGCGCCGTCGATTGCGTCGGCTTTGAAGCCCACGGCCAAGGCAAGGACGCCAAGAATGAAAAACCCGCCACCGTCCTCAACTCCATCATGGAAGTCACCCGAGCCGGCGGCTCGCTCGGCATCCCCGGCCTCTACGTCACCGGCGACCCCGGCGCGGTCGATGACAACGCCAAGATCGGCATGCTCGGCATCCGCATCGGCCTCGGCTGGGCGAAATCCCACTCGTTCCACACCGGCCAATGCCCCGTCATGAAGTACAACCGCGCGCTGATGCAGTGCATCCTTCACGACAAGATCAAGATCGCCAAGGCCGTCAACGTCACGACAATCACCCTCGACGACGCCCCGAAGGGTTACAAAGATTTCGACAAGGGCGCAGCGAAGAAGTTCGTCATCGACCCGCACGGGATGGTGGCGTGAGGCGCAAAATCGATGGTTGTTCTTGATTTCAGGCCAAGGCAGATACTCGACCTCGTGTCTGCCTTGGCCTTGTAATGTTCACTTCGTCAGGATGCCGATGCGCTCGCGCCGGTTCAGAGCCTTCACCCTCGTCGAACTGCTCGTCGTCATCGGCATCATCGCGCTCCTGATCGCCATCCTCCTCCCCTCCCTCTCCGCCGCTCGCGCTCAGGCCATGAAACTTAAGTGCGCTGCCAACCTTCGCACGCTCGGCCAGGTCGTCTTTCAGTACGCCAACGAGAACAAGGGGTGGATTCCGCGCGACTACTCCTGGGGCGATCCCGCCCATCGTTTCTGGGCCGACGTCTTCGCCCGCATGATGCGTTACGAAATGCCGCCCGAAGTGCCCTCCGGCAGTCAAGCGTACGACCTGGCGATGGCGCCATATTTCGCCCGGATTGAAATGTATCAGTGCCCGGTCTTCCCCAACGATCAGCAACCGGTCGATTTCGTCCTCAATGGTTGGGACATCAACGTTCCCGGCGGCGCCACCGGTAGCTTTCTCAAGATCACCAGCCTCCGCCGCGGGGCGGAACTGATCCTGATCACCGAGGCAAACCAGAACCGCGCCCTCAACGTTTTCGAGTACCACGACGTCTGGCATCCCAACCACATGCCCCAGGCCAGCGAACCGCGCATCTGCAACGACAACCGCCACCGGTCGCAACTCAACATCCTCTACATCGACAGCCACGTGAACGCCCGCCCCTTCAAAGAACTCAAGCAGGAAGACTTTCGACTCGATCTGCGTTGATGTGATCGCCGGCGACAACGGCCGAAGCGCCCGGCGTGCCCACGACCATCGTGAATTCAAAGCAGCTCCCGTCAGCCCCGGTGCCGGCGAGGCGAACTTCTCCGCCGATCTGCCGCGCGAGGGACCGGCAAATCGCCAGCCCCAGTCCGAACCCTTTGCGGCGATCACGTTCGTCGTTCGCCACCTGGTAGAACTCGTCGAACAGGTTCTCGGCCTTGTCGCGAGGAACGCCGATCCCGGTATCGCTGATCCGTATCGCCACCGCGCCCGCGGTATTTTCCACGGTCAGGGTTACGCCCCCTTCCTTCGTATACTTGATCGCATTCTCGATCAGGTTACCGATGATGCGCTCGAGCTTGTGGCGATCCGTGCGAAGTTCCACATCGCCGGGATGCTCCAGCCGCAGGTACAACCCGTGCAGCTCCGCAAGTGGAAGGTACCGTTGATGAACCTGCCGCATCGCCGCTGCGAGTGAAAACGGAGCGACGACATTTCGATCCAGCGAACCCACCTTGGCGAAATCGAGCAAGCGGTTGATCAACTCGCTGGCGGCGGCGGCGCTTTCGGTGATCGCACGGGCGCTTTGCACCACCTCGTCTTCGGTGACCGAATTCTGCAAAAGCTCGGCATGCAGGACGACGGCGTTGATCGGCGTCCGCAAGTCGTGGCTGAGCGCGCTGAGGAAGAAATTTTTCTTTCGCGCCTGCTCCTCCCGTTCGGCGGCGAGCAGTTTTTGATCTTCGATGTCCGCGCAGGCCCCCAGCCACTTCACCCCGCTGGCATGGACGATCGGCGTGGCGCTGATCAGGAACGTCCGGCAGACCCCGCCCGCCCCGCATAACCGGGCCTCAATCGTGGCCGCCCGCGCGGCTTGGTGCGCGTCGCGCCACCATTGGTCAACGCGATCCCGATCCTCCGGGTGAACCGCCGCCAGCCAGGGGCGCGAGTCACCGGCGTAGTCGAACCAGCGTTGGTTCGAAAAATCGATCCGCCCATCGCTCGTTGCGGTCCAGACCACGTGCGGCAGGAGTTGGGCGATCTCGCGATAACGTTCCGCTCGCGCTTCCAGCTCATCCATCTCAGCCAGCCGCTGATCGACCAGGCTCACCCCGCGCATGCGCAACACGAAAGACCACGTGTAGACGGCAAGCGCCGCGATGACGACGTCACAGAGCCGCAAATACCCCCAGCCGATGTCGGAGGCGTAAAACGCCCCGCCGCAGATGGCGCAGGCGAATGAGATTAGTAATAATCGCACAAGCGCCGCCTTTGCCTGAGGCGACGCGACCTTGTCTTGAAAATACCAGTTGAATGCGATGGCCCCGTATCCGAGCGCTACCGCGGAGCTCAACGCCAGCGTGACCCACGCCCAGAGGAGGTCCGGTTGCGTGCTGGCGGAATGGCTGGCGTCTAACACGTTTATGCCCATCGCGCGTCTCACTCCTCTCCAGCCGTCCGCCGTCGCCGCCGTCGCCGCACCCGCATCAGTTGTTCGGCAACTCGAGGCGGTATCCCTGCCAATAGCGGGTCCATTTCATTCGATACGTTTCTTCGAGCGGGACCCATCGGGCGCTTCCATCGGCGAAGCAAACGTTAATCCCTCGGGCGTGGCGGGCCATGAGAAAACGCCAATGTTGCAGGGAACTCGCGCTGATGTTTCCATTGAGGTCGGGCGGCGATTCCACTGGAAAGGATTCCGTCTGTTCGTCCGGCCGAGCATCAAGCCACGCGCAGTCCATGAATGCCGGCATTTCGGACAGACATTTTATCGCCGACATATACGCGGTCTTCGTGTCGTCGCCGCCCGCCGCGAGATAAGCATTGAAACCGTAGCTGCTGGCGCGGAAGGTCGTTGGGTTGAGCTTTACCGCAGAACCGCCGGCATTCGGATAGATCTCACCGTTCCACGCCAAGTTCTTGTTGCCGTAGCCGGGTTTCTGCAACGAGAGTTCGGTTGCCGACGGGCAGAGCAACGACTGGCCCTTCACCTGATAGCGCTCGGCCACTCCAAGCCAGTTGCAGGACCACGCCAGGTCCGGCGTCGGGGGCGTGTACCAGACGTTTCCCATCAGGCGGCCCTTGTTCTCGGCCGTGTATAGCTGCAGGGTCGTCCCGAGTTGGCGAATATTCGAGAGACAGGCGGTCGATCGCGCCGCCGCCCGCGTTTTGCCAAGCACCGGCAACAGGAGCGACAGCAGCACGCTGATCAATCCCATCACCACCAGCAGTTCGATAAGCGTGAACCCGCGATGCCGACGTGTCATTGTGTGGCCTCCGTGCCCGTGACCGCGAAGCGTGCTCGCGATCAGCCGTTGAAGACGCAAGTGATATTCGTAACCTGCCCCTCGACGTAATCCGCATACATGAAATTTTTGCCCGCGCCGCCATCGACGTCATCCGCCGCGCCGTTGCGGCAATAGATCGTGTCGTTGCCGCCCATGCCGTAGAGTTGGTTCGAGCCGCCGTCGCCGTAGATCTGATCGTTGTAGTCCGAGCCGAAGATCGTGTCATTCCCCTCGCCGCCGCGGATCACGACGCGATAATTATTCCCCGTCGCGTCGATCAGGTCGTTTCCATCGCCGCCGAGGATTTCGGCATCGACGCACTCGCCCCTGACGAAGATCTGATCGTTCCCGCCGTCGCCCGACACCACGCCCTGGAATGAGTCGGAGAGGTGGATAACGTCGTCCCCCTCGCCGCCCCAGATGCCGCCATCGAAGTTGAGCGACAGTTGATCGTTCCCGTCCCCGCCTTCAATGCTGGCGGCGATCGAGCCTGCGCGGGGCGCGGAGACGTCGATCGTATCGTTGCCCCCGTTGCCGATGACGTAAATGTACGAGACGCCCGTGTAGGTGATGCCTTCGAGCGTGAAGGATTGGTCGTCCTGCGATACCGAGACGACGATCGCGTTGTCGGCCTCGTCGCCGTTAATCTCGTAAAAACCTGGCGACGTTTCGTTGACCGTAACACTCAACAGAAGGCGACGTTCCAGATTCTCAATTCGCATGACGCACTCCATTGCACCCGCGTAGGCGATTCGCGTCATCCATGACGCGCAAGATTGACCGATCAATCTATCGAAGCTCGCAATCTTTAGCCACAAGCCGGGCGGTAGAATCTGCAATTTCCGCGCGGGATGACGCAAAAATAGCGAGCTCATGCAACGTCGCGCTCTATTTACGCCGCTTCGACCGTTTAGCTCTGCCTGCCGAATTGTCCCATTCCGCCCAATTTAGTCGAATTGATTTCACGACATCCCAATCGTACCATCGCGCAAACACCTGTTACCCAAGGCCTTTCATGATCCACCGCCGACCCACGCGAAAAGTGACCCTAGGCGACGCCGCGCACGGCTTCGTCTCGATCGGCGGCGACGCCCCGGTCTCCGTCCAGACGATGACCGCGGGCTACACCCACGAGATCGATAAGTGCATCGCCGAGATCCACAAGCTCGCCGCCGCCGGTGCGGACATCGTGCGCGTCGCAGTCCCGGAAAAGAAGGATACCGCCGCCCTTAAAGAGATCATCCCCGCCGTCAAAGTGCCGATCGTCGCCGACGTCCACTTCCACTTCCAGCGCGCCCTTGAAGCCATCGAGGCCGGCGTCCACAAGATCCGCCTCAACCCCGGCAACATCAACGACCGCGCGCAGGTGAAGGACGTCATCCAGGCATGCAAGGCGCGAAAGCTCCCGATCCGCATCGGCGTGAATGAAGGCTCCATCGTCGAGCGCAAGGACAAGCAAAAACGGCTCAAGGAACTCGGCGGCGTCTTCTCCGACGACAAGCACGGCCACTTCCTCGCCATCATGATCACCAAGCTCGAGGAATACCTCGAGATCTTTCACGAGGAAGACTTCCACGACATCGTCATCAGCGCCAAATCCATCGATCCCCTGCTCGTCATCTCCGCCTATCAGGAGATCAGCAAGCGCTTCGATTACCCGCTGCACCTCGGCGTCACCCACGCCGGGCCCAAGGAGACGGGCACGATTCGTAGCGTCGTCCCACTCGGTCACCTCCTCGCCAGCGGCATCGGCGACACGGTGCGCATCAGCTACGCCAATGACTCCGTCTACGAAGTGCAGGACGGCCTAGAACTGATGTACATCCTGGGCCTGCGCGACCGCATCGGCGCCGAGCTGATCGCCTGTCCCACGTGCGGCCGCATCCAGGTCGACCTCTACACGCTCACGCAGGACGTCCGCAAAAAGCTCGCCGCTGAGATCAAGCTGCCGATCAAGGTTGCGGTGATGGGATGCATCGTGAACGGCCCGGGCGAAGCCGAAGGCGCGGATGTCGCCATTTTCGCCGGCGATCGCCGCGGCATCATCTATGTCCAGGGCGAAAAAGTCGCCAACGTGCCCGAAGAGGAAATCCTCGACCGTCTCCTCAAGGAGTGCCGCGATTTCGAGGACAAGATCCGCCGCGGCGAAGCCAAGCTCGGCGAAAAGAAGGTCGCCATCCTGCCACCGGACCCGATCGGCGAACTGGGCAGCGGCTGGGAAAAAATCGAAAAAGACAAGCGCGGCACGCGTTTGCCGGTCGTGAAATAACCAATCCATGCAGGGGAGCCGTCAACCGGAGAGCAATGAAGCGATCGATGCGGCTGGCGGGAATTGTCACTTTGATTTGGGCGATTTCATCGAACGGATGCAGCCCGGTTTCCGACACGTCACGTAACGCTGACATCGACGCCGAAGCCCTCTACACCCCCGGCACGTCCCGGGACGACCTCGAAACCCGCTTCGGCCCCGGCTCCTTCTACTGGATCTACGACCTGATCCCCAAAGACGAATTCGCCGCTGCCACCATCAAGGCGATGGTCTCCATCCGTAAGCCGCGCCCCGCCGCCTATGAGGTCTTCCTCCGTCGCAACACCGGCCCCGGCGGCGCTTATTCCCGCGACTACGTCTTCTACAACGACCGTGCCCAGGTCCTCTACGCCGCCCGCCGCATCTCCAACTGATCACCCGCCATGTCCCGCGAATTCGACCCAACCCTCACTCGTATCCGCAAGATCCTCCTCGAAGACTGGGACCCGCACGACGCCTTCAAACGCCCCGAAGCCCACGGCGCCTACGATGCCTGGATCGACCCGCTCCACGAGACACTCAACGCCGGCGCGACCGAAGAGCAGGTGATGGATTGGCTGCACGAGCGCGAGAAGGAAACCATGTGCTTCCCCTCGATCGGCCGCGAGCGCCTGCGCCGCATCGCCCGGAAAGTCCGTCAGATCGTCAACGCGCCATCGTTGATTCCTGAAGAACCCTCCCAATAATCGGCACACCATGAGCATTCGAGTCGGCATCGTCGGCATCAGCGGTTACGGCGGCGGGGAAGCGCTCCGCCTCTGCGCCAACCACCCCGCGTTCCAACTCGTCTACGCCGCCGGCGAATCCTCCGCCGGTCAGAAACTGATCGAACGCTTCCCAAGCCTCCCACAAAACCTCGCGGGCTTGGTCATCCAGAAGTGGGACCCCACCGCCCTGCCCGACCTCGACGTCCTCTTCGCCTCCCTCCCCACCGGCAAATCCAAAGAAGCCCTCGCCCGCGTCCCCGCCAAAACCAAAATCGTCGACATCGGCGGCGACCACCGCTTCGTCGATGGCTGGACCTATGGCCTAGCCGACATCTGGCCCGAGCAACTCCGCGGCAAGACTCGCATCGCCAACCCCGGCTGCTACCCCGCCGCCACCCTCACCGCCCTCGCCCCGCTCGCCGCCGCGGGTCTGATCGACGTCACCACCATCATCATCGACGCCAAAAGCGGCGTCAGCGGCGCCGGCCGGGGTGGTTCCTCCGCCTTCGGATACGCCGAGGTCAACGAAGACGTCATGGCCTACGGCCTGCTCAAACACGCCCACGTCCCCGAGATGACCAGCGCCCTCAGCCAACTCTCCGGCAAACCCGCCCAGCTCACCTTCACCCCCCACCTCATCCCCATGACCCGCGGCATCCTCTCCACCTGCTACGCGCGCGGCAGCGCCACCACCCAGGAGTGCCTGGAACTCGCCAGAAAGTTCTACGCCAACCGCCCCTTCGTCCGCGTGACCGACAAACCCCCGCACACCAAGTGGGCCACCGGCACCAACTTGGTCTACGTCTCCTACGCCGCCGACCCCGCCCGCAACCTCATCATCGCCCTGGGCGCGATCGACAACCTCGGCAAAGGCGCTGCCGGCCAAGCCGTCCAAAACGCCAACCTGATCACCGGCCAACCCGAAACCGCCGGACTTGAAGGCGTAGCGCTCTGGCCTTGACCCTATTCCGCGGCCACAACTTCAGCCTTCGCCCTGACCTGCTTACGGTGCTTCATATACTCAAACACCATCGGCAGCACCGAAATAATCACGATCGCCACCACGACCAGATCAAAATGCTCGCGAATAAACCGCACGTTCGCCAGCGTGTACCCCGCCGTTACGCAGATCGCGATCCAAAGCACCGCCCCCAGCACGCTGAAAGCCAGAAACCGCGCGTAGTGCATCCGCCCAATCCCGGCGACAAACGGCGCAAACGTCCGCACGATCGGCACAAACCGCGCCAGGATGATCGTCTTAGCCCCGTAAGCCTCATAAAACGACTGCGCCCGCACCAGGTGCTTTTTATTCAGCAGCCGCGAGCTCTCCCGCGTGAACACGGCCTTCCCCAGCCGCCGCCCGATCCAGTAGTTCGTATTATCCCCCAGCAGCACCGCCGCGAAAATCACCCCCAAAACCAGCGGGACGTTCAACGGCCCATCCGGTAACGCGCAAATTACCCCCACCGCAAACAACAACGAATCCCCCGGCAGAAATGGCGTCACCACCAACCCCGTCTCCGCGAACAAAATCGCAAACAGCACCACATACAGCTTCTGCGGCCCCACATAGTTCATGAACGATGTCAGCGTCTCAGGCTTGAGGTGAAACAGGGTCCAGATCAGCTTGTTGATCAACTCCATGAGCGCAGTCTCCAGGTTATGAGGGTCGAACCGCCGGGGGCCGATCCGACGTGGGGGAACATACCCCAAAGCCGCCGGGTCTCAAGCAGCCGGCATCCTCCAACTCAATAACGGTCACCGCCCGCAGCTTGATTGCCGATACTTGAGGAATACAATCGTTCGCAGTGTGTTTGCCGGTCCAGTTCGGTCGGCGTCGTGCATGCTGCAACCCAGACGAGGGGCCGGTCGTAATAGGTCGGCCGACAGGAGATGGACATGTTTGAACGATTCACGGATCGAGCCCGAAAAGTCATGGCGCTGGCCAACCAGGAGGCCCAGCGGTTCAACCATGAGTACATCGGGACCGAACACATATTGCTGGGGCTGGTAAAGGAAGGCAGCGGGGTCGGCGCCAACGTGCTCAAGAACCTCGACGTTGACCTCCGCAAGGTCCGCCTCGAGGTCGAAAAGCTCGTCAAGAGCGGCCCCGACATGGTGACCATGGGCAAGCTGCCCCAGACCCCGCGGGCGAAAAAGGTGATCGAGTATGCGATCGAAGAAGCCCGCAACCTGAACCACAACTACGTGGGGACGGAACACCTTTTGCTCGGATTGCTGCGTGAGCACGACGGCGTGGCCGCTCAGGTGCTCATGAACCTCGGTTTGAAGTTGGAAGAAGTCAGGGAAGAGGTTCTGAACCTTTTGGGAGCAGGTGTGGAAAACGAAGAACCCGCCAGTCAGGAAAAACAGACCAATAAAGGCAAGTCCAAGACGCCGGCGCTCGACAGCTTCGGCCGCGACCTCACCGAGCTCGCCCGCGAAGGCCAGCTCGACCCGGTCATCGGCCGAAAAAACGAGATCGAACGCGTCATCCAGATCCTCTGCCGCCGGCAGAAGAATAACCCCGTACTCCTGGGCGAGGCCGGTGTCGGCAAGACCGCCATCGTCGAAGGCCTCGCGCAGATGATCGTCGGCAACAGCGTGCCCGAGATCCTCCACGACCGCCGCCTGGTCGTCCTCGACCTCGCCATGATGGTCGCCGGCACCAAGTACCGCGGCCAGTTCGAAGAGCGCATCAAGGCCGTCATGAACGAGGTCCGCCGCGCCAAGAACGTCATCCTCTTCATCGACGAGCTGCACACGCTGGTCGGTGCAGGCGGCGCTGAAGGCGCGATCGACGCGTCCAACGTCCTCAAGCCCGCCCTCAGCCGCGGCGAGATCCAGTGCATCGGCGCTACCACCTTCGACGAGTACCGCAAGTACATCGAAAAAGACGCGGCCCTCGCCCGCCGCTTCCAGTCAATCCACGTCGAGCCCCCGAACAAGACCGACGCGGTTGAGATCCTCAAGGGCCTGCGCGATCGCTACGAAGCCCACCACCGCGTGCAGATCCTCGACGCGGCGCTGATCGCCGCCGTCGAGATGTCCGACCGCTACATCACCGGCCGCTGCCTCCCCGACAAGGCGATCGACGTCCTCGACGAGGCCGGCGCGCGCATCCGCCTCCGAAGCATGACCAAGCCGCCCAACCTCGCCGAGATCGAGGAAGAGATCGAGCGGCTGTCGATCCAGAAGGACGAGGCCGTCCGCAACGCCGAATATGAAGAAGCCGCCCGCCTGCGGGATTCGGCCGAGGCGCTGCGAAAGAAAAAGGAAGACATGCAGCGCCAGTGGCGCGAGAAGGCCAAGGAAGTTGACGGCGTCGTCGATGAGGAAGTCATCGCCGAAGTCGTCAGCAAGATGACCGGCGTGCCGCTTACCCGCCTGGAAAAAGAAGAAGCCCAGCGCCTGCTCGAACTCGAAAACGAGCTGCACAAGCGCGTGGTCTCCCAGGACGAGGCGATCCGCGCGATCAGCAAGACGATCCGCCGCGCCCGCTCCGGCCTCAAGGACCCCAACCGCCCGATGGGCAGCTTCCTGTTCCTCGGCCCGTCCGGCGTCGGCAAGACGCTGCTCAGCAAGGCGCTCGCCGAATTCATGTTCGGCGACGAGGACGCCCTCGTGCAGATCGACATGTCCGAGTACATGGAGAAGCACAACGTCTCCCGACTGATCGGCGCGCCCCCCGGCTACGTCGGTTACGAGGAAGGCGGTCAGCTCACCGAGCGCATCCGCCGTCGCCCGTACAGCGTCGTCCTGCTCGACGAAGTTGAAAAAGCGCACCCGGACGTCTTCAACATGCTCCTGCAGATCATGGAAGAAGGCCGCCTGACCGACTCGTTCGGCCGGCACGTCGACTTCCGCAACGTCGTCATGATCATGACTTCGAACATCGGTTCAGAGCTGATCAAGGGCGGCGGCCCGAGCTTCG
Organism: Phycisphaerales bacterium; assembly: GCA_028291615.1. Classification (GTDB taxonomy): domain Bacteria; phylum Planctomycetota; class Phycisphaerae; order Tepidisphaerales; family Tepidisphaeraceae; genus RYN-433. The sequence continues at coordinate 7,876 of JAQGHM010000296.1, read as the reverse complement.
GCCTTCGCCCCAAGGGCAAGGGCGAGCAGGAAGAGCGCAACTACCAGCAGATCAAGGACACGGTCATGAAGGAGCTCGAACGCTACATGCGTCCCGAGTTCATCGGCCGCCTCGATGACGTCATCGTCTTCCGTCCGCTGGGCCGCGTGCAGCTCGAAGCCATCGTGGAGTTCGAGCTCAAGAAGGTCACCCGCCGCCTGGTCGATCACGGCCTCCGCGTCGAACTCACGCAGGAAGCGAAGGATTTCCTGATCGACAAGGGCACCAACGCCGACTTCGGCGCTCGCCCATTGCGTCGCGCAATCGAGCAGCACGTTGAAGACCCGCTCAGCGAGGAAATCCTCCGCGGCGCTTTCAAGGGCAAAGACCTGATCCGCATCAGCGTCAAGACCGACGACGACGTCGCCGCGACCAAGCACCTCTACTTCGAATCCGTCAAGAGCGGCGGTGAAAAGGTAGAGGAAAAACCGGTCGTCCAAGCCTCCTCCGACGCGACCTGATCAGATCATCAACACTAACCAACGAAAACCCCTCGGACTCTTAAGTCCGGGGGGTTCTTCGTTTAGCCGGCCCGCTTGACTTCGACGAGCTCAGTCGAGTCGCGGCCGTGTCCAAAAGCAATATTCGCAATCGAACGCCTGCACTACAATCCCAACATGGAGATCCCCCCGCACCTCTTCACCCGCGCCCAAAAACTCAACCGCGCCGCCGTCGAAGCCCTCTTCGCCTCGGTCTACCCCGCCGTCCTCCGCATCGCGCGCGGCCTCTCCGGACGGATCGACGTCGCCGACGGTGTCGTCCGCTTCGTCATGCTCCGCGCCCCCGCGATGCTCCCGCGCTGGCGCGACGCGACCGCCGCCGAGCGCTGGTTCCTTCACCACACCCTCCTCACCGCGCGCCGCGCCGCCGCCCACGAGCCCACCGCCAAGAACGACCTTCTCGCCGCCGACGCCGACCCGCGCTACGCCGCCTTCGTCCGCGCGATTCGCCAACTCCCCGTCCAGCAGCGCGAAGCCGTCATCCTGCACCTGGGCGAGCGCTTCAACCCCCGCTTCCTAGGCGTCGCCATGGACTGCTCCACCGAGGCCGCCCAAAACCACCTCGACGCCGCCACCGCCGCCCTCCGTGGCATCGCCGGAAACGACTTCGCCCCGCTGGCCGACCGTCTCGCCACCGCCTACGCTCGCCTGGGCCCCGCCGCCGACGACGTCGCCCCCGCAGCCGGGCGCTGGGCCGGCAAGGCCCTGCGCCCGCACCGGTTCCGCCGCTTTGTCCGCCGCCTGATGTTCGCGTTTGTCCTGGCACTGCTCGTGCTCGCCGGATGGCGATGGCGAACCCACTTGGGATTCTGAGAGAATTGTGAACAGCAAGACGAAAGGCGATCGCATATGCCCTGGCTCTGCTACCTCCTCCTCATCGCCCTCCAATTCACAGGCCTCTTCCTCACCATCCTCGGCCTCCCGGGCCTCTGGCTGATGGTCGCCACCCTCGTCGGATATGCCTGGCTGACAACGATGGGCCACTACGTCGGCTGGACGTCGCTGATCATTGTCTTCGCACTGGCACTGATCGCCGAAGTGCTGGAGTTTTACGTCGGCAGCGCCGGCGCAAAAAAAGCCGGCGCTAGTCGCCGCGGCATGATCGGCGCACTCGTGGGCGCACTGATCGGCGGCTTCCTCTTCACCATCCCCGTCCCCATCCTCGGCACGATCTTCGGCGTCTGCTTCGGCGCATTCCTCGGCGCAGCCTTGGTCGAAATGGGCATCGTCGGCGACGCCGCCCACGCCCACCGCGTCGGCTGGGGCGCTGCAAAAGGACGCTTCTTCGGCATCGTCCTAAAGCTCTGCTTCGGTGTGATAATCCTGCTCTTCACCCTGATCGCCGCCCTGCCGATCCACGGAAAGTGACGCACCAGTCCGGTGCCACCCACGCCGCGCTCGGAGCTGAAAGCGACGACCCGCATTCTTCTTACAACGAACACGCAACAATCGGCTCCGACTCCCCCTCCTTCGCCTGCATCCACCGCCGCCCGTCGTGCTCGATCAGATCCATCGCCCGCTTGGGCCCCCACGACCCCGGCGCATACGGCTCCGGCGGCTTCTTCGACCCCCGCCACCCCAACTCGATCGGGTCGATCACCGCCCACGCCGCCTCCGCCTCGTCGCCGCGGATGAACAGCGTCTGATCCCCCACCATCGCATCGTAAATTAGCCGCTCATAAGCCTCCGGCGCTTCCACTTTGAATGCCGTCTTGTAATTGAAGTCCAGCGCCACCGGCTTGATGTTCATCGCCCCGCCCGGCACCTTGCCGTTCAGCCGCCACGAGATCCCCTCTTCCGGCGCGATCCGGATCACCAGGTCGTTCGGATAAACCGGCGACTCGCACTGCTTCTGAAAAAGCGTCTGCGGCGGCGAACGGAACCGCACCACCACCTCGCTCAGCTTCTGCTCCAGCAATTTTCCCGTGCGGATGTAAAACGGCATCCCGCTCCACCGCCAATTGTCGATGAACAGCTTTAGCGCCGCGAACGTCTCCGTGCCCGAGCCCGGCTTGACGCCCTTCGCCTGCGTGTATCCGTTGGTCGTCACCTTCCCGTGCGTCCCCGCGCCGTACTGTCCGCGCACGGTGAACACGTCCACCTGCTCCGGCCGGATCGGACGGATCGACCGGTAAACCTTGGTCTTCTCATCGCGGATCGATACCGCGTCCAGCGCCGCCGGCGGTTCCATCGCCACCAGCGCCATCAACTGGAAGATGTGGTTCTGCACCATGTCGCGCAGCGCGCCGCTGTTGTCGTAATATCCCGCGCGATCGTCCGCGCTCACGATCTCGCTCACCGTGATCTGCACGTGATCGATGTACTTGTAGTTCCAGATCGGCTCGAAGATCGAGTTTGCAAACCGCATCACCATCAGGTTCTGCACGGTTTCCTTGCCCAGGTAATGGTCGATCCGGAAGACCTGCTCCTCGTCGAAATACTTGTGGATGACGGCGTTCAGGTGCTTCGCGCTCGCCAGGTCCGTTCCGAACGGCTTCTCGATGATCAGCCGCTTGAACCGCGCCGGCGGGTTGTTGTCCGGATCCTTCGCCCGCTCTCCCAATCGCGTGATGATCGGCTCAAACGCATTGGGCGGCGTCGAGAGGTAAAACAGCCGGTTTTTCTCGGCATTCCCATATTTCGCATCGCACGTGGTCAGAAATTCCGACAATTTCTGGTGCGCCTCGGCTGACCCGTAATCGTCCCCCTGAAAATAATGGATCCGATTGAGCACCGACTTCAGCAGCCCTTCGTCGATCGCTTTCTTCGAGCGGGCATTCAGGCGGATCGCGTCGTTGCACTCCTTGCGAAAATCATCCTCGCTCATCTTCGATCGGGCGAACCCGACCACGTAAGAGTGTTCGTTGAGCAGTCGCTCGCGAGCCATTTCGTAAATCGCCGGGATCAGCTTGAGCTTCGCGAGATCGCCCGAAGCGCCGAAGATCACGATCGCGCAAGACGGTGCAGTGGTAGGCATAATTTCCAGGTCCTTCTGATGCGAGGTTGGCCCTAGAAATACGCGGGAGCAGACGATTGGTCAATCAATTGAACCCCGCGCTCAGATCTTCCGATCCCCCGGCGCCGTCTTCGTCGTCACTTCGCTGCTGACGACGTTGTGCCCGCCGAACTGCTTCCGCAGCGCCGCGCAGAATCGCGCCGAGAAATTCTCCGTATCGCGCGATTCGAACCGGGCGAACAAGCTCGCCGCGATCACCGGCGCGGGCACGTTCTCCTCGATCGCCGCCGCCACCGTCCACCGCCCCTCCCCCGAATCTTCCACGTAAGGCTGGATCGTCCGCAGCGTCGGGTCCTCCCTCAGCATGCGCTCGGCCAGTTCCAGCAACCAAGACCGCACCACGCTCCCGTGATTCCACACATCGGCAACCTGGTGAAGGTCAAGCGGATACTCCGACTTGCGCAAGATCTCAAACCCCTCCCCGTACGCCTCCATCAACCCGTACTCGATCCCGTTGTGAATCATCTTCACGAAATGCCCCGCCCCCGCCGGCCCGAAATGCGCCCACCCGTTCGTCGGCGCAAGCGTATCCAGGATCGGTTGAATGATCCCCACACCCTCCTTCGGCCCCCCCACCATCATGCAATACCCTTCCGACCGCCCCCAGATCCCGCCCGACGTGCCGACATCCAGAAAATGAATTCCCCGCGCCTCCAGCGCCGCGGCGCGGCGCTTCGAATCCTTGTAATACGAATTGCCCCCATCGATCACCACGTCTCCCGGCCCAAGCTTATCGTGCAACTGCGTGATCACCGATTCCGTCGCCGCCCCCGCCGGCACCATCACCCAGACGACGTGCGGCGACTCCAGGTCCGCCAGCATCGCATCCAAATTCGCCACCACCTTGATCCCGGGCACGTTCGCCAGATCCGGATTGGGATCGGTCGCATATCCCGTGACCGAGTGCCCCCCTTTCACCACGCCGTCGGGCGAACCGACCGCCAGCCGAAGGGCCATGTTGCCGCCCATTTTGCCGAGTCCGATAAATCCGATATGCATGGCCAAACTATAGGCAAGACGGGCGGGCGCATGTGCGCCCGCCCGGTGGACATTCGTAAAAGCCTGATGCAAACGAGCAGATCCGGATCAGACCACGCCGCGACCCACGCGATGACGGACCGAACCGCCATCCGAATCATGCGTCGCCTCAGCCTTGCCCGCGCCACCGCCGCGCCGCGCGCCCGTGATCTGCTGGCGCCCGCCGCCGCCGCCACCGCGGCTCCCTTTACCACGCGACGGAGCTTGCTGCTCCTCGGCGTTCACCACGTCCATGACGAACTGATACGCCGCGTATCCAACCAAACCGTAAACCGCAAGGCGAAGCAATTTAAACATAATGAATCTCCTCTTGTTGAAGACTGGCGTAATCGTAGAACAACCCGCAAACGGCGCGAACGGTCAAACTTGACGTTGCTGAAGAAAAATCCCTCCCCGTTTGACACCTGATTCACTGACGCCGTGCGTTCCGCCCACTTCGCTCGGTTGCCCCCCCGCCCGCCGCCGCTAAAATCGCCTGACAGATGAGAGACCCCCGATTTACGAAGCTTGCGGACGTCCTGGTCAACTACAGCGTCGGTGTGAAGAAGGGCCAACTGGTGCGCATCAGCGGCCCACCCGTCGCCCAGCCGTTGGTCGTCGAACTTTACACCAAGGTGCTAGCCGCCGGCGGCCACCCCATGGTCCGCATGGTCCCCGAAGAGCTCAACGAGATCTTCCTGAAAAACGCCACCGACGAGCAGCTCCGCTACTGTTCGCCCCTCAACCTCAACGAGTACGAAACCCTCGACGCCTCCATCGGCATCTGGGCTGAGGAAAACACCAAGGCGCTCTCCAACTGCGACCCGAAAAAAATCGGCATCACCCAGGCCGCCCGCAAGCCGCTCATGGACACCTTCATGCGCCGCGCCGCCGCCGGCACCCTCCACTGGGTCGGCACCCAGTACCCCTCGCAAGGCGCAGCCCAGGACGCCGAGATGAGCCTCTACGAATACGAGGATTTCGTCTTCGCCGCCGGCCTGCTCGACCGCCCCGACCCCGTCGCCGCCTGGAAGCGCATCAGCGAAACCCAGAAGCGCCTCGTCGATTTCCTCACCGGTAAGAAGGAATACCGCGTCGTCTCCGCCAACGGCACCGACGTCCGCATGAACCTCGACGGCATGCACTGGATCAACTGCGACGGACGCGAAAACTTCCCCGACGGCGAGGTCTTCTCCGGCCCCGTCGTCGATTCCGTGGAAGGACAGATCAACTTCAGCTTCCCCGCCGTCCACCACGGCCGCGAGTGCGACGGCGTCAAGCTCACCTTCCGCAACGGCAAGGTCATCGACGCTTCCGCCTCCAAGGGTTTCGATTTTCTCACCTCCATGCTCGACATGGATGCCGGCTCGCGCTTTCTGGGCGAGTGCGCCATCGGCACCAACTACGACATCAAGCAATACACCCGCAATACCCTCTTCGACGAAAAGATCGGCGGCACCTGCCACTTCGCCCTGGGCGCCGGTTACCCCGAAAGCGGCAACAACAACCAGTCCGGCCTCCATTGGGACATGGTCGTCGATCTCCGCCAGGGCGGTTACATCGAGGTCGACGGCGTCAAGATCAACATCGACGGCAAGTTCACCCGCGATGGCTTCCCTGGACTTCTCTAACCGCTTCTAAAATACCTGCGTTTCTTTGCGATCTTTGCGCCTTTGCGGCCGTACCCCGTCCGTCCCGGACGAGGGGAAGGCGAATCGTCCCGGACGAGGGGAAGGCGAATGCTTTTTTGGACGAACCATGGCCGCCATCACCATACGCCCCGCAACCGCCGCCGATCTCGACACGATTAACGAGATCTACAACCATTACGTCCTCCACTCGACCTGCACCTACCAGACCGAGCCCGAAACCATCGAAGCGCGCCAAGCCTGGTTCGCTAACCACGGTCCGCCGCATCCGATCACCATCGCCGAGCAATCCGGCCACATCGTCGGCTGGGGCTCCCTCTCCCGTTTCCACGCCCGGGCCGCCTACGGCCGCACCGTTGAAAACTCCGTCTACGTCGATCCCAACCACCACCGCCGGGGCATCGGTCGCGCCCTCCTCGCCGACTTGATCGACCGCGCCCGTCAACTAGGCCACCACACGATCATCGCCGGCATCGACGCCGAACAAACCCCCAGCGTCGCCATCCACGCCGCCCTCGGCTTTGAGCAAGTCGCCCTCCTCAAAGAAGTTGGCTTCAAGTTCGACCGCTGGCTTCACGTCATTTACATGCAGAAGATGCTTTAGAATCAGGGGAACCCCTAAATTCCCCTTGCAATTACGCATCAGTACGCGCAAAATCGAGCCGTCACATCAGGCCATGTCGGCCCCATCGAAACCGGACGGGAAAAATTCACATGCGACGCCGCCTCGCATTCACGCTCGTCGAACTCCTCGTCGTCATCGGCATCATCGCGCTGCAGATCGCCATCCTCATGCCCACCCTCTACCGCGCCCGCGAAGGAGCCAACCGCGCCGCCTGCATGGCCAACCTGCACAACCTTGGCCACGCCGCCATCCAATTCTCCAACGAGCATAAGGGCACCTTTCCCACCACATATAAGATGCCCGGCGCGCAATACCCCTTCTGGTTCCCCGTCCTCGTTTCTAACGACGACGCACTCGATAATCCCGACGCAAAATGGAAGACCTACGGCGTGCCGTACTCGGTTTTCGAAAAGTACGGCATGCAACTGAAGAATTGGACCTGCCCCAGCGCCGCCTACTGCGAAGCCAAGGAGATTCCGCAGAGCGCCGGCACACCGCCCGAGTGGGGGGACATCGTCTGGACTCATTACATGTACCTCGCGGGGATGACGACCGCCACCAAGGGGAAGAGCGTCGTCAACTGGGGCGCCGTCGAGCCCGCCGTCAAACACAACGACCGCAACGCCGCTGCCAAGATTGTCGCCGCCGACATGGTCTACTACAGCGGCGGCGCCAGCACCAAGTGGGACAAGGTTCGCTCGCGCTACATGATCAACCATCGCCGCAAGGACGCCGCCCTCCCCGCCGTCCAGAACATCCTCTACGCCGACGGACACGTAGACGCCAAGGGCGCTGAGTATTACCCGGTCGCCCTGAACACGAGCAACAACTATTCCATGCTCCACTCCGGCAGCGGCGTCGGTGGATACTTCTATTGGGGCGCAACCGAAACAACGCTGGTGCTGAATCCCCCCGCACCGCCGCCCCCGCCCAAACCCAATCCCAACCCACCACCACCGCCCCCGCCCCCGCCTCCCAACCCGCCAACTCCGCCCCCACCACCACCGCCCCCTCCGATTTTACCCACTCC
>JAQGHM010000285.1 GCA_028291615.1 Phycisphaerales bacterium | reverse complement strand
ACCCGAACAGTTGGCCATCGCGCCCGAAACCCATTATTTGCCAGCAACACCGACCAGTCAGCCCCCAATTTTGGCGAGCGTATTCGAGGCCCGCCCGCCGAGCGCAGCGTCGCCCGCGCAATAGTATTGAGCCGAGCTGACGGTTGGGGACGTCGAGGTCGTCTTCGCGCGCGGCACGACCGAGGCTCTTGGTGTCGGCGGGATCGGGCAAGCATTCGTCGACTCACTGCAATCACAGTTGGGTCAGAAATCGCTTTGGACCCAGGTAATCGACGCGGCCGATCGGGTCCGCGAAATGGCCGCGAAGTGTCCCAACACGAAGATGGTGCTTGGCGGATACTCCCAAGGGGCGGCCGTAATCGGTTACGTCACGGCGGCCGCGATACCAGCGGGCTACTCGGTGCCGCCCGGCATCACCGGGCCCATGCCACCCGAAGTCGCCAACCATGTCGCCGCGGTTGCGCTCTTCGGAGAGCCATCGAGCAGATTCTTGAACAGGATCGACGCGCCACCGATCACCATCGGCCCCCTCTACGCCGCGAAAACCATCCAGCAGTGCATTCCCGACGACCCGGTCTGCTCCAACGACGGGAGCAACCTAGCCGCGCACGGTGAGTACGTGGCGAACGGCATGGTTGATCAAGCCGCGAATTTCGCCGCGCGCAGTGTCTTGACGCCACCCATACCGCAGCCGTCGGGACCGCCACCGGGACCGCCGCTGTCGGCCGTTTCAGTACCGGCGACGCTTCCCATCGGCGGCTAACTCGGTAACGCGGCAACGACTTTCATCGTTGCCATCTAAACCTGCTTGAGGGTCAGTACCGTACGAGAACATGGCCGATGTGACGTATGCGAAGGACATCACAGGCCTTGTGGTGATCGATCCGTACAACGACTTTATTTCCGAGGGTGGAAAGGTATGGGATCGCCTGAAGGGTGTGGCTGAGGCCAACGCGTGCGTCCCGCACATGTTGGACGTCCTCAATGCCGCGCGACGAGCAGACATTCGAGTCTTTTATGCGCTGCATCATCGTTACCGCCCCGGCGATTACGAAACCTGGAAGTACATAGCCCCGATTCAGAGGGCGGCGTGGTCGCGGAAGACCTTTGAATACGGCACATGGGGCGGTGAGCTACGCAGCGAGTTCGAGCCTCAATCGGGCGATGTTGTGGCCCAGGAACATTGGTGCTCCAGCGGTTTCGCCAACACCGATCTCGACCTGCAACTCAAGAAGCACGGCATCCACCAGCTCATCGTCGTGGGGCTCATCGCGCACACCTGCGTGGAGGCAACCGTTCGATTCGCCGCTGAGCTTGGCTATGAGGTCACGATGGTGAAGGACGCGACGGCTGACTACTCGGCCGAGGAGATGCACGCCGCGCTCGACATCAACATTCCGAATTACGCGACAGCCGTGGTGACGACAGATGAAGTGGTGCAGGCGATCTCTTTAGTTGATTCAACTAAAGAGTGAGCTGGCTTTTGCGCCAATGAACACCTGAGGTCTCGCACCGTGCCGTTGCAGCTATCGCACCAGCCAACCAAGGATCCGCCAAGGCCTGCGCCGTTCACTTGCCGCAAAGACCGCGCTGGCGCATGCCCGTGGCAACCGAGCAAAGGCATCCACACATGAAGACGAAGACCCTGGTGGTCGCCGACATTGGCGGAACGGTCGGCCCCGACCAGACCTGCCATCTCGACAGCGACAACGCCCGGTACAGGCTCGACTTTCAATTTCGGGTCGATTACCCCGACCAGCACGCCCTGACCGACTTCCTGACGCAGCGGCGGGACGCGTTCGTCGACTGGGTCGCCGATGGACCGCCTAGCTCGTCTCCTTCCGTACTTCACATCATTGGGGCGACATTCCATTCGGGCACACCGGCTTCAGGAACCCAAAGCCTGGTCCTGACTATGGGAACCGACGGCGGCGTTCACCGGTGACCACATACAAGACGCTCAACTACTACCTGAGCAAGCACGTTGCGATCACGTTCGACACGCTGTTCCAACCCGGCGCTCAACCGCTGGATGTACTGAACCCAATTGTTCAGCGCCAGTTGGACAAACGGGGCGCGACGGGCTCGCTGTCGCTAAACGACCTCGGCGTCAAGGCGTATCAGAATTTCGCGATCACCGACGACGCGGTGACCTTCTTCTTCAACCAGGACGGCTTACTACCGCACGAAGCCGGGCCACTCAAAGTCGATGTGCCCCGCACAGAACTCGCACCACTGCTCGCATAACCGCGGCCAGAACCACCGAAAAGGAAATGACATGACCAAAACCCCACGCCACCAACAACTTATGAAGCACGCTTTGATCGCAACAGCAACCATCGCGGCAACGATCTCGGTCGCCGCATGCTCGACGAGTGCAAATGACGCGGGCCAGACCACGACTGCCGTCAGCAAGCCGGCGCAGGCCAGCAGCTGCGAGCTCAACCCCTCGAGCGCGCCCGTGCCGACCGCCGAAGAGTATGACCCGGTGCCGGCGGACGCCAGATCTCCGTCGCGCTGAGCGGCATCCCGTCGGGAACCCTCAAGCCCGGCGACCCTTCGACCGAGGTCGAGGTCAAGCTGTGCAACAACTCGCCGGTCGACTACCCGAAGGTCGGCGTCGTGCTGGCGCTGACGCGCTGCAGTTGCGCAACCTGCCCGATGGGACTCCCCCAAGGCACCGCCGAGCGCTTCGACCCGGCCACCGGGAGCTGGATCAAGCTGAATCATCCGGTTATGGGCACCGGCATGGATTACCTCGGCGGGTTCACTAATGTGCAGGACCTGCCTAAGGGCAAGGCCGTAACGCTGCGGTACAGAATTGCGCTCGACGCTTCGATGACCGACGGTAAGGGCGGCGTGGAGGCGACGGTAGTCATACCCGATCCGCTTGTTCAGATCGGCAAGGCGAACCTGCCCCTCACCGTCGTCAAGGACTCAACGACTCCCGCCGAATGGCGCCAAACTGTATTGCCGTTCACGGGCCTCACCTACCCGAGCAGTGTGGCGGTGGACAGCAGCGGAAACATCTACGTCGCCGACAACCACAGCAACCGGGTGGTGAAGCTGGCGGCCGGATCGAACGACCAGACGGTGCTGCCGTTCACCGGCCTGAGGAGCCCAGGCGGTCTGGCAGTGGACGCGGCCGGCGACGTGTTCGTCGTCGACAGCGAGAACAAACGGGTGGTGAAGTTGGCGGCCGGATCGAACGACCAGACGGTGCTGCCGCTGACGGGCCTGGACAATCCCCGAAATGTCGCCGTGGATTCCGTCGGCAACGTATACGTCACCGAGTACGCCAAGGGCGACGCCAAGGTGGTGAAATTGGCGGCCGGATCGACCGACCAGAGCGTCCTGCCGCTCACCGGCATCAAGTCGGCCAACGATGTGGCCGTGGACGGCACAGGCAGCGTGTATGTCACCGACGGCAGCAACCGGCAGGTGGTGAAGTTCGCGGCCGCGTCGTCCACTCCGACCGTGGTGCCGTCTACCGGTCTCTTCAGCCCCAGCAGTGTGGCGGTGGACGCCGCAGGCAACGTATACGTCGTCGACAGCGAG
>JAQGHM010000114.1 GCA_028291615.1 Phycisphaerales bacterium | reverse complement strand
ATCGAGTAGTAGGTGATGTGATTTGTCGCCGCGTCGTAGACGCCGCGACTGTTGCCGTACGCGTCGCCAATAAAGACGACGCCGTGGTCGGCGGAGCGGCTGAGGACCGAACGTTTCTCCAGCGAGGCGTTGAACAGGATGTCAAGGCGGAGCGTGAACGTCCCGGTCGCCGGGTCGTAGTCGCGGACGTAGCCGTAGCTGTTGGCTGAGTCCGCGCTGGTGTTGAAGATTACCCGGCCGTTCGACGCGACGGCCAGGCTGCGGATGCCCGCCTCGTCATCGCGCTGGAGCGCGAACGGCAGCCGGGCGACCGCGAGCGTGTCGAGGTCGACGCGGAGGAGCCAGCCATTGTTCATCGACCTGTATGAGGTGCCGAGGTAGAGGTAGCGTCCGTCGGGCGTGACGTCGAGCGTGGTCGCGGGGAACCCGTCGAGGTCGATCGTCGGCAGCATGCGCTGTGCGACTGGGTCGTAGCGGCGGACGCCGCCATAGTCGGCCAGGTAAAGCAGGCGGTGGACCGGGTCGTATGTCCCGGTCGGGCTGAGGTTGTCGAGCGTTTGGAACGGTGAGGGCCGGTGGACGCTGATCACCGACTTGGGGGCGGTCAGCCCAGCCGCAGCGTCGGTGACGGTGATCGTCTGGTACGTCGGGGTGCGGAACGTGAGGGAGAACGTCTTGGTGCCGGCGTCCTGGGCCGTGAACGTGTACGGGGCCGGAAGCGTGGCGGCGACGTCGGCGGTGCCGAAGGACACGGTACCGCGGTAGCCCGTGGCGACGTTGCCAGCGGCATCGCGGACCGTGACGGTGAAGGTCTCGGGCCGTCCGGTGATCGCGAGCGGCGGGTAACCCGCCATCTCCAACTTGGCAGCGACCCCGTCGGGCACGGGAAGGTCGATCAGCTCGACCTGGTTGTCCGAGGGGGAGACGACGGCCAGGCGTGTGCCCCCGGCGTCTACGGTCATCCGGCCGATTGGGGAGTAACCGCCACCCAGGATCCGGGCGGGGACGGTGTAAATGCTCTTCCAAGTGTTCGTGTCGTACGCGGTCACCCCGGTGCTCAACGCGACGTAGAAACGGTCGCGGGCCGGGTCGAAGGCGGAGATGCCCAATTCGGGTGCCAAGTTAATGATTGGCGCCCCAGTGTCGGTGACGATCGACATTCCGAAGTTCAGCGCGGGCGTGGCGATGAGTCGGCCATCGCGACTGACCGACGCTTCGCCGTTGTAGCTCGCCTGATACGAGCCGTAACCGTTCGCGGTGACGGTCTGGGTCAGCACGTTGAACACGCGAACGCCCGCGGAGGGCCGGCCGACCGCCAGACGGGTGCGGTCGGCGCTGCGGGCGATGTCGGTGTGATACTCGTCGAAGAGACGATTACTGCGGGTCACGACGCCGCTGGCCATGTCGATCACGGCGAGCGATCCGGTGTGGTAGGACGAGTACCAATCAATGGTGACGTAGGCGTTGCCGTCCGCGGCGATGGCGACGTCCGACGTTCCCTGCTCGTACGCATCAACGTGGGCGAAGGTGAGGTCGGTCACGTGCCCGGTGGCGAGGTCCACCTTGTGAACGACGCACTTTGAATCGGCAGTCTGCTGTCCTTCGGCGACGTAAAGCGCGGAGCCGTCGGGCGTGATGTCGGCGCCGTTGAGGGACGTGCCGACGGCCCAGGGAGCGAGGAACGTGCCGGTCGCGAGGTCGTATCGCCCAACGCTACCCGAACCGGTGGTGACGTAGAGCAGGCCGCGGGAGGGGTCGAACACGGCGTCGCGTGGCGCGGTGATTGCGAGCGGAGTCTGCGTCAGCAGGAGGCGAAGCTCAAGGGATTCCAGGGATGGCGATTCTTGCCTCCATCGATTCGAGGGTCGTCCATGTCTCATCCAAACCCTTCCTTTGCTGACCGCTTGTCGTGGAATGGGAGCGACATAATGTACGGGAGGGTGCGCGGGTGCGTCCAGCGAAAAACCAGCCACACCGTATTCGAGCTCCGCGGACCAAATCCGCACTTTCGAGTCCCAAAGAGTGCTTCTACGCGGATGGCTGATAAGCTGGCGAACGGGATGACCCCACAGGCACGACCCGATCATCACCGCGGACGAATTGGTCCAAGCTCTCGCGCACGTCCTCGACACAATCGGGCGAATACGAGGTTACGATTTCCACTGAAGGCCTGGAGGCTCGCTATTTGTCCGGAAGCAGGATACTCGTGGCGCTGCGGTCGGCCTCGCGATGATCCAGATCCGCGTCACCCCGTCTGCCAGCCCGTATACGGGCGCTTGTACGACATGACCTTCGGGCCGCGATAGGCCATTAGCACTATCACAATGAGTAGGTCTGGCCGCGAGCGCCAATCCCTGAAATCAAAACCGGGCCTTGGCGCGGTAATTTTTTTTTGAAATCTCGTGGCCACTGACGTGCGGGCCATTTGTATTGATGGATGCCCCCCCGGGTGGAGAGCGGCGCGGCTGCCGCCGATTCGTGACCCGTACCTCGCCACCAGCCCCCGTCATCTGCCGACAAGTCCTTGCTTCATTGCCCAAAACACCCCCCCCGGGTGTGGCCAGACCCAGTATAGCCTGTCCATCGCGGACCTTTTTCGAACGGCCTGTGTTGACGACGATGCAGTTGTGATGATTCACATCTATTTAACGCAGGCACGTCCGATGCGCCGAAACTGCAGGATTGGTTTGGCCATTGGCTCAATTGTCCGCGGCACCTGCGAGAATTGGATGAAATCCCCATCAGCTTTGTTCGAATTTCCCAATGCCATGATCCAACATCGTTTTTTGATCGCCTGCGGGGCAGCAGCATTCCATCGAGCCGAGGAATCAGGGCGTTCGTGTGGGCAGTTTTAGTAACCGGACAGCCCGCCGCTTTGCGTTCTCATTCCGGCGATCATATCTCAGGGTTGTTTGGACGCTCGAATGTCCCATCAGTTGCTGCACGGAGAACACGTCAGCGCCTGCCTCGAGTAGATGAGTACCAAAGCTGCGTCTCAAATCGTGCGGCGAGAAGGGCGGTACCTTAGCCTCCGTTGCACGCTTGCGGATGATGCCAAGAACGGCTTGGCCGGTCATGCGACGTTCCGACAGTCGGCCCACCTTGCTAACAGGGAGCAAGAGGGGACCTGGCTTTGGGCCTCGAACGTTGAGCCAAGTTGCCAATGCATCGTTCGCGCCGTCGGCGATTGGCACCAGCCTCTCCTTGTTTCCCTTGCCACATACTCGCAACTCGCCAGCGACAAGATTGGTATCATCGACGTCCAGGGCAACGGCTTCGGCCCTGCGCAATCCAGCGCCGTAGAGCAGCGCCAGCACCGCTGTGTCGCGGCGTCCAGCCGGGGTCGTGTCCAACTGACATGCTGCGAAGATCGAGGAGAGCTCATCTTGATTGAGCGCGCGTCCGCGGGGCGCAGTCGTGCCGCGAACGCCGCGCAGGTCGGTCGACTGGTGAAGTGCCTCTGCGTTCATCAGCCCCAGTCGCCAGCACTCCCGGAGGATTCCGCGGAGGGCCGACAATATCTTGTTCGCGGTGCTCGCTTTGAACTGATTCGCCAAGGTCGCCCGGATTGCCGCGGTATGTGAGTACCGGAGTTGTGGCCAAGGCAGCGTCAGCATGTCACAGCGGCCGCCCACCAGCTGCTGTCGGCCTTTGACCTCTTTCCACCTTCCGCCGGTGGCCACTGATGCGATCACGCCGAGCGACTGGCCCATGGCACGACGTGAGCCGGGGGCCAGGCCGGCGAGGTAAACCGCGGCGGGATGGAGGTCGACGTGCTTGCATGGCAGGGAGGGCGGCTCCCCCGCGACATCCCGCGAAACCAAGTTGCTGTCCTGATCTTGCTCCATCGGCTGAAATCGCTCCTGTCACTTTCGAGAACGGTCATTCTCATAAGCGATCCTGCAGCTGACCTGACCGTCGCAATTGCCGCCGTCTGTTGCCAACTGCGCAATATGTGTCAAAGGGTTCGGGCTGCCTCCCCCCGAGCGAGGACCTGCTTAACTTCGATCGCCGCCAACGACCGCTCCAACTGCATGACCAGGTGGTTTTCCTCGCTGTGCAGCGATTCGAGTGTGTCCGCGAGTCCTGCCACCTCCTGCAGCAGCCGCCGAAACTTTCCGCCCTTTTTGGTGAGGTTCAGCCGAATACCATGCAGGTCGCCGCGGATCTCGACCGTTCGACGCTTCAAGTTACCGTACTCTTCGTCCCCCGTTAACTGTCGGTCCGCTAATAGCTTGACCAGTTTTTCGTTTGACCGCCGTAGAGTGGCTGCAGCGTGCGACCGCCGCTGCTCGACCTTTTGAACTTGTGTCTTTGTTTCCCGCTTAACTACATCCATTGCCGATCCTCTTGTTCATAAAAAGGCATTGTTTCGACCCTCGCAACACCGCAAGGGTCAAGGCTTATTGTAGCTACAAAGAGTCTACATTGCAACTGCGCATTTTGGATTGTGATGTCCAATGATTACACTTGCTTAAATGACAGGACGGCCGACAAAAATTGATAACGAACGTAGGGACAACGTGCTCCGGATTCGCCTGACCGCGGGCGAGCGGCGCGAGGTGGATAAGGCGGCAAAGGCCAAATCGTTGGATACCTCGGCATGGGCGCGGATGATTTTGCTGGCGCAGAGCAGGGGGGGCTGAGATCGGAGCGTACACCTGCGTCAACGCGATCCATGCGCTCCGCTTGGCGACGGCTACGGGTCACACGAGTCCTGCGAGTTCGACGTGGCGGCTGGCGCGCGAAGGTGTGGGAGATCAAAACCGGCGACGACGGCCCGACGGCCCGACGGCTGCGGTGGTCGAGGACGGTGCCATGAACGTCGATGGACGGGTCGCGTGGGGCGGGAACGCGCAGCACAATAAAAGGAATGAGCCGTCGGCCTCAGAGTTATGCACCAACGGCTCGACTGTCCTGATCATCGCCGGCGTTGTCATTGTCGTCGCGATCCATGCCGTCTAAGAAGCGTGCGACGCATCGCCATAAGGTTCCCGGCGACCACTTCCGCCCGCAATTGCATCGAAATCGTAATGCCTGACGCCCGGCCCAAATCTCTTCCCATACCTCTCGTTGTGGCGCGCCCGCTTCTATCCAAGAGTCCAATTCCTCACTGTTAAATCGCACGCCACGGGTGCCCACCACAATGGGCCGGGGAGTGCGGCCCATCGCAATCATGCGCTGCAAAGTTCGCACCGACACACTGAGCAGCGCCGCCGCGTGCGGAATCTTGGTCATTCTGCATTCAATGCCTGCACCTGCCGGTTGGTTCCGCCGCGTCTGATACATGAGCGTCCTCCTCGTGTGACTGTTCATCGAATTATTCGCTCACAACGAATCGGTTTCGCCATGACATGTTGTCACCAATGTCAGGAAGCGACATTTCTAGACTAGCAGTAGGCCGAGTGCGGCGATTCTGGAACATAAGGAGCCGTGTATCTTTCGGCGGCCTCAAATGTTGTGGATGTTCAGGGGAGACTGGTATGTGGCCCCCTGTGGATGATGTGAAATCGCCTAACCCGGACATCGACACCAGGTGTTTTGCACGTAACTCTATATTCTGTCTCGTATATCCTGCTTAGACTGGTGAATTGACGCTCTGTCCCATTCGGCTTGTACCTATCTGAGTCCTTTGCTGGCGGAGTGGTGCACATGACCAGCTACCGAACTGTTTTCACTTGTAGCCGAGGGGACCCTCTCACCAGCACCTGGAAGTAGCCGATCGGTAGGGATAGCCTCAAACGCCCGAAGGAACATTATGCGATCCCTCGAGGTGACTCCCGCGCATGGCACCGCCAGTAATCTGAGATAAGTTGCAATGGGTGCTGTGACCTGTAGCGTTGTTGGCATGGACAACAGAGCCCAGAACCGTCCCACAACCGACCGACTACCCCGCACCATCAAAGCTGACACCTTTTACGCTAATGCCGACCCCGACAATCCGCTCTACGACCTGCCGGGCGGCAAGCAGTTTGATCGGGTCGCAATCGTCTACGACGGCACCGACGACGACCACCATTTTGTGAGGCTAGCGGAGACCTGGATCGCTCGCCCCATTCCCCTCGACGTCGTCCTCCTTTGTCCGTTCGACCTCGACCACATCCCCAACGTCCCGGAGAGCGTTCGGGAGACATCTGCTCCGGTGGTCCTTGCCCAGAATCGCCTGGCGCAGGGGCCGGACGTCCTTTTTCGTGAGGGTCGGGATGTTTGCCGATTTTGCCATTTCGATCAAAAAAAGAGTGTCTCACGCCTGACCTCGTGAGACACCCTGTGACCTGTCCTAGAGGGACAGTTGTTTCGTTTGATCGGGTCAGGATCTATCAGAGTCTTCGGAGACCGTCCAAAGATAGACCAGATATTTCAGGAAGATTTTCGATCACGAGCGGTCGTAAGCTTTTGCGATTAATCGATTTCTGCGATCGAAGTGTAGGCAGGCTTGCCGTCGGATTACTTTTTCATGACGGGGCCGCGGCGATGTCGAGGTCGGGCGCGTCGACCAGCTTACGAAACTCGCCGCCCACGTCTGCGTGATGTTGCGTTAGAAAACGGACGACGCGGGCGTTGGCCAAGAGCTTCTTGATGTATCCGACGGCGACCAGCAGATGAAGGACGTTGTCGCCATGAGTGACCTCGATCACCTTATAGTCGCGCCGGGCGTTCTCGGTTTCACGCCGCATGCGCGCGACGTCCTCGGCGGGCAGGCCATGTGCCGCGTCGACCGGCCGCTCGGACGCCAGCCGCTGACCGTCGGCGGTCATCGCGTAGAGGCACTTCGCGTACGAGGCGGAATAGTCATTGGCCGCCGCCATCAGCTCAGCCATCTCGAGTTGTCGGAGTGGAATAACGCGCTTGATTTCCCGCAGCGTCGCCGGCGATACGCGCTTGTCCTTAAGGAGGGCAATCGCCTCGGGACAAACTCCGACAAGCAGGTCGCGTTTGCGGCGGATCGCCGCCACGTCGACGTTCAGCGTCGCCGCGATCGCCTCCTCCGGTACCCCCTTGGCGATCGCCCGCAACACCATAAAGTGCTCCTGGATCGGCGACACCTGGTTGACTTTGTGGTTGTACGTATACGTCTCGTCTTCGGTCGCCACCAAGCACAATGCCTCGGTGACGCCCAGCCCCCGCAGGATGTCTAACCGGATCGCGCCGTCGAGCAGCAGGTATTGGTCGGAGCGGCCCTTCTGCGGGAACACGACCAGAGGCTCGATCAGGCCGACCGTGCGAAGCGACGCCTTTATGGTCAGGTACTTCTCACTTTCCTGAATGGCGACGGCAATCTTCCGCATCGGCAGGAGCTTGGCAAGCGGCAGCACCATCAATTCGTCGTCGAACGCGCTCGACCTTAGCCATGGCCGGCCTCCAGCTTAGCGCTGTTCCCGTTCGTCTGTTCCGCAAGGTACTGGGGGAGGGTCAGCAGGCCCTCGGCCCTGGCCAGGTTTACGAAACCATCGTCCGACCGCAGACGACGCACTGCTGATACGACGAATCGCAGCCTCGTCTCGCAGAGGCGGGCGGCATCGACCAACATGCGCTGGCGCGCCGCCTCCCGCTTGTATGCCTTGACGAGCGTCGCGACCGTGACGGTCTCGTCGCCCCGGACGCCGCCACGGCCGGACTTGCCCCGGGTAAGCCGCCGCTCGACCAGCCGGCCGGCCGCGATCAGTGTCCGACCCTTCAACTCACCTTTGTCATACGCCTCTGTCATCGCCCGCTGGACGTCCTCTTCCTTGGTCTCTGCGATCATGACCGCGATGCTGACCGGGATGCGCCGTCGCTCCATGGCCGTCAGTAGGCACGTCCCGCATGGCCTTGATCCGCTCGGCTGGCTTCATGGCAAAGCCGAGGCGGTTAGCGTAGTCCTCGCGCGTTTCGCACCCCGTGAGGCTCTTTTGGTAGAGCACGCCGATCTTCTTCAACTGCTGGATACTCATCTGCCGAATCGCGAGGTCGAACGCGTCGAACTTCGATGCCGGTTTCTTTCCCATCGTCCGATACCCCTTTTTAGGCTGGGTGGATCGAGATGATAGCGGACGTCTACATGCCCGCGAAGAAGTTCGCTCGCACGAGCCAATTACGGATGATTCCGTATCCGAACATGATGCTAACAAATAGCTTCGGCTCCCGCAAGCGGCTTCTAAAGTATCCGCGAAACAACTTGGGGGGCTAAGGCGGGGGCCGCAGGGAAGGGTGTACTAAATCCTGTACTTAATTATTTCTTGCCATGAAAAAACCCGCTAAAAAGCGGGTTTTTCAGTACCACCAAGGGGATTCGAACCCCTTGAGAATCTGCTCCCACTGGTCCTTCCTTGTTTGATTAGGTTCCAATCTGGGGTTCCGATAGGTTCCAATCCACGGAACGCCCACAATGGAAAAACGCGGTATTCTCGCGAAAGTCGAGTTTTCCCGCCGCAGGCAGGGATTCCCCTCGCCTCCAGTACGGGTGCTTCGGCACCGGGTCGCATTGTCACGCAAACCCCTGCAATCGCAGGGGTTTTTGCGTTTTCAGGATTATCGGCGGTTGCTGATTGCGGGCCGGTGCCGACCGTTTCCGACGCTTGCTGCGCCGGATTCTGCGCCGCCTCCGTCGTCGTCATCGCCGCCTTGTCGAAGAGTTCATCGGGGACCGCATTCGCGTAGTGCCGACCGCTGATTGCGATTGAATGGCCGATCCACCGGCTGACTGCGTATTGCGGGAACTGCATCGCCCATGCCTTTTCGCACGACCGCCGCAGTGTTTGAAAGAGATCCGCCCACACCGCGATCCCCGCGGCCTTGATGATCCTTTGGAACCGACGGACAAGGGCGCCGCCGCGCAGCGTGACCAGTTTGGATTCTCCCTCCGCGGCCTGCTCATAATGATCCTGAAGTATCTGCATGAGTTGCGGCGTGATGGGCACCACGCGCGTTTCGTGGCCGGCGTGACGCTCGGTCTTCGGACTCCGGACGTGCAGCCGTCCGCGCTTCCAATCGACGTCCGCCCACGTCAGCAGGTGGGTTTCGGACGGCGTGCGAAGGCCCGCGAGCCTTGCCAGGCCGAAGATCAGCTTGGTCTCCGAATCCGGGCAGGCGTCGAATATCGCGAGCGACTCGGCTGCCGTGACGAATCGGGTGTTCTGGGACGGCGTATTGCCCCCCACCAGGTGGCCGAACGGATTGTCCACAACTAGTCGGCGGGTCAACGCTTCGGCGAAGATGGTCTTGGCGTTGCCGACGTGGATCTTCACGCTCGCCTCGCTCAGACCATCGCCGATCAGACCCGAGCGCCATGCAGAGGCCGTGCCCGGGGTAATGCTCCGTAGGGGAGTAGCGCCCTGAATCTTCGCGAGCAGCTTGACCTTGGTCTGTTCGAGTTTCACGATGGATGCGGCTTTCAGCTCCAGTCGTTTCTCGTCCAGGAGCGTCTTAAGCCAACCGTCCAATGTGGTGCTCCCGCGTGCCTCGACCAGCCCCGCAGCCGCAAGCTTGTTGTAAAGGACATCGTCCACGTCAGTGAGCCAGTGAGAGACCTCAGCGTCGGGGGCTTGGCGGGTGATTGACGTGTGAACCAGCGCTTCGACCTTGACCTTGATCCCCTCGGCTTGTTTCGCGGTCAGCTTGCCGACGCGGATCGCGCGGCGCTTTCCGTCCGAACCAATGACGAGGATTCGCACGAGCCGCGTGTTCTTGTCTCTTGAAATGCTCGCCATAGGTCTTTTCTCTTTCTCAGACTCGCCGACCTGATATCGGCGCCACGTTAAGCACATTGTACACGATCACGAATTCGGCCGCCCGCATTCACGGCATCGCCGTCGTCACCACGCGAGGGATAAATCTCATACAGATTACCTCGGCCGGAATCGCCCCACCTGACGCAGGTGACGCGGGCATTTCCTCATTGCGTGCCAACTGTGCTCCCTGCGTGAGTCTGCGGGCGATGCGCTCTACCTGCATGTGTACTTGCGCCGACCCAACAAGCGCGCGCGTGCGAATTGGATTGGGAATTGCCTGCGTCACCTGTGTCAGCACAGATAACTCCTTGCGACATAGTGGGATGTCCGTTCGCGACTGCCTGCGTCATGGCTCTGTCGAACCTGCGTCGCGAGAAGTATGCCTGTGTCGGTTGCTCATCCATACGTTCGCTCGCGATCGTACTTGGCGTTCCGCGCCACCTTTACGGACTCTTCAGCGGCGAGGGTGAGGCCGATTCCTTGGTAGCGCCGGTGCCGTCCCCCCTCGCGACATTCGACGACCGAGAGCGCCGGAAAGGCGGCGCGAAGGTCGCGTCCGAAGGCCGGCTTGTCCGTCGGTCGTGCGCCTTGCTCTTTGCAGGCGAGGAGCCAAGCCTCGAAAAGGTCATCGGTTGGAGTTTTCAAGTCATTTCCTATCTTGCACCACTCGCGGACAAACGCGGCGACTGGGGAGGCTAGGTCGAGCATCTCTTCCACAGCCTGCGCACCACTCTTAGGTTGTACAAAATACCCACGGGTGTTCAGGCGCCGGTAGCGGTCCAAGGCCCACAGCAGGATTCCCGGCAGCTCTCCCATCAAAGTGTCGGTGAGGTTCGGATCCTCCCTATCGTAAAGGGAGCGGGTCAGCTTCAGGATGATAAACCTGCCGGCCAGCGCGCCGCTGGCGTCATTCATCCTGGGCAGCTCGTTGGTGAGGAACATCATGCGGGTCAGCAGTTTCATGGTGATGCTGGGGAGGAACTTCCTATCGATAGTGAGCGAATCCTCGCCGCTGATGCAGAGCAAGCGTTCGATGACCGTCGAGGCGTGCTCACCGCTGAAACGTGCGTCAGAGACCATGGCCAACGATTTGCCGATGAGTGCTTGAAGTCCGAATGTTTCCGCCAGGCTGCTTGTTGTGGGACCGCAGACGTTTCCCTCCCCAATGAGCCGGCGCAAGACTCGTCCGAGCGTCCCTTTTCCACTCCGCTTGGGCCCGACAAGCATAAGCATCTTTTGGAGCCGGGTGTCTGCGGTGAGGACGTAGCCAAACCACTCTTGCAGAGTTTGAACTGAGTCGAAATCGTCCTCCCAGAGCTCGCCAAGGAAATCGATGAATCGCTCGGGTTGGGGCGCATTAGGGTCGTAATCGAAATCGATCGCGTTAATGTTAAAGAGGTTGGGGTCCGGTGACAGTATCTTTCGCGTCGGGAGGTGGAGCAGGCCTGAGGGGAAGGCGAGCAGATCATGGGGGTCAAGGTCGGGGTGCTTCCTGTTGAGAAAAAATGGCGGCGTCAGGTGCGCCGGTAGGTGGGTAAGGTCGTGGGTCGAGTCCAAGGCGGCCTTAACGGTGGTCGGGTTTGACTCGAAATCGACCAACTCCATCTCATCGGCTTTCTTGATATAACGCAGCGCGTGGTGGAGATAACTTTGAAGCTGGTGGCGCAACGCCGCGTCCTCCGTTTCCACATAACGGTTTCCGTTCCAGGCGAACGGCAAGCTGGCGTAATAGTGGATCGTCCGCCCCAGCGGGTGTGAGTAGTGATCGCGGGTAAATGCTTCTGCGGTTGGGAGCGTGCGTCTCGGATTCAATACGACGCGCCCCGTGTTTGGGTCGCACTCCCCCAGCGCCACGACCTTAGGCGACTGTTCCTCGTCGGCCGGATTAACCACGTCTTCATCGTCTTCTACTGCCGCTCGGGCTTGATCCTTTGCACGTTGGCGGTCGTTCGCGGTCGGGTCGGTGAAGATGTCCTTGACGCCGGCATCCTCCTGAGCCCACTTGATCAGCGTCCCCAGCTTGATCGCCTTGGCGCGCTCCCCGTACGACGACCAGCGGCGGGCGCATTCGCCGGCAACGTACTTTTGACTGTGCGAGCTCCATTGATCCCATGTTGAGCACATCGTTGAGCTGGAATCGACCGAATGCAGGGTCATTCCAACTTTAACCCACGAGTGATACTCATCGATCCGCCACGATCCGAGTTTGGAAAGTGCGATCATTGCCTTGTCGTTATCGCTTAGGGAGTTACTCGACGAGCCCGGGCGCGGCGTGAATGGTTTAGAGGTCAGTATCGCAATCGATCCTCTCGCTTCATGACTACCGAGGTGGCGACGCGGCTAAACTGCTCGTACTTGGAAACCGGCGACATCTTGATCGCTCGAATGCCCGATCCGCTCGGCCGCTGCTGCAAGTTCCCGGGCGACCCGAAGCGGGCAGTGACGGTTGTCGACGTGTGTATTCTCCGGCCCAACGAAGCATTCTTCGATTCGGATTTCCTGGTCCACGCGATCAACGCGCCCACATTCAGAAGAATGGTCTTAGCCCAGGCA
Organism: Phycisphaerales bacterium; assembly: GCA_028291615.1. Taxonomy (GTDB): domain Bacteria; phylum Planctomycetota; class Phycisphaerae; order Tepidisphaerales; family Tepidisphaeraceae; genus RYN-433. Next base: position 11,836 of record JAQGHM010000114.1, on the reverse strand, counting down.
ACTGGTACCACTCGAAGCCGAATCTCGCGGAGTAATTTGGGCCTCTTGCCGATTCCTCTCCCTCCGCTCGCCGAGCAGAAGCGGATCGTGGCGAAGGGTGGAAGAGTTGATGGCGTTGTGCGACGCCCTAGCGGCCCAGCAGCAGGAGCGTGACACCCGCCACGCCGCCCTCTCCCGCGCCGCCCTCGCCCGCTTTGCGGACGCACCGACCCGAGCGAATCTAGAACTCCTCGTCCATTCCTCCTTTGCCATCCCACCTGCCCAACTCCGCAACTCCATCATCACCCTCGCCGTCCGTGGCAAACTCGTTGCTCAAGACGCCACTGATGATTCCGCCGAGGCGCTGCTCCGGGAAATTGCAGTGGAGAAACGGAAGGGAGTTGAAGGCGAAATTGCGGTCTCGCCGAGCCCGGTCGAAGAAGATGAGAGACCATTCCCACTACCGCCGTCTTGGAAGTGGGCTCGCCTAGGTGACATCGCGAGCATCAAGCACGGCTTCGCCTTCAGTAGTGAGAATTTCACAAGCGAGGCCGCGCCCTTTGTTTTGACGACTCCCGGAAACTTCCATGAAAAGGGAGGCTTTCGGTATCGAGGCCCAAAGACGAAGTATTACCGCGGTGCGGTCGATCCTGATTTCATTTTCAAGCCGGGCGACCTAATTATTCCAATGACCGAGCAGGCGGCAGGGTTGCTTGGAAGTCCCGCCTTCATACCAGATGACGGCACGACGTATATTCACAACCAACGCCTTGGCAAGCTCAATTTCTTCTCGGACTTCACTTTGCCCGGCTTCTTCTTCTGGTTCTTCAACTGCACCTTCTTTAGGAACGAGTTGTCGAGAACCTGCACTGGAATGAAGGTGAGGCACACTTCCCCTAAGAGAATCCTAAATGTCCCCGTTCCGATGTGTTCACTCGCCGAACAGCGCCGCATCGTCGCCAAGGTGGACGAGTTGACGGCCCTCGTTGACCAGTTGGAAGCCCAACTCGCCGCCGCCCGGGCCAAGGGCGAAAAGCTCCTCGAAGCGGCGGTGGCCCAGTGCGTGATGGGCTTCGACCCGGCGCAGCCGTCCGAACCGGCTTCGCCGGCCGCGACCCCCGACGCCCGCAAGGCCGACGGCTTCCTCCCGGGCATGTCCGCCCATTACCGCGAATCCGACCTTGTCCGCCGCCGCGCCCGCGTAGCCGCATTCCTGGTCCACGAGTTCAAGACCGATTCCCACTTCCACCGTACGAAGCTCGAAAAGCTCAACCACCTACTCGAATACCACTGCGGCGTCGAACTACGGCGCAAGCCCATCCGCGACGAGCGCGGTCCGAACGACTTCCGAGCCCTCCTCGAAGCCGAGCGCTTCGCGGCCGGCGCCGCCCAAGGCTGGTTCACCGTCCACGACAACCCCGACGGCTACGGCTACGACTACCGCCCCGGCCCCCGCCTGGCCGCCGCCGCCAATGAACAGCGCCGCGCTTTCGGCGACAAGCTCCCCGACGTCCAGCGGCTGGTAAACCTGCTGCGCGACAAGCCAACCAAAGAGTGCGAGATCATCGCCACCCTCTACGCCGCCTGGAACGACCTGCTTCTTGCCGGCCAGCGGCCCGGCGACGACGCGATCGTCCGCGAGGCCCGCGAGAACTGGCACCCGTCCAAGAAGAAGATCCCGCTGACCAGCTGGCGGGCAGGTCTCGACTGGATGCGGACAAATCAAATTATTCCAAGGGGCACCGGGCGTCCGGTCATCCCGAGGTAAGGGGCGCCATGACCTTCAGTGAGCTATGAGCAAGCCAGATCGCTTCGCCTATCCACGGCTGAATGTCTCGGGGGCACCTTCGGGCTGCTGCTGAGGACGGTCGAGGGGGAAGGGGGATAGGTCAGTAGATGGACGGCGGTCGTTTAATCCGCCGCCGGCCCTTCTCCGATAGCGCCCACTGGCCTGGCTCGACCTCCTCGATTAGTCGATCGTCCAACATTCCGGCGAACAACTCCTTGGGCACCAGTTCGTCGCGAAGTTGGACCCACATGCCACCATCTGACCGGCGTTCCAGGTGGTGCCCGTTACGGAGGCGGGCGTTTAACTGTTCGCGAGTGAGGGTCGTCATTGTGCCTTGATTGCTTGCGATTGCCCACGGCCCCATACGCCGGACCAGCGGTTCTCTGCTCGACAATACGATGCTACTGCATTGTTTCAGCATGATGGCCGGGGCGAAGCACGATAACGAGCAACTCCCCATCCTCGTCCTCGGTGGCGCCGGCGTCCGAATCAAAGATGGCCCTGTCCTCGATAATTAGGACAAGCCCAATCGCCAGCTTTTCCGGTTATTCATGTCGATGATGGACAAGATGGACGTGCATCCAACAGCGTTTGGCGACGCAACGACGATCCTCGAAGAGATGTAGGAGCAACACCAGCGGCTCGAATCCGTAGATGCATATTGAAGTGAACAGGTAAAACGAGACTTAAGGGAAAGCGTCCATGAAGTCGCCTAGGCAGCCATATCGGCCGGCAACACCGGCCACGACCACGTTCGGTTATCGAGATTTGTTACTTTCCAGCCTGCTCCTTGTCGCCAGCCTCGGCATCGCTGGTTTCGCGCGCGCAGCGGAACCGTTTGAAGTCTTTCTGCAGACGCATTGCATCCGCTGTCATGGGCCGGAAAAGGAAAAAGGAGATTTGCGGTTCGACCAGCTCTCTCGCGACTTCACACTGGGCGTGGACGCGCATCAATGGGCGGAGGCAATTGAAAGGGTCAACAGCGGCGAGATGCCCCCAAAAAAGGAGAAGCAGCCGACGCAGGAGGAGATCGCGGGATTCGTCACGAGTCTCGACTCGTTGATTAAAGAGGGTCGGGCGGCGCGGATGGCGGCGCGACCGGCGGTGGCGCATTATCGGTTGAGCCGCAAAGAGTATCAAAACACCGTCTATGACCTGCTCGGCGTGCGATATGATCCCACCAAGCCGGGGGAGCTTATCGAGGACACGCTGTGGCACGGGTTTGAGCGTATTGGGTCTGAGCTTTCGCTCTCGCCGTCGCATGTGGATCGTTATTACCGGGCCGCGGAACTCGCGCTGGACCGCGCATTCCCGGCCACGTTCGGAGAGGCTCGCAAAGCTCTCAAGACCGCGGCAGAGTTGCGTTACAACGGTGGGAAGGACCAGCAGGCGGCGTTGGACCGCTTCGGCATCAAGCGGCCGCTGCGTTATCTCCTGTTCCCCGGTACTGTGCAAAACGCGCTCTCGCCCAATTGGTTCGGAAAGACCGGTCCTGAGCACAGTGGGCTTTACAAGGTCCGCCTCCAGGCCAGCGGTGTCCGACCGCCCGGCGGCCAGCCGGCGCATCTGAGCATTGGCAAGCAGACAAGCGAGGAAACGGTCGCAGGCCTCATCGAGTTTGACGTCACGGCACCGGAGGATTCCCCGCAGATTTATGAATTCGAGGTCTTTCTCGAAATGCCGGTGACGCTGAACTTCTGCGTGGTGGCCACCGATCGTGTAGACAGACGACAAGGCGCGGCCTTCCGCGGCGCGCTGGGCAGCCGAGGCGGTTACATTTTCACGCACAGCAGCGAAACCCGGTTGCTGAACCCCAACGCCCCGCAGATGTTCGATGACAAGGGGAATGGGATCTTCTCCACGGTGCTGCTCGATTGGATCGAGTGGGATGGACCGCTGGTGTCGGACGAGGAAAAGTCGCGGCGAAAGGATCTGCTGCCTCCCGATGAAGCGACGCCCGAGGTGGTCGCGGAGCATCTCCAAGGCTTTGCCCAACACGCCTGGCGTCGGCCGGTGAACAAAGAGGAGTTGGGGGAGTTTTTGCAAACGTACCTCGACCAGCGCGATGGGGGCGAAAAGATGGCCGCCGCCTATCGCACCGCGATGCTTGGCGTGCTGACCTCCAGAAACTTCATCTACCTCGTTGAGGGCGACCCGGTGACGCGCGAACGGCTCACGGACTGGGAACTCGCCTCGCGACTGTCCTATTTCCTCTGGAGCTCAATGCCGGACGACGGCCTTTTCGAAGGGGCCAAAAACGGCACGCTGCATGGCGAGGGGTTGAATCGCCAGGTAGACCGGATGCTGGCGGACAGCCGGATCAACCGATTCATTGATGATTTCTCGCGGCAGTGGCTGCAATTGCACCGCGTGGGCACGTTCCCGCCGGATAAGAAGCTTTACCCGACCTACGACGAGTGGCTCGAGGCGAGCATGCGAGCCGAGCCGGTGGAATTTTTCCGCGAGATGTTCGCGAAGAACCTGCCCGTGGATTCGTTTATCGATTCCGACTGGACGATGGTCAACGCCCGGCTTTGCAATTTCTACGGACTGCCGGAGCCAAAGACGAGCGGCTTCCAGCGCGTCTCGCTGCAGCCCCAGGATCATCGCGGCGGTCTGCTCACGATGGGCGCTGTGCTTGGACTGACCTCAGATGGAACTCGGCACCGCCCGGTGCATCGTGGCGTTTGGGTCAGCGATGCGATCCTCGGTAAAACGCCGCCACCACCGCCGGCGAACGTCCCCGCCATCGAACCCAATCCGCCCAAAAGCCCCAAGGCGACGCTTCGCCAAAAGCTGGAAGCGCACCGCGAAAATGCGAACTGCGCCGCATGCCACGCAAAGATCGACCCGCTGGGACTTGCCTGGGACAATTACGACGCCATCGGCCAGTGGCGCACCCGGGAAAAGGTTGCGGCGGGCGTCGGTGAGGACCCCTTGATTAATCCCGCCGGGACTATGCCCGACGGACGCGCATTCAAGGATGCCAACGATTTCAAACGATTGCTTCTGGAAGACCGCGACAAGGTCGCACGGGCCTTCATTGAGCATCTTTGCACCTACGCGCTGCGCCGGGTGCTCACCTTTGATGACCAGGACGATATCGCGGCCATCGAGGCTGAAGCAAAGAAAAACCACTACCAGATTAAGGACATCGTCCGCGCCGTGGCCCTGTCCAACCTGATGCGCAAACGCTGAAGTCCTTCTACGCGAGGAATCTCAATGAGTCAGTTTCTCACACAATCCTGGCTGATCAACCGTCGGCACGTGCTTCGTGCTTTAGGCAGCTGTATCGCGCTTCCGTTCCTGGAATGCATGGTCCCGCTTCAGGCGGCGGAAAGCGCCATGGCCACGCCCCGCCGCAGCGCCTTCATCTACCTCGCAAACGGTGTCCATTCACTGAATTACCAGATCACCTCGCCGGGCAAGGACTACCAGTTTTCCCGGTCGCTAAAGCCTTTGGAGAAGCACCGGGAGGTGATCACGCCCATTAGCGGGCTGCATCACCCCGGAGCCCTCAGCCATCACCATAATTGCATCTCCGTGTGGTTGACTGGCGGAAAGCTCGGGCCTTCGGACCGCAACACCGTCTCGGTGGACCAGAAGATGGCCGAGATCACCGCTAAGTACACCCGCTTCCCTTCGATGGAAGTCGCCCTCACGCAGGGTTCCCTCGCCTGGACCGCGGACGGAGTGCAACTGCCGGCCATGCGTCGGTGCAGCGAGATCTTCGCGTCTCTTTTCGAGCAGCCGAAAGGGGGTATCGCGGCCCAGCGAAAGGCCTTGCGCCATAAGGCAAGCGTCCTGGACGCCAACCTCGCGGAAGTACGCCAGCTCGAGCAGAAAATGGGCGCGGCGGACAAAGGACGCATGGACCAGTACCTCACCTCCGTCCGCGAGGCGGAGATCCGCACGCGACGGGCCGACACCTGGCTCGACACGCCGTTGCCTGCCGTCTCGGCGGCTGATCGCAAACGCACCAACCGTGACATCGCCGCCACCATGGCGGGCGACTATTTCCGTACGGTCTACGACCTCATGGTGCTCGCCTTCCAGACAGATGTGACACGCGTGGCAACCTTTAGCCTCGGCGGCGAGGGGGACGCCTTTTCCATTCCTGAAATTGGCATCACCGAGTCGCGCCATCAACTGAGCCACCACGGAGGCGATCAAGGCTACATCGAGAAACTCACGAATTATGACACGTTCGCCATCGAGCAGTTCAGCTACTTCCTGAGTCGGCTCTCGGAGACCAAGGACCTGAGTGGCAAGCCGCTCCTGAGCTCGACAATGGCGCTGTTCGGCAGCGGCATGTCCTACGGCCACAGCCACGGCAACGCCAATCTCCCGCTGGTGTTCGCCGGCGGCTCGGATTTGGGTCTGAAGCACGGCAGCCACCTGGATTTCAACAGGACGACCGCAGGATTCCAAGGCTACGCGCTGGGCGCGGACGGAGCGCTGACCACCGCACATTATCAGCTTTGCAGCCGCCCCGTGAACTCCGAAGCCCACATGAGCAATCTGCTGCTGTTCATGGCCCAGCGAATGGGTGTAGAGACCGACAAGATTGGCGACAGCAACAAGGTGATCGCACTATGACGCGATTTTTTCTCGCCGTTGGGTTTGCGTTCCTGATTCTTGGTTCATACGCCGCTGTTGCCGCCGAAGAGCCCTTCCGGCCCGAGGCCGGGAAGTTTCCTCCTTTGGAGAAGGCGTACACATACCGGGGCGAGCTGATCTTCGTGGATCATGCCAACCGACGCGGCAGCATCCGCGTCCAAGCGACGGGGATGTTTTTCCGAAACGACCCGCACCCCTTCGCCATGCTTCCCTACGGTATCGTGCGTTATCACGGCGCACCGGCGGATCTTGCGGACATCCCGCTGGGCACCGTGCTGCACGTCCGTGCGTTTCTCCCGCCCGACCCCAAGACCTCTGCCGTGCCGGTGTTGCCGGTCAACAACAAGAACCTGGACGGCAACCACAATCGAGGTGCCGGCATCTCACCCGCCGAGAACCATGTCCTCCTGCTCGAGGACGAGCCCAGTCACTGCCAGCGCGAAGACAGGGTCTGGAAGCTGAAAGAAGTGGACCTGCAGAGCGGCGAGGGAATGATCATCGCCAGCTGCGAACCCAAGCAAGGCGGAGACAGCAAGGCCAGCGAGGAAAAGATGACCTTCGACGCTGCCACCCGTATCTGGCGCGGCCGCGAATGTCTGGGGATCGAGGATTTGATTGCCGAGGGCGCATGGCCCTCCAGCGGGAAAAAATCCCTCGGCGGCCAGTCCGTGTTGCTGGGCATCACCTGGAAGCCTACTCCCGATGGCATCTTCACCCGCTTTCACATCTCGGATATCTGGCTCGACGACGCCGCGATGCAACGTGCGGCCCATAACCAGACCGAGGTGCATAAGGCTTTCATCCGCAGTCGCTGGATGCCCGCTTGCATTGATGCCGTCGAGTATGGCAAGTTCGGCCGTGCGACCATCACCGCGACCCTGTTCGGCGGAATGGACGCGTCCCTCTATGGCGATTTCCAAAAAGGCACCCCAGCCATGATGAATGCGGTCGAGAACACGTTGAAGCACACCCACGGCGCGTACGGTCCCGGGCACATGGCCTCGCGAGGCTCCATCTTGGACGTCATCAAGACGCCGGGAGAAGCACCGCTGGGCAGCAGCGGCATCCAGATTCGTTTTGAAACCGACCTCATCATCGAGGGCATCCGCCGCGGCAGGACGGTCCGTGTCCGCCCGGGCAACTGGCCGCTGGTCAATGTGCCTCGGGAGGAATATCTCAACGATGGTTCGGCCAGCCTTGAGGAGCGCTTCCCAACCCCGGCCATTTTCCCAAAATACTAAGTCCTGTGCCGCCCCAGACGAAGAACTATGAATATGAAAGTCACACTCATCGGTGCATTGTGCTGCACCCTCACCACCGTCACCGCCCTCGCCCTCGATCCCCACGTCGAGGCCGTTATCCGCACCGTCGGAGGGGCGATGGGCAAAGTCGAGAAGACCGAAGACGGACAGAGCCTCAAACTCGTCGATCTTGCCGTGCCCAATGCAGGGCCGCACGATCAGCGAAAGGAAGATCCATATGACGCGGCCTTCTTCGACCACCTTGGACACATCACGAGGCTGGAGTCGCTCAACGTCATCTCCACGAAGTTCAATGACGCTTGGATGCCACACATCGCCAAGCTCACGAACCTCAAGACGCTGCGGTTCACGAACAACGGCAAACTCACCGACGCCGGCATGGAGCAGCTCGCGGGATTGCGGAATCTGGTGCAGTTCTCAGTTGTGGGCACCCAGATCACCGGCAGGGCGTATGCGAAATTCGATGGCTTTACCAAGCTCACCCGCGTTAGCCATCGCGGTAGCCAGATCGACGACGAGGGTCTTAAGGAACTCTGCGACCACGTGCCAAACCTTGAGAGCATCAGCCTCGCCCACGCCAAGTTCACCGACGCCGGAGCCGTGCATCTCGCCAAGCTGACTAAGCTTAAAAGCCTCGAGCTCGGCACCCACAACGCCACGCCAGCGGCCCTTAAAAACCTCGCCAACCTCCCGCTGGAATCGATCCAACTCGGCGAAGGCTTCCATTCCGGCGACGCGTTCGCGACCGTCAAAGCCTACCCTTCCCTGCGCAGTCTCTCAATCACCGATGGCAGCAAACTGACCGACGCCGACCTGAGCATCATTGCAAACATCACTCAGTTACACTCGCTGATCATGGACAGGCTCGCCCTCCCGGATGAGCGACTCCCAGTGATCTCCGGTTTCGCCCATCTCAAATCCCTTACCCTGGCCCTTCGCCCTCAAGGCTACCCGCTCGAGACGCAAGTCAAAATCAAAGCCTTGCTGCCCAAGGTGGAGGTGAAGTTTGTGAAGTGAAGTTCCTGGTTCTTGTTGCGATCGCACCCATCAAATCGGCGGGTGTTAAATTTCAGAGCGGGCAGCGCCGCCGCCATATGGAAGAGGATCAGGGCCGCGCGTTTCACCGCCCGTCATCCTACCGTTCCACGCGGCGTAGCATGACTGCAAACTGACGGGGCGGATTTCAGGCGGGGCACGCGGCTGGGCGGAATGAAAGTCATCTCACTTCGGAGAGACGGTCGGCCACCTCAGCTGCATCAACCGGTGTCGCGTCGGGTTCGTAGAATTGCCGGCGTGCCCGTTTTGACATCAGAATGGCAAACGGTACTCCCACCACCGAAGCGATCGGAACGGTAACTGCCGCGACCTGCCATAACGCGGGATTCGCAATGCGGCCGGCGCCGAGCGAGACGGTCATCCCGCCAGTTCCTGCAACTATTGCCCATCCGAGCATGAGGACGAGAAAGCCGAGCGTGAGACCTGCGAGGGCAAGCACCCACCTTCGCGCCGTCCGACTTCGCCGCTTCAACGCAGATGCCGCCCAGAACAGGAAGACGGGAGAGACGTCGATGTGCAGCGAATGGAAGAAGATCGGCCCAGTGACCATTGACGCGATCGAGAGCCACGCCAGCACCTGAAGATATCGGGCGACGAATCGCCCGGTATCGAATTCCGTGCGCGGCAGGTAGTCGAGAGTCCCGAGGGGCATAAGTCCTATCCTTCCGCGCTGCGCCCGGCGAACCGGATGCAGGTGCAGTTCCAGCGGTGGGTTATGCGTCTCCGCGGGACCGCCGCGAAATGCCGACGATGATTTCGACGAATCCCGCGATGGCAATCTCCACGAAGTAGCTCATGATCGCCCAGAACGCCCTTTCCGGCGGCGGTCCATCTTGCTGCCACGCGACGATTAAGGCGACCGCAAGCATGGCGATGTGAACGCCAGCAAAGCGCCACTGTCCGCGTGTCGATGTTGGGAGCGCGAAGAGAGGCATCGCCGACACAGTATATCTGTTCTGCCACGAATCGCAGTAGCCCTTCGACCGTCCCGTCGGGTCGCTCGGGGCCCGAGGGGCGAAGTCGCCGCCCAGAGCCTCCGCGCCGACGCAAGGATCGGCTTCTTGCGCCGGCATCTCCTTCACCGTCCCCGCATGCGGCGGCGGACGCAGCGGGCGGACAGGAGGGTCAAGGCGAGCAGCGTCGCGCTTGGTTCGGGAACCGCTGCGGCCGCGGAGAACGCCGTGATATCTGTCGTCGCGTATCCCCCGCCCGTCGCCGCCGTGAAGCCGAAGGTTGCCGTGTTAGCGCCGACGATTGACGACAGCGAGGCACCCAGCGGTGCCGCGTCGATTCCGATCGATGCGTTGTTGAGCAGCACGGTCAGCGCCTGATTGCCCGCATCGTAGCTGAACGTGAGCTTCTGCGGCGTTCCCAAAATCGTCCCCAGGCTCCCCGTTTGTTCTGCGACCGGCGACGCGATCGGTGATCCGCCACTCTGCGTAAATCGAAGATACGGGCTGTCATCGTTCGCATAGACTTGGATCTTCTGAAACACGGTCGTCCGAACCGTCAGCGCTAGGCTTCGCCGGATCGCGGTCCACGGCTCGGCCGCGTTGGCGCCGTAGCCAAGCTCGTCGCTGCTTCCGCCGATCACGGTGTTCAGCGGGGTCCGTGGATCATCCTGAATGACCAGCGCAAAACCGTCTGCCCCGTTGGGCCACGTGGGATGCCCCGACACGACAGGGCCGGCGATGGTGAAGTTCACGGTTGCCGTGAAGCTCTGCGTCACATCCTGCGGCGTGTTGATCCATGCCGCGGAGCGCTGACTCACCTGACTGCTGGTCAACCTAAGCTTGGCGTTGGCGAATGTTGCGCTGCCGACCAACTGGACACCCGATGCCGCGCTGAAGCTCGTAATGTCAATCGAGGGTGCGGCGAGGGATCCGAGCGATACGCAGAAGAGGACGAGCGTCGCGACAATATTCTGAGCGTTCATTCCTGCTTCCTCCGTTGGATCCTCGAAGGCACCGAAGGATACCACGGCGGCATTCGGCTAGCACATTTCTCACGATAGTTCCATTTTCCTTAGTCGTCCCAGCTTTAGATTGTTCAACCGTCAGTTTGGATCTGCGCCGTCTGGCCGGGGCGGGCGTGCACCGTCGCGGCGTTAAGCAGGATGCGGAGCAGGCTCTTCACGCCCGGCATGATACCCCCGTGCACCCCGCCGAGAACGCCGCCGGCCCCTCATCCTCCCGCCCCGCCGGGCCTCGCGGGTTGCGCATTCGGACGGTGTGAGGACCGATCGTCGGCGAGATGCCGGCGGGCGGCGCGCGAATGTCTGGTTAGGCGGCATTCGCGCGCGGCTCGAACGCGGCCAGGTACAGCACCGTGTCTTGCGACGGGGACCGGAACATCCCGATCGCCCCCAACTGATGCACCGCCAGAGCTACGAAGCTCATCGCATCCGCCGGCGATGCGTTAATGCCGGGCTCGATGAACACGCGAAAGCCGGTGACGGCATACAGGTCGCGCACCGCTGCTGCCGATTCCTTTGCCACCGGCGGAAACGCGTCATTGGCCCAAGCCCAAAGCCACGACTGATGAGCGGCGCTATAGGTGCCGATCGGGGTCATCGCGAAGCGCGTGTCGCCGATGGTGAGCGACGCGTCTGCCATCTCGTAAAACCACCGCGCCGCGCCGCCGATCCGCTGCTGAAATCGCTCCTGTTTGGTGGCTAATTCGTCACGGCAAGCCCCGAGGAAGGTATCGAACGCGCCATCCGTCAACGTCGTGCCGGTAGGAAGGGTGCGACAGATCGGGCACGTCGACGAATCGTGCATAAAGCCTACCTGTGCCGCTTGATTAGTGATTATTCCGACCGGCCGCGCAGGATGACATTCCGCCGGCACGTGCCGAACGCGGCCTCGTATCTCGATACCATACCGAAGATCGGTAACGGCGGCCATCACGATATTGGTCGGACGGATTCCCGCGCCGCTCGACCGGCCCGTCCCCCCCTCCCCCATCGGCTGCATTTCGCGCGGGGGGCGTCATTCGTGGCCGCGGGCTCGTTCGACCGGCCCGCCTGCGTCTTCAATGAATCAAGAGCAGCCGATCAATGAGCACTGACGGGGCGGGAAGCGGCCAGCCGGGTCACTTATTCTCCCGGCCGGATCGGCCCACCCGGCCC
>JAQGHM010000240.1 GCA_028291615.1 Phycisphaerales bacterium | reverse complement strand
CGCCATCACCGCCGTCTACAACGGAGACGCCAGCTTCAAAACCAGCACGTCGACGGCGCTCAATCAAAGCGTCAACCAGGCGTCGTCAAGCGTCACCGTCTCATCCCCCGCCTTCGCCGGCCAAGGCCAACCCGTAAGCCTCTCCGCCACGGTTGCCATCAGTTCGCCCGGCGCTGGCACGCCCACCGGAAGCGTCCAATTTCAGATCGACGGCGTAAACTTCGGCGCACCGCTAACGCTGAACTCAGGCACTGCAAACAGTCCAACCACCAGTTCGCTCTCCCCCGGCCAGCACACGTTCACCGCGCTATACAGCGGCGACGCCAACGTCACCCCCGGCAGCGGCTCGAGCGTCACGCAAATCGTCGCCCAGCAATCCACCAGCATCTCCGTAACGTCATCCCCCAGCCCCTCCGTCTTTGGCCAAGCCGTCACCTTCTTCGCCACGGTCTCCACCGCCGCCGGCACGCCCACCGGCACCGTCACCTTCATGGACGGCACGACCGCAATCGGCACGGCGTCCCTCAACGCCTCCGGCCAGGCAACACTCATCACAGGTTCGCTCGCCGTCGCATCCCACTCCATCACCGCCACCTATTCCGGCGACGCAACCTTCGCCACCAGCACTTCGCCCGCCCTGGCGCACCAGGTTGCTCAAGCCTCCACTGCCACCGCCCTCAAATCCTCAGCCAATCCGTCCGCCTACGTACAATCCATCACCTTCACCGCAACCGTCACCCCCATCGCCCCCGGCAGCGGCATCCCCGCCGGAACCATCCAATTCGTCATTGACGGCGCTAACGTCGGCGCTCCCGTAACCCTCACCAACGGCTCAGCCACCAGCGCCGCCATCGCCAACCTCGCCCCCGGCGCACATACGATCTCGGCAACCTACAGCGGCAGCGCCAACTTCGCCGTCAGCACCTCCGCCGCGCTCACGCAGACCGTCACCGCAAACGCCCCAGCCGCTCCCACCAACGTCGCCGCCAGCGACGGCGCCTACGCCGATCGCGTCCGCATCACCTGGACCGCCCCCGCCGGCGCAACCGCCTACGAAGTCTGGCGCAACACCTCCTCGAGCAGTGGTTCCGCGGTGAAGATCAACGCGACAGACATCACCGTCGCAACCTACGACGACACCACCGCCGCCGCCGGCGCCACCTACTACTACTGGGTCAAGGCCAAGAACGCCGGCGGCACTAGCGCCTTCAGCGCCTCCAACACCGGCTTCCGCGCCGTGGGCGCACTCGTCAACGACAGCTTTGCCAACCGCACCACCATCACCGGCCCCTCGGTCACCCTCACCGCCACCAACAAAGGCGCTACAAAAGAAGCCGGCGAACCCAACCACGCCGGCAACGTCGGCGGCAAATCCATCTGGTACACCTGGACCGCGCCCGCCTCCGGCAAGGTCACCATCGACACCACCGGCAGCAACTTCGACACCCTCCTAGCCGTCTACACCGGAGCCAGCGTCTCCACGCTCACCGCAGTCCCCGGCGGCGCTAACGACGACAACCCCGCCGGCGGCACCACCACCAGCAAGGTGTCATTCAACGTCACCGCCGGCACCACCTACCAAATCGCCATCGACGGCTACGGTGGCGTCTACGGCAACATCACCCTTCACCTCGCCCTCGTATGATGTGCGATTAATTCGCGACGAATTGCATCACCCGCGCCGCATGTCCCGCGCTCTTGGTCTCCTTAGACACGCGCACCGTCAACACATGCTTCCCCGCCTTCAAGTCCGTCCCCAGCATCACCGTCCGCGGATAATGCAGCCCCTTGCTGAATGAATGATACAAATCCACCACCACCACGCCCCCGCCATCCACGCTAGCCTCCACCATCCCCGCATCCGGCCCAGCCACCACATACGCCCCCACGCAAGTCCCCTCAAATTCCAGCGTCAACTCCGACCCCGGCTCGGTAGCGCTTAGTATCGGAATCGAAGTAAACCGCCCCCGCTTCCCGCCCGCCAAGTTCTTCCAATCCGGCACCCCCAGCGTCCACCCCTTCACCACCTTCGCCTCCTTCGGATCAACAAACCGCCCACGCTCATAATTCATCGCATCCAGCGCCTCCGCCGGCATCGCATGAGCCGCAAACTTCGCCTCCGCCGCCAGCGGCCTGCTCCAAGCGCGCTCGAACAACTCATCAATCATCTTCGCGCAAATCGCATTCCCCAACGGCGCAGGATGCACCCCGCCATACTGCTTCCAAGTCAGCTTCCCATCGGTAATCTCCTCCGCCACCTCCCGCGCCAGATTGATCGTCGGCACCCCATAATGCGCGCAAACCGCCTCATGCGCCTCCACCGTCAGCGGCGTCTCCCCCGCCTCCAATGTCTTAAGCATCCCCTCATTCACAAAAAACGTAACAACGATATCCACGTTAGGATTCAGCGCCCGCGCATGCCGAATAATCCCCTCCATCCCGCGAATACACTCACCTCTCGTGTGATGCGCGTCCTGATCATCATTCACCGCAAACTCCACAAACAGCAGATCAACAGGCCCGCCGCCAAACACATCGCTCGCCAGTCGAAACGCCCCCGTAGTCGAACAAGTCGATGAGATCCCCGCCGCCGTAAACGTAAACGCCGTCCCCGGAAACCGCTTCTTCAACAACTCACAAACCATAGGCCGATACCCCTCCATCTCCGTGATCGACCCACCAATAAACGCCACGCTCCCCTTCCGCTCCGTCTGAAACTTCAAGCGAGAATTATCCAGGCTCCCCCGCGCGCGAACATTGTCACCATACGCCCGCTGCACATCGGCGGCGCGCATCTGAACGGCAATCAACGCAATAACACTGAGGACGAAGCAAGGCGCGGGTTTCATCCCCGCAATTCTACTCGTCTCCCCCCTCCGCCGCGCTAACCATCGCCCCCACCGGCGACGCCGGCGGACTCGTCTGCAAATCCACCATCTCCCGATACCGCCCACTCGCCTGCATCAGCTCATCGTGCCGCCCCTGTTCCACGATCCGCCCATTCTCCAGCACCAGAATCCGATCCGCATGCGCGACGGTACTCAACCGATGCGCGATCACAAAGCTAGTCCGCCCCGCCATCAACGACTGCAAGCTTCCCTGAATCAACCGCTCCGATTCCGTATCCAGATTACTGGTCGCTTCATCCAGGATCAGAATCCGCGGATCCGCCAAAATCGCCCGCGCGATCGTAAGCCGCTGCCGCTGCCCCCCCGACAACTTCACCCCGCGCTCCCCAATCAGCGATTGATACTTATCAGGCAGCTTGACGATGAACTCATGCGCATTCGCCAGCGTCGCCGCGCGCTCGATCTCCTCATCCGTCGCCCCCCGCCTCCCGTACGCGATATTCTCCGCGATCGTCCCGTCAAACAAAAACGTATCCTGCTCCACGATCCCCAGCAGCCGCCGATAGCTGTCCGCCGTAATGTCGCGCAGATCCACCCCATCAAGCGTCACCGCGCCTTCAGTCGGATCGTAAAACCGTGCGATCAGATTGCACAACGTAGTCTTCCCCGCCCCGCTAGGCCCCACCAGCGCAATCATCTCCCCCGGCCGCACGTCAAGACTGATATCATGCAACACCGGCGCAGCGGACCCGCTGTAAGCAAACGAAACCTCCCGCAGCGTAATCCGCCCCGCAGCCGTCTCGCGGCTAACGCTGATCGCCCCCGGCTTCGCCGGCATCTCAAGAGGCTCCGCCAACAGATCCAAAACCCGATCGAGCCCCGACAAACTGTTCTGCAGCGCCGTAGCGCTCCCCGCCAGCGCCGCGATCGGCCCCAGCAGCGCCGCCAGGTAAGACAAGAACATCACCAGGTCCCCCACCGTCAACGCATCCTTAGGCTGAATCAACCCCGCCTTCAACTTCTCCATATCTGCGAGCACCCGGCTCCCGCCATAGTAAAGCAGCAGCGCCGACGCGAACGGGATCAGCACCGACCAAGCCACATCAATCCCCCGCATCCACCACCACGCGAACACTTCCTGCCGCGCCATCATGTGTCCGTTGCGCGTGAACGTCGCCGCCTCCGACTGCTGCCGCGAGAACGACCGCACCACCCGCATCCCCCCAAACGCCTCGGTTGCATGCGAATCGATCTGCTGCCGCGTCGCGCGAATATCCCGGAAGATAGGCCGAATCCGCCCGATCCACGTCCGGTGCGTCAACCAAACCGTCGGCAACAGCGCGATCGACCCCAGCAGCAAGCGCCAATCCACAAATGCCAGGATGATCAAGCTCCCCAGCAGTTGGATGATCGCCCGCCACGGGTTGTACATCATCGAGAAGATCAGGTCCGCCACCCCGCCCGCATCCTCGCGCAGGATCGACGCCACCCCGCCCGACTTCAGCTCATACACCCGGTGCAGCGGCAGCCGCACCGCATGATCAAACACGCGCTTCCGCACCGACACCTGCAATCGCTTGGTCATGCGCGTAGTCTGCCAGCGGCTCCATAAGCCAAAGACTTCCGCCCCCGCCGCCAGCACCACCATCCCGATCGCCACCACTGTCAGCAGTTGCCGCCGATCGCTCGGCAGCGGAACCCACCGCGCAATCGAAGGGGGCATCGCCGTAGGCAGCGGCGGATCGCGCAGCACCCCATCAAACACGATCTTCGTCCCATACAACGGGATCAACCCCAGCAGCGTCGAAACCCCCAACGCCGCCAGCACCAGCGCCAGCCGCCCGCGATGCCCGCGCAACAGCCCCCAGAATTCCGCCAGTAAGCGCATGAACGACCGCGACCGCGGCTTATGCTTCTTCGAATGATCCGACCCGCCATGCGGCGACGCCGCCATCGATTCATGCCCCCCGCCCGCCGCCGCATGCTCGCGCCGCCGCTGCTTCAGCTTGCTGAGATATTCCCGGTACCGCCGGCGACTGGACCGCATCGAAAACGCCATCCGCTCATCATAGGCATTGCCTGCCCGACGTGACACTCCCGCGAAACGCCGCGCGCGCGGCATGGTCACTTCAGTGACCCATGACTTTTCGCCCACGCACCCCTCCCCTATCATTTCCCCCGTCCATCTCACCCGCCGGAGACAAAACCCATGACCGCCGCCGCCATCCTCGCCCTCGATCAAGGCACCACCAGCTCCCGCGCCATCCTCTTCAACCACGCCGGCCAAATCGTCGCCTCCGCCCAGCAGGAATTCCGCCAGATCGTCCCCAAGGCCGGCTGGGTCGAACACGACCCCGAAGAAATCTGGTCCTCCCAAATCACCGTCGCCCAGCAGGCCCTCACCAAAGCCAATCTCCAGCCCACCGACATCGCCGCCATCGGCATCACCAATCAGCGCGAGACCACCATCGTGTGGGACCGCAAGACCGGCCACCCCATCCACAACGCCATCGTCTGGCAGGACCGCCGCACCGCCAACCTCTGCGACCAGCTCAAGCGCGAAGGCCACCTGGAATCCGTCCAGCAAAAGACCGGCCTGGTCATCGACGCCTACTTCTCCGGCTCCAAGGTCCGCTGGCTCCTCGACAACATCCCCGGCGCCCGCGACCGCGCCAATCGCGGCGAGCTCGCCTTCGGCACCGTCGATTCCTGGCTCCTCTGCAAGCTCACCGCCGGCGCAGTCCACATCACCGACGCCAGCAACGCTTCGCGCACCATGCTCTTCAACATCCACACCAACCAGTGGGATGACGATCTGCTCAAACTGCTCGCCATCCCGCGCGAAATCCTCCCCGAGGTCCGCTCCAGCTCCGAGGTCTACGCCCAATCCGCCCCCGCTCTCTTCGGCGCACCCATCAAGATCGCCGGCATCGCCGGTGACCAGCAGGCCGCACTCTTCGGCCAAACCTGCTTCTCCCGCGGCCTCGCCAAAAACACCTACGGCACCGGCTGCTTCATGCTGATGAACATCGGCCAGGAAGCCATCATTTCCCAGCACAAGCTCCTGACCACTATCGCCTGGCAGCGCGAGCGCACCACCGAGTACGCCCTCGAAGGCTCAGTCTTCATCGGCGGCGCAGTAGTCCAATGGCTCCGCGACGGCCTCGGCATCATCAAATCCGCCGCCGATGTCGAGCGCCTCGCCGCCACCGTCCCCGACTCCGGCGGCGTCTACCTAGTCCCCGCCTTCGCCGGCCTGGGCGCGCCGCACTGGGACCAATACGCCCGCGGCTCGATCAGCGGCATCACCCGCGGCACCACCGCCGCCCACTTCGCCCGCGCCGCCCTCGAAGCCATCGCCTTCCAGGTCGCCGACATCCTCCAACTCATGCAAAAAGACTCCGGCGTCCAAATCAAAGAACTTCGCGTAGACGGCGGCGCAGCCGCCAACAACCTCCTAATGCAATTCCAGGCCGACCTCCTAGGGGTCCCGGTCGTCCGCCCCAAAGTCACCGAAACCACCGCCCTCGGAGCCGCCTACCTGGCCGGCCTAGCCGTCGGCTACTGGAACAGCCCCACCGACATCCAATCCAACTGGCAGACAGATCGCACCTTCGAGCCCTCCCTCTCCCGCAAAGAAGTCGATCACCGCACCAGCCGCTGGACCCAAGCCCTCGACCGCGCCCGCGACTGGGAAGAACAGGCGTGAGACGAACGCGTGAAACATGAAGAGGAAGAACGGCGAGGACGCGGCCCTCCCTTGCACTGCGGCGGCGAAAGGCTCTCCCCCGGCCCCCCGGAAGACCGCCTTGCCGTAAGCTGGCCGGCGGTATTCTTGACGGAAGTCACGGTAGGATTCGGGCGATGAGGCGATTGGCCCGCATCCTGCTAAACGTTGCAACCGTGTTCTCACTGGTGTTATGTGGCGCGGCGGTGGTGATGTGGTGGCAAGCACAGAGGGAGGGGTGGTCGACGATACTGCAATGGCCAGTTGGAGTCGAACCGGTTCGCGAGCGCGAGTTGCGGGTTAATCGTTACCGAGG
>JAQGHM010000234.1 GCA_028291615.1 Phycisphaerales bacterium | reverse complement strand
GACTGCTCACAATTAGCAGACGAAACCGCGAAGCGATCGCCGGGGCCCCCTCGAGCGGCACGGGACTATTCCTTCACATTGCTCCAGAGCTTGTCTTCCATCTGCTTGAAATTGCCAAAACTCTGATCAACCTTCTCCATCAATTTCTTCAATTCTTCAGGATTAGTTTGATTATTCTTAATGGCATCGCGCAACGCGCCGGCGCTGTCGTTGAGGTCGTTCGCGCCCTCGGCAAACTGGCGGGCGGCGTCGTACAGGTTGAGATTCGCCATCTCGTTGGGCGCAGGCTTATAAAGCAGCCGCCACGGGCTGCGGCGGATCTCGGCAGTCGCGGCCTTCAAATTGTCGCCGGCCGTCTTTAGCGACGCGATCATATTATCCAGCTTGGTCTTGTTGCCCACGACCACCGCCTTCGCGCCGGCGGCCAAATCCTTGGCACTCGCCATCGTCGCCTGCACGTCGGTCATCGCCTTGTTCACGCCATCAACGGCGGTTTCCACCTTCGCCAGCGCCCCATCGACCTTGTCGAGAATGCCCGGAAGCTTGCCCTTGACGCTGTCGGTCGACGTGCGGAGGTTCGCCATGGTGACGCGGAAGTCGGCGGTGGTGTCGCCGAAGAAGGCGCGGATGGCTTCGAGCGAGGCGATCGCCTTGTCCGCCAGCGCGTGGTAATGCTCCATCGCCGGCTTGTAGCTCGAGCGAATGTCGGCGGTAAGCGCAGTGGCGTTGTCGCCCGTCTTCTTGAACGAATCGGCGGTCTGCCCGAACTTCTCCAACGTCTGATTGACCAGCGGGACGGTCTTCGTGCGAACTTCAGCAAGGGTATCGTCGATGCCCGGAATCGTCTTCGTGCGCACATCGGCAAGGACGCCCTGAATCTCCGGCGCGAGCCCGCTGACCTTGGCGATCAGTTCGGCGGTGGAACTCGGTGCGCCGATCAACGGATGGTCCGAAGCGAGCGGCGTGCCTTTGCCGAGCTCCTCGAAATTCAGCCAGCTCGTCCCGGTCAGCGTACCGTCGATGCGGATCTTCGCATCCTCGCGGATCGAGTATTTTTCCGGGACGGAGAACGCGATCAGAATGTAATAGGGTGGGTGCTTCTGGTCCTTGTCCTCGCGGAGCATGATTTTCTTCACCTCGCCGACCTTGAATCCGCCCACACGCACCTCATCGCCGATGCGCAGGCCGCCGATGTTCGTCTTGAGGTCGAACGCCACCAGGTAATTCTTGGTGCGGTCATTGATCCACGAGAGTCCCTTGATCCCGATGATCACGCAGATGATCAGAGCGATACTGGCCAGCATCAGCAGGCCGGAACGGAGTGCGGAACGATCTTTGGGCATGGTTACACCTTGTTCAGAGTCGATCGATTTTCATTTGAAAAACAAGCGGCAGTCACCCTGGCCCCCCCAGCAGATCATCCACATACTCATGCCCCCGCCGCCGCGCCGTCAGTGGGCCTTCCGTCAGGCCATACACGAACTGCCGCACCAGCGCGTCCTGGCTGTTCTTCATCTCGTCCGGCGTCCCCGAAACGATGAACTTGCCACGATCCAACAGCACCATGCGATGCGCAATCCGAAATGCCGAGTCCATCTCATGCGTCACGACCACGCTGGTCACGCCCAGCTTCTGATTCAGGTCGATGATGAGTTGATCGATCTCGGCGCTGGTGACGGGGTCGAGCCCGGCGCTAGGCTCATCGTAGAACAGGATCTGCGGGTCCAGCGCGATCGCCCGCGCAAGCCCTGCGCGCTTCTTCATCCCGCCCGACAGCTCCGAGGGCATCTTCTCCGCGTGCTCGCGCAGACCCACCAATTCCAGCTTGATCTTCACCATGATGTCGATTGTCTCTTCGGGCAGATCGGTGTGCTCGCGCAGCGGCAGTGCCACGTTGTCCGCCACTGACATCGAGTTGAACAGCGCCCCCGACTGAAACAGCACGCCGATGTTTTTCCGATACGCCGCCAGTTCCGGCGCATTCATCCTGGCGATCGACTTCCCCAGCGAAACGATATCTCCGCCGTCCGGCTTGACGTTGCCAATCATCAACCGCAACAGTGTAGATTTGCCCGAACCCGATCCTCCCAAAATTACTAGCGTCTCCCCCTTAAAGACATCGAGCCGAATCTGATCCAGCACGACGCGGCTGCCATACTTCTTCACGACGTCGAGAACTTGAATGGCGGCTTCGGGCATCGCGTTCACAGCCCCAGGAAGTAAAACGCCGACGTGAAGATCAAATCGACTGTGATCAGCGCGACGATCGTATAAACCACCGTTCGCGTCGTCGCGCTCCCCACGCCTTGTGCGCCGCCGGTGACACTCAACCCCAGGTAACAAGCCTGCCCCGAAATCAGCGCACCAAACACGCCCGCCTTGACCAGCCCCGTCACGAAATCCTTCAGCTTCAGGATGTCGAACGTGTGGGTGACGTACTGCTGGTGATTGATCCCCAAAAACCACTGCCCCACCGACAGCCCACCGATGATGCCGGCCGTGTCGCCGATAATGGCGATGCAGACCATCATGATGGTAGTCGCCAGCACGCGCGGGACGACCAGAAACCGGATCGGATTGATCGCGTGCGCCTCCAGCGCCTCGATCTCCTCGCTCACCACCATCGTCCCCATTTCCGCCGCGATGCTCGCGCCTGCAAAGCCCGTCAGCACGATTGCGCTGACCAGCGGCCCCAACTCGCGGAAGATCGCGACTGAGATGACGTCGGCGACACTGTCGATCTTCCCGTAATCCCGCAGGATCGGCGCCATCTGCAGCGCCAGGATCGCCCCGATGCAAAAGAGCACCAGGGCGACGATCGGCACCGACTTCACTCCAACCCGATCCATCTGCGACCACAGGTTCTGCCACCCCAGCCGCCGCCCACGCTTGGAAAGCAGCGCCCCTGGAATCGTGACCGCAGTATCGAGAAGCAAAAACGTAAGCCCCCCGAGAAACTCGATAATCGCACGGATCGGACGAAACAGGTTGAGGGCTTGATTCATGAGAGTAGCCAGCAGCCAGCGGTCAGTACGCAGAACGGGCAATTGATTCCTGCCTACTGCCTTCTGCCTACCGCCTACTTCTTTATTGTTTCGCCATCGCCTCAGCCTCGTCCTTCGCAACCACGAAGATCGAGTCCAGCCGCGCAATCTCCAAGAGCCCCTTCACGCGCGGTTGCAGGTCGGTCAGGAAGATTCTGCCGCCGCTCTTGCGGATCTTCTGCAGCGCCTCCACCAGCACCGCGATCGCACTCGAATCCATGTACGGCACCTGGCTCAGGTTCAGTACCAGGCGCTTGGGCTCGTGCTTGGCGAGCAGTTCAAGCAGCACGCCGCGCAGGTCCGGGCTGTTGTGCAGGTCGATCTCCCCGCGGATCGAGGCGACGACGGATTTGGTCGCGGGATCGACCCGCGTGGTGGGGACCAGGTCGATACCGCCGTGATTGCCTTCACTCATGGACGCGCTCCGAATTCCGACCCGCGTCGGGATGTTGTTTTGCCTTCTTCATCACCAGCAGCATGCCGCCGTCCCCCTGCGGAACGTAGGTGACTTCATTCATCATCCGGCGGAGACAGATCAGGCCCAGGCCGCCGGGCTCCAATGGGTCAAACGGTTTGGGCGGCAGGGTTGCCGGATTCACGCCGTTTCCCCAGTCGCGTATTGTAACCACCAGCGTCCGGTCCTGGCAGTGCGCCCGCACCACAATCGGTTTGTCCTTCGCCCCCTCGTACGCGTGCCGTATCACGTTCGCCAGCGCCTCGTTCACGCAGAGGCCCACTTCCGCAACCGCCTGCTCACTTAAGCCGCATGACGTCGCCACCTGTTCGACGGTCCGACGAACCTCGGCAATGTTCGCCGGATCGCTCGTAATCTTCACGTCCACGTGCGGCGGCGAGGTTGGATGGGCGGGTTGCATCAATGGAATCGCGGCTACTCGGTTAGCCGATTCTACAACATTCGTCATTTCCCAAGCGAAGCGGGCGCTTCCCGTTGCTGCTGTTTCAACCATTCCTGCCATCGCGCCAGCGACGGCCTACGCTGCTGCTCATCCAGATAATACTCGTATCCGAAGCGATCACCGGAAAATCTCTCCAGCGCTTGCAGGGCAAACAGGCGGACCGCCGGATCGTCGCTATCAAGCTGCTCGACCAACGCCGGCAGCGCCGCGCGGTCCTTCCGCGCCACCGCCTGCTTAATGCCCGCGATCTTCACCGTCGGATCGGCGTCGGCAATGTTGGGCGCCGGCCGCGGCGCGGTGCACGCCACACCGGACAGTCCGAGCAGCAAACTTAAACCAGCCCGACGGCTCATGCGGCCCATTCATTCCTCAGTTCGACGCGGAAACCGCAAAACACCACACGTTATCGGCACCAACCCTTCCGCCTCTCCAAAACCCGAAGCAGGCGGCAGCGCAAGTTTAATCGCCAAGGCCGGTTGGACAAAACCGCCGCTCCAGTCGATGAAAGTTGATATGTCCGGTATCGCCGCCCCCGCTCCCGCCAAGGCCTCTGCTCCACGCTACCTCTTCCTTGACGTCGCCCGGCTTCTCGCCGCCATCGCCATCGCATGGGAGCACACGCCCGAGTCACCCTCACTTGTCCGCACGAGCTATTTGGGCGGCTTTGCCGTTCCTTTCTTCACCCTCGGCGCAGTTTTCCTGCTCTTCGAGGGCATGCGCCGGGAACCCGCCCGTGCTCCCCTGGCCTACGCTCGTGCGCGCTTCTACCGTCTTTACCTTCCGCTGCTCGTCTGGAGCTTGATCTACATCCTTGCCCGCGATCTCAAGGGCCTCGTCCTGCATCGCCCTCTCGTCACGCCCAACCTGGGAATGTTCCTGACTGGTGCGGCGCACCATATGTGGTTCCTCCCGTTCCTCTTCATTCTCTCCCTGGTCCTCTTCTGGCCCGCTCGGTGGCTCTCCCGGGCGCGCTCTGGGACTCGGATTGGGGTGGCGATCTTTTCCGCCGCCATCGGAGTGGTGATCGGGTGCCTGCCGTTTCCGGATGTGTATCACATGATCACTGAAGAGCACGTGGCGTTTTTTCTCGACCGGGCAGCCGCCGCGGCTCCGGCTATCTTTCTCGGGGCGGCGCTGGGAGCTATCTATCCCCTTATCCCGTCTCGACTTTTGCGCAATACCGCAATGGCGCTCCTCGGCTTGGCGATTTGCGTCGCATGCATCGCGGTCGGGTATCTCACGCACACCCGGCGTGTCGGTTTCGAAAACGCCGCCGGAGCGGGTTTCTTCCTCTTCGGCCTCGCGCCTTGGGAGGGCGCAATGATTGGCCGCACCGCGACTTGGGGAAAGATGGCTTTCGGCTTCTACCTGGTCCACGTCCTGTTCATCGAGGGAATCCAGGCAGCCGCAGTCCGAGCCCACATTCAACCCTCTGCTGGGTTGGACGTTGCGGTCTTTGTCGGCACGGTCGCCGGCACCCTCCCCCTGGTTCGCCTGCTGTCGCGAGCGCGGTTGACGCGATGGTTGATCCCCTGACCTATCGAACGGCGGCTTCGATCAACGGCAACAATGCCCCCGCAATCTCACGCTGGCCTACCACGCTTGGATGGATCTGATCCCCCTGCCTGTACGGATCCTCCCCGCGCCGGCGCGCCTGTTCGAATGCGATCCCCAGTTCAATCGGGGTTACCCCGTCGCGCCGCGCCTCCTGAGCAATCGCTTCGTGCCCCGCCAGCGGAGACGCCAGCGTCTCAGTACGCTCCAGATGCTGCGCTACGATCACTTTTGCCCCATTCGCCCGTACCATTTCGATCATGTCCCTCAAGGCGGTCATGCACGCTTCGATATCCGCCGCCTTTGCCGGCCCGGTCGTGGGAGCCCAACCCTCGTTCGATGCCGTCGTTCTCTGCAGGCGGGGCAGGAGGTACCGCTGAAAACCATCCCAAAGCGCAAGTAAAGGCTTGTGATTGGGATACGATGCACTGACCCCAACCAGGGGCTCAAACGTTGGCACATCAGCGTAATCATGGCTCGACAGGACGATCACCACCACGTCCGCATCGAACAGCCCGTACCGCTTAAGGTACGCCAGTTCATTCGGCGGCCCCCAACTTCCGGCCGAGATGTTGCCGACAATGACCGGCCGCTTGAGATCCGCCGACAGCTTCTGCTCAAGCAGCGTCGTCGCCAACTGCGACTGATCCGTCAGCACACCCCCGTTCACCACGCTGTCCCCCACTACGAGCACCCGCAGTTCACCCGGACGGGTCTTGTACGGGGGGAAATCTTCGTTCCGCATCGAATATCGGTTGTATTTGATGCGATTTCCAAACCGACGGCAGTCTTGGTTAGGCTTGAAAAGGTATTCAATCTGCGGGTCGGCCTGCGACAACGGCGGATCACCCAGGCCCAGATAGAAACGGGCGAATAATTCACCCCCGATAAGCAGGAGCGACAGCAGGAGAGCCAGCCGTAACGGCCACCGCCGACGCCGGCGCGGGGCTGTTGGGGAAGGGGATGGGGGTGGGGAAGCAGGAGCAGATGCTGATTCGTCCATAGGTTCATGCCGCGGTTACCGGCCCGACCGCCACATTGCGCCGCGCGTCGAATCGATCCTAATTCAAAGCCGGGATTCGTCAATTCAACCGGTTGCAGCGATGAACTAAAGGGGAGGGCCGGCGTATCCACTGGGTATATCTCACCAGTCGTTCGCCACCGCCGCCAGCCTCGCCAGACCCAGGATTCGTTGCACGGGCATGGTTTTGCGGCCGATCATAGATATCATGGACGCCCCACCGCGGCGCATCCGTGAACAAGCCCGTTTGGGATCAGACCCATGTTCCTCTTCGCCATCCTGTTGCTGCTGAACTCCACGCTGACCAACGATTTTTTGTTCGCCTATCGCAAGGAAATAGGTGGATTCCCGCTCAACATCCTGGATGGGATGCTGGCACTGGTCTTCCTGCAGCAGTTGCTATCCACGCGGAATAAGTTTCGCGCCGATCGCGTCCACCCGCTGTTTATCTGGTCGGTGAGCCTATTGGTGCTTTCCATCTTCATCGGTATAGCGGGCGCGGCGATTCAGGGGACGGGGGCCCGGGAGTACGTCACTGCGATGCGAAACCTATTGGTGCTGCCGGCCTCGATCTTCATCGGATATACCGTGGCAAAGACCCCTCGGTCGGCCAAAACCGTCACGTACATCTGGCTTTGGTGCAGCCTCGCCAGCGCGGTCATAGTGATGTTTCTTATCAGGGGAACCAGCGAGGCCGTGCGCGAGGGTAAGAGCTTTGACGAATTAAGGCTGATCCGTTACGGGGGCGACACCGGTTTGACGCTGGCTGCATTTCTCGTGTTTGCCGGCGTCTCCCGCATTCGGGTCTTTCCTCGTTATCTGTCACGGGTGATGTTGGTGATATGCACGGTGGGCATTTTCGGCGTGCCGCACCGCGGCTCCTACGTGACGGGCGTCTTCACGCTGCTGTTCGCGGCGTTGGTTTTAGCCAGGGCAAATTGGGGACGGCGTCTAACAATGACGTTCCTCGGGATAATTGTAATGAGCAGCCTGTTATTTGGCGGCGTCGCGGGGATGTCCCAGCTCACCGGGCGCGACTTCAAGACGTACGTCGTGGAGAGACGGCTTAAGGCGCTATTGCCTTTTTACGACGAGGAAACCAAGACGACCGTGACCGCGACGCGCCTGCCGGGCATTCTCGCCGAATTAAAAGTGTGGTCGGAGAGCCCGGTGATCGGCAAAGGGTTCGCCATCTCATCGCGCGTCGAAGCAGAGGTTGGCGCGATGGGAATGAACCACAACGTGTGGACCTCCGCGCTGGCGCAATATGGTCCGATCGGACTTGCCGCCTTCCTCGTGCCGATCTTCGGATGCATAATCGTGGGCTATCGGATGTTGCGGGACTCGACCGACCCGCACATCGCGATGTTCGGCGCGCTGGCAGCCATCATGGCGTTCGTGGCGCTATTTTGGGGGAGCCTCTCGCTGTCGATTAACCAGCAGCGATTGGGGATGATGGTCGGCTTGATGTTTGGAATGGCGTTCCGCGTTCGCGCGATGCAGTTGACCCTTGCACGGGAGGGCGCGGCGAGCCAGTACGAATCCGGCGCGAGTCCGGAATACGGCTATGACTACAACGAGTACGGGGGAATGGCCCAGCATCCCGGGGATTCGGTGCATACGTGAATCCTGCCGCCGACTGATCGCTCACCCGCGCAATCACATACCGAATGAACCACGGTCCCGCCGCACGCTGCCAGTACTTATCCGACTCAGCGGCAAAGCGCGCACGCCGCCGTTCGTCGTGCGCCTTGCCGAGGGGGCTGCGATGATCGCGCGCTGGTCCGCACGTTTGCATCAGCGACGGCCCGGCCTGTCGCGCGTCGTTACCAGCATGGCGTGGCTGTCGCTGGATCGCGCGATGCGGATGATCTTCGGGTTCACGGTGGGGGTGTTCATGGCGCGGCACCTGGGGCCGGAGCGGTTTGGGGAACTGAATTTTGCCCTGGTCTTCGCGTGGCTGTTCGGGGCGGTAAGCAAATTGGGCCTGGATCGGATCCTCGTGCGGGACCTGGTGAGGCATCCGGAACGAACCCCGCAGCTTCTCGGCAGCGCGTTTGTCTTGCGGGCAGGGGGGGGCGTGATCGCGATGATCTCCGCCGTCGCGGCGATCTGGATGATCCGCCCGCATGATCGATCGTCGCAGGTGCTGGTGGCCATCGTGAGCCTGGCGTTCGCCCTGGATGCCTTCGAAACCATCGAGTTCTATTTCCAGTCCCAGGTCGCGGCAAAGTATTCCGTCTGGGCACGCAACGTCGCGCTGGTCATGATGTCCACGACGCGGATCGTCCTGGTCAAGATCGACGCGCCGCTGGTCGCATATGCCTGGACCCAGGTGGGTGAGTCGCTTATCGCATGCGTCGCCCTGATGGTGCTGAACCGGCGCTTCGGCGTTCCGATCTCGCGCTGGAAACCCAACGGCGCCGTGGCGCGCCGCCTGCTTGCCGACAGTTGGCCGCAGCTGCTCAGCGCCATGGCGATCATGATCTACATGCGGATCGACGCGGTCATGTTGCGCGAGATGTCCGGCGAGCGCGAGGTGGGCATTTACGCCGCCGCCACGCGCATTTCCGAATTATGGTACGTGATTCCGCTCGCGCTGCTCACCGCCGTCCTCCCGTCGGTGGTTCGGGTTCGAGAATCCAACCGGGCATTATACAACCAGCGCCTCCTTCACCTGTTCAGCCTGATGAGTGCGATTTCGCTGACGCTGGCCGTACCGATCGCCCTCTTTGCAACGCCATTGATTAATGCGGTATACGGCAACCGGTACACGGAGGCGGGCCCAGTGCTCGCCGTGCACATTTGGGCGTCGATATTCGTCTTCCTGGGAACCGCGCAGGAGACTTGGAACGTGGCAGAAGGATTGATTAGACTCAGCTTTTACCGAACAGTCGCCGGCGCCCTCATCAACGTCGCGTTGAACGTGGTGTTGATTCCCCGCTACGGCAGCCTGGGGGCGGCCTGGGCGACGGTGGTGGCGTATGCGTTTGCAGCCGTGATCAGCAACCTGTTCAGTGTCCGCACGCGTCCTATTTTCGTATTACAGATGAAATCGCTCTTCTTCCCGCGCTACCTTTTCCTACGCCCATGAAGAAATTCCTGAAGCGAATTCTCCCAGCTCGAGTGCGATCAATGTTCCGTCCCATACGGGAGCGCTTCTTCGACGTTTACGCGGTCAAGTCGTACTCCCAGGAAGGCGAAGACCGAATCCTGCACCGCCTCTTCGAGCGACGCGATTCGGGCTTCTACGTGGACGTTGGCGCGCATCACCCGCGGCGTTTTTCAAACACCAATCTGTTTTACCAGCTCGGTTGGCGCGGGATCAACATCGACGCGACGCCCGGCGTCAAAGCGTTGTTTGATCAGCTGCGGCCGCGGGACGTCACCATCGAGGCAGCCATTTCGCGCGACGGTCGCGAGCTCGACCTCCGCGAGTATTCCGATGGAGCCCTTAACACGCTCACCGATAGCAACAGCTCTCCGACCGCGCAGGCCGCGTACGCCATTACGAAAGTGACCCGCGTCACGACGCGACGCCTCGCAGACGTGTTGCGCGAACACATGGAAACCGGTCAGCACATCGACTTCATGTCCGTAGACGTGGAAGGAATGGACCTTGAGGTCCTGGAAGGCAATGACTGGACGCGCTATCGGCCGCGTTATCTGCTTGTCGAGTGTTTCGGGGCTTCCTTGTCAGAGGTGGAAAGGTCACCGATCGGCATATTCCTCCGCGCGCAGGGCTACGAAGCGTTCGCCAAGGCCGTTCACACCTATTTTTTCCGCGACGCGCCGACCATTCCAAATAACATCGCAGGCTGCCCCAAGGATCGCGCCGATGTCTGAATATCAGCTAAACACGCCGGTCGCGATGCTCGTGTTCAACCGCCCGGAACAGACCGCCCGCGTATTTGAGATGGTGCGCCAGGCACGCCCGCCGATCCTGCTGGTCGTCGCCGACGGACCGCGTCCCGGCCGTGCCGACGACGCCGAAAACTGCGCCAAGACCCGGCGGATTTTCGAATCCATCGATTGGCCCTGCGATCTGCGAACCCGCTATGCCGAGTCCAACCTGGGATGTAAGCAGAACGTCTCGTCGGGGCTGGCCTGGGTATTCGACCAGGTCGAGGAAACGATCGTGCTTGAAGATGACTGCCTGCCGCATTCGACGTTTTTTCGCTTCTGTGCCGAACTGCTGGAGCGCTACCGCGACGATCCGCGAATCTACACGATCTGCGGGCATAACTTCCAGCGCGGCTGGCGGCGCAACCAGGAGAGCTATCACTTTTCGCGCTACACGCACGTATGGGGGTGGGCTTCGTGGCGGCGGTCGTGGCGGCGGTACGATCCGGACATGAAGCTCTGGCCGGCGATGCGCGACGGCGGCTGGCTCGTCGATGTCCTGGGCGACCGCAAAGAGGCCGACTACTGGGCCCGAGCGATCGAGATGACCTACACCGGCGCCTTTGATACCTGGGACTACCAGATGTTTCTCACCGCCTGGTCGAACCACATGCTATCGATCATCCCCAACGTCAACCTGATCACAAACATCGGATTTGGCGCGTCGGCGACTCACACTACTTCAGATTCGGACCTGGGAAACATGCCGCTGGAGGCGATGCAGTTTCCGATGCAGCACCCGCCGTTCGTCATTCGCGACGCCCGCTCCGATGCGATCATGCGCCGGGCCATCTACGCGCCACCGTCCCTGGCGCGAAGAATCCGCCGCCGCATCCGCAAGTGGTGGGCATGAATCCCCGGACAACGCAAGTCGAAGAACCTATGCACGAGCGCGTGATTAATTGTCGGGTGTGTGGCAGCGAGCGGGTGGTCCGCCTGGGAGCGCCGCGGTACCGCCCGCCGACCAAGGTGGCTGGCGTGCCCATTCGCGTGGACGATCTTGACCTCTCGCTCTACCGCTGCAGCGAGTGCGATTACCAGTTCGTCGCGCCCGTCATCCCACAGGAGCGGCTGCTCGCGTGCTATCGTGAATCCAGCGGCAGCAACTGGAAGACTGATCCGCAAGTCGATGCCGCGATTGTTAATCAACGCTATTACGCCAACAAGCGCGCCGTGCTGGAGCGGTTCAGCCCGGGACGCCAGGTGCTGGATTTCGGCTGCTATGACGGGGGATTCCTGAAGTATCTGGGCGCGGAGTGGCAGACGGCGGGGATCGAACCTTCAACTGTCGCGGCGGGCATCGCGGCTGGTCACGGTGTTCAAATTCTCGGGCCGACGATCGACGCGGTCGGAGCCGAACACAACGCGTCCTTCGACGCGATCATCAGCTTTGACGTGCTCGAACACCTCCCTGAACCCGTTGCGACGTTGTCGGCGCTGCGCCGCCTGTTGCGGCCGGGTGGGGTCATGGTCGTGGAGACGGGAAATTCCGCCGCCCTTGCCTGGCGCCTGACCGGGCCTGCTTATCCGTACTGCGGGATCGTCGAACACGTCGGATTCTTCAACGAGCGGTCGCTGGGTGTCGCCGGCCGTAGGGCGGGGTTGGAACTGGCCCATTTCCAGCGATCCTGTCATACCCGCACGCCGTTGTGGTATTACATTCTGTCATACCCCAGGGCCGCCGTTTACCTGGCGCTTCGCGCGCTGCGGCGATTGCGCGTGCCGCTTCCCGAACATCTCGATGTCATCGCCCAGGGTGGCTTTCCCGCGACCTTTGGCGACCAGGACCACTTCATCGCGGTGCTGCGCCGGCCGCAATAACTCACTCGCGCTGGATTTGCACGAACACCGAACCGCTGTTCTTTTCGCGGTCGGCCCGGGTTGGCATGGAGCTGATGAACATCAGCTTACCCGTGCTTGTGGGCACGATGGTCCCGTTGCTTCCGACGGCGACCGCTTCGGGCGCGGTATCGACCTTGGCAATCAGCGAACCGTAGGCGCCCGCGCCGCCACTGGGACGATCGGCCACGCCGTCGGCTGAGCACGTAAAACCGGGGGTGATGTTCCAGGAGCCGACCGCGCGAATCCGGTAACGCTGGCCCTGCGTGAGCGTCATCCCGGTATCGTGCCATTCCGACGCCGCCCGCACTTCCCAACATCCAGCGTCTTTGCGTCCTTGCGCCGACCAGATCCCCCCCTTTATCCGCCAGATTCGTTCGACGGCGCGCGAATCGTGCGCGGCAAGCGACTCGCGCTCCAACCCGTCCAGTTTCTTCAGGAACTCCTCTTCCACCGCCTGGATTTTCTGCGTCTGGCCGTCGATCACCTTCAACCTGCGATCGACCTCCGCACGCGCCGCGCGATCCTCGCCGGGCGGCAGCAATTCCAGCACGCGGTGATACGATTCGGTCGCCTCCTGAGGCTTGTTCAGCTTGTCATAGGCCCGCCCCATCATCAGATGATCCTTGTAGTTTTCCCCATCTGCTTTAATCACCTCGCTGAGCAGCGCGATCGCCTCGACGTTCTTCCCCTCCTTCATCAGATCCGCGGCGGCGCGGCGCTTGGCTTCAGTGACGGCGTCGGCGGCGCGGACGCTTGGCGCCAGCACCAGTAACATCACCAGGACAATTCTCCCCATCCGAACGAGCATGCGACCTCCGATCAAAGCGACCGGAAGGAGTCTATCAGGGCGCGGCGGCGCGGGCCACGCGACGGCGTGGCGAGCGGCTTATCAAGGCTTAATCCCCACGACCGTTCCCATGCGATCGACGCGCGAGAGAAGGATCCTGACGTTGTGCTCGCGGAAGTATTCGTCGCAGGCATCGCGCGAACCTTTCCAGAAGCCGTAGTCGTCGACGATCAGGACGCCGCCGGGGACGAGCCTGGGGAAGAGGTGGATGAGTTCGTGGCGGGTGGACTCGTACCAATCCGTGTCGAGGCGGAGGATGGAGATCGGGCCAGGTGGGACCGTACCCGGAATCGTCTCCTCGACCTTGCCCTGGACGAAGACGAAGCGGTCGGCGGCGAGGCCGGTGCGGAGCAGGTTGGCGCGGACCTCGTCGAGCGGGCTGTTGGCCATGCCGTCGATCGTCTTGACGCCCCAGGTACGGAGGTGCTGGTCGGGGGTGCGGCCGGCGAAATCGACGTCGCGCTGGGTGGGGGCGGTCATGCCGGCGAAGGTGTCGTAGAGGTAGAAGCGGCGGTCGGTCTTATCGCCGAAATGGCGGAACGCTTCGACGGCCATCGCGGTCGAGCCGCCGCGGTAGACACCGCATTCAACGAAATCGCCGGGGATGTTGCAGCGGACGACATATTCGACGGCGCGCCATAGGCCGTACATCGCATCGGCGGGGACGGTGGAGATCGGGGCGCAGCGCTCGCAGGCGGCTTGGAATTCGGGCTCGACGTTGCGCGGGATGAAGTCGAAGGCGGGATTGTTACGCGTGATCAGGCGGATTCCCCGCCGCGCCAGCCATCGTGTGATCATTGCGGTAAGCATGGGGGATCGACTCGCGGCGGAGTATGACGATGATGGCGCGCGCGTCAAGCGATGATGTGACGCAGCGGTGCGCGAAAGGAGTTGCGATGACGAGACTGATATCGTTTCTGTTGATCGGGTTGTGCGCGGGGTGGCTGGCGGGACGGTTCACGCAGGGGCGCGGGTTTGGGCTGTGGGGGAACCTGGTGATCGGCGTGGTGGGGGCGATCGTGGGCGGATTTCTCCTGAGCATCCTGGGGTTTACGTCGACCAGCCTGCTGGCGGAGTTGATCACCGCGACGGTGGGGGCGATGGCGCTGCTGGCGGTATTGCGGGCGTCGGTGGGGGCTAAAGGTCGCGGGCAACGGCGGTGATGACGTCGGCCAGGCGATGGTAATCGGCTGGGCGGTTGTACACCTGGCAGGAGACGCGCAGGTGTTGTGCGCCTTGCCAGCCGAAGAGGGGGACCTCGATGCGGTGATCGGTGTAGAGCGATTGCTGAAGGGCTTTGGCTTGATCGTCGGTCAGGTGCGTGAGGGGATCGGGCAGGCGGACGGTGGCGGTTGCGCCCAGCAGTTGTCCATCGATGGGGCTCAGGGGCGAAACGGCAAAGCGTTCGCAGAGCATGGCATGGGCCCAGACGGTCAGGGCGTGGTTGTGATAGCGGATGCGCTCCCAGCCGAGGTCGGCCATGAACTGCAATGCCGCGGGGAGCGTCAGCCAGGCGCTGGCGTCGCGGGTGCCCTGCCAGACGAATTCGGCGGCGAGGCCTTGGCCGTAGTTGTGGCTGATGACGCAGGGGTGGATGTCGGCTTGGCGGTGCGGGGCGACCCAGAGGAATGCGCAGCCTTTGGGTGCGCAGGCCCATTTGTGGAGGTTACCGGCGTAATACGTAGCGCCGGTGGCGGGGACATTGAGGTCGAGCATGCCGGGGGCGTGGGCGCCATCGATCAACAGTTCGACCCCGCGCGCGGCGCAGGCGGCGGCAATGGGTTCGACGGGGAAGACCAGGGCGGTGGGGGAGGTGATGTGATCGATCACGAGGAGGCGGGTGCGGTCGCTTAGGCCATCGATGATCGTTCTTGCGATCCGCTGTCCGTTCTCCACCGGGGTGGCGACGGGGATCTCGCGATAGCTTGCGCCCTGGCGGGTGGCGATGTGCCGCATGGATTGGCGGACGGCGTTGTAGACGTGGTTGGTCGTTAGCAGTTCGTCGCCGGGAGAAAAGCGGAGGGATTGGAGGACGGCGTTGATACCTTCGGTGGCGTTGGTGACGAGGCCGAAATCCTGCGGGCGCATGTGGAGAAACTGGCCTAGCGGTTCCTTGGCGGCGGCGATCAGCTCCGGCTGGCGACGGCCGAGCAGTTCGATCGGCTCGGCTTCGAGACGATGTCGCCAGCGGTCCTGCTCGGCCAGGACGGTGCGGGGGACTGCGCCGAAGGAGCCGTGGTTTAGGAAGATAACGTCTTCACGGAGCATCCATTGGGCGAGGAGATCGGCGTGCAGCGGCGCGGGGGATGAAATGGGCGCAGAGGTCATGGGCCGGAAGAATAACCGGAGGCGGCGGGTTTGGCATTTCGGTCAGGGATCAGGATCATGATCGTATGACCGACAAGGAGATGGCGCGCCGATGGAGCTTCGAACGCAACGACTACTGATTCGGGAATTCGTCCTGGACGACGCGGCGGACGTTCAAGCCTACGCCGGTGAGGCTGAGACTGTGCGCTATATGGATTGGGGGCCCAATACCGAAGCGCAAACTCTGGATTTCCTGCACCGCAAGCTGGCGAGCCAGCGGATGCTGCCGCGCGCCGAGTATGAGCTGGCGGTGGTGCTTCGGGAGAGCGGCCGGGTGATCGGCGGGGTGGGGCTGCGGGTGAGTCGGCCGGAGCAATTTGCGGGAGATATCGGTTACGTCTTCAACCCGCGGTTCTGGGGGCGAGGATATTGCACGGAGGCGGCGGGGGCGCTGCTGGCGTTTGGGTTTGGCGAGTTGAAGCTGCACCGTATCTACGCGACGTGCGATCCGGAGAACCGCGCATCGGCCAGGGTGATGGAGAAGATCGACATGCAATACGAGGGGCGATTGCGCGACTTCACGTGGGAAAAGGAGAAGTGGCGCGATTCGCTGGTCTATGCGCGCCTTGCTACGGATGCCGCGTCGTTTGGCTAGGCATTGCGGTGGGCATATGATGCGGGCATGAAGCCGAAAACGTTGATCTTGCGCACCGCGGGCGTGAACTGCGATCAGGAAACCGCGCATGCGTTCGAGTTGGCGGGGGCGACGGCCGAGTTTCTGCACGTCAACCAGCTTCTGCAACGCCCGGAGGCAATGGCCGACTACCAGATCCTGGCGGTGCCGGGCGGGTTCAGCTACGGCGATGACATCGCGGCGGGGCGGATCTTTGCCAACCAAATCCGGCATCACCTCAGCGATGCCTTTGCAGCTTTCATCGAGGCGCAGAAACCAATCATTGGGATCTGCAACGGGTTCCAGGTGCTGGTGAAGACGGACCTCCTGCCAGGGCGGATCGCTGGGCGGGCGGGGCAGAGTTGCACGCTGGCTCATAACGACTGCGGTCGATTTGTCGATCGATGGATTCACTTGGCGGGCAAGTCGCGGAAGTGCATATGGACGGCGGGGGTTGAGCGGCTTGAGCTTCCGATTGCACACGGGGAGGGGAAGTTCGTGCCGGCGGACGAGGCGGTGCGGACGGAGCTTTGGAGCAACGATCAGGTGGCGCTGGTATACACGCGGCCCGATGGCGCGCCGGCGAGTGGGCAACTTCCGGACAACCCAAACGGCAGCACGGACGATATCGCCGGGGTGTGCGACGCCAGCGGGTTGGTCTTTGGGCTGATGCCTCACCCCGAGCGGTTCGTCGATGCGATCCAGCATCCGGCGTGGGGGCGGCGGGGGAAAACGGGGGTTGGGGAGGGTTTGGCGATCTTCCAGAACGCCGTGCGGCACGTTTCGCAGGCGGTCGGCGCGGGGGTTTGATGACCAAATATCTGCCTGTTTGTTAGGCAGCGGGCTCTACAGGCGAAATATCTTACCTGAATTGTCGATTCACAAAGCACTCACTTCCCGATACTATCCCGACCAACTGGCTGTGTAGCCGGTGTTTGGCGCAACACTTTTCACCTGAAGGAGGTTTCGAATGTTGCGAAAGTTGATGGTTGTGGCGGCTCTGGCCTTGTTGCCCGCGATGGCGGCAAATGCCCAGTTCCAAGCCGGGGATTGGGAACTTACGCTCGGGGCCAACGCGGCTCACGGGCCGGACCTGAACGGCGTGACGTTCTCCGGCAACGGCTCGATCGGGTACTTCCTGACCAAGGAACTCGAAGTCGGCGTCCGGCAGTCGGTCGGCTATACCGACGTGACCACCGGCAGCGGTAGCTCGTGGGATGCGTCCACGCGTATCGCGCTGGACTACCACTTCGACCTGGGTCGGTGGCAGCCCTACATCGGAGCCAACATCGGCTACGTCTACGGCGACGGCGTCCGGGACACCTTCGAAGCTGCCCCGGAAGCGGGCGTGAAGTTCTTCGTGAACTCCAGCACGTTCATCCAGGTCGGCGTCGAATACCAGTTCTTCTTCGACAAGAACAGCGACGCGAGCAGCGCCTTCTCCGACGGCCAGTTCGTGTACGGAGCCAACATCGGTTTCCGCTGGCACTAAGCCGGGCGGGCCTTTGTTAAGGCTTGAGTGAGATTGAATGAAGAACGCCGGCCATGTGTGGCCGGCGTTCTTTTTAATTGCTCGGAGGCGACGTTACGGAGTGGGCGGCTTGGGCACCGTGCCGCATTTGGGGCAGGGACCCTGATCGCCCCGCACCATCGGGTAGTACTCACCGCACTTGGCACAGCGGACCGCCTTGATCGTCTTGGTATCGCCGCAGGTGGGGCATGGAATGGGTTCACCGTAATGGTTGTGGTGATGGTCGCTCAACTGCTTGAGCGAGAGGTTAAAATGGTGGCCGTTTTTGCAGATCCAGAAGGTGCCGTCCGGGACGTCGGCGCTGTTGGGGTTGGAGCGAACCAGGTTCGCCCAGACGCTGTAGCACAATAGGAGGACGAGGACGGCGCCCGCCCCGATGGCGAGCTTGCGTTTGAGTTCGTCGGTCATGTGGTCAAATCCGTTCGAATCGTTCTGAGGAACTTAACTATCTCAGTTTCCGATACGTGCGCCGGTAGTCTTATCATGGATCAGATGGTCCAGGTTCCACATCCGGTTCATCGCCGCCCCAGCGGCATCGGCAGGATCTACCATGACCAGATCCTTCTGAAGGAACCAATCCACGTGCCCGTCCATAAACAGGACGTTAGAGCCATTGCGGTGGATCTTGCCAGGCCATTCGCCTGAGTTATTTGGATCGAGGTTGTAATCCCATGAGCCGTCGGTGGTATTGTCGGCGATGGCGATCATTTCCGACCCGCTCTTTACGCGCGAGACCTTGACCTCGGTCACCTGCGTGCCCGGTTTGACATCGCCGCCCAAACCCAGTTGTTCGTCAGTCGTCATGTTCCCCTGCCCGTGTCCGTTAATGTTGTTGACCGCCCCCCAGTCGTTGTAACCGTAGCTGAAGGGGACGTTGAAGACATTCAGCAGAAGTTCACCGACATCATAACTGTAACCTGCTTCGCCGGTGGACGCGTAGGCGCCACCGGGCGCGTTGTACTTGAGCTGCCACTGGAACCCTTCCTGATTAGCCGGGCACCAGAACGCCTTTTCGATCCCGCCGGCACTGACTGAACCCACCGCCCCGGGGTTGGACGGAATGGAACGCATGGCATTGCGAAGGCGGGTGGGCCAGATCGCAAACGGGCCGTTGCCGTTGAAGGCCTGACAGCCCGGAAGGTACTTCCACTCATTGGTGTACAGCACCATCGCAATCCCCATCTGCCGGAGATTGCTGGCGCACGCGACCTGCAGCGATTGCGCCCTCGCCTTCGACAGCGCCGGCAGCAGGATCGCAATGAGCAGAGCGATAATACCGATGACAACGAGCAACTCGACCAGGGTGAATCCATTTCGACGCGGGCGCGAAGCCACCGCAACGGGCCGGCCGAAATTACCGCTTGAGACTGATTTGTGAGACGTCTTCATATCCAACTCCGCTAGGCCCCCGCCGCACGAGTATGATGGCGACAGGCCCCGTCGAGGGCCGGACATCGCATCAGACATGTTACCAAAGCATACGGCTCGGCTTACGGCCCTGCAATGAATTCCCTGCTTTTGCGATTGAGTTTCCTTCCGCGGGCGTTTTGCATGGCGATTCAGGCCAAATGCCGTCTTTGCCGGCCGGGGATGCCGGCCATTGGCGCCGGCCGCCGCGGGATCGGCTGCTCGCCGATGTACGGCCGCAGGAACCCCGGGCGATCCGACCTGCCGGCGCGCTGGTAGTCCTGCCAGATCGACGCTGCGGCTTGGTCCGGGGCGTGACCGGTGATCCGAGTCACATGGTTGAACAGAAATTCCGCCAGGTCCTGCAAGGCGATGCCATGGTTGCGGCCCATGCTCTGGTAAAGCCGGTCGGACAGTTCAAGGAACGTGTGGAATGGCGAATGGATTTCTCCACTCGGCGCCGTCCAGAGCAGCGGCAGGCTGTCGCGAAAATTACCGCTGTTCGACAACAAATCCCAATACCGGCTGAACCGTCGCAGGCGCTGCAGCGTCGCGAAATCGAGCAGCTTGTTCTGCAGAATCTCGTACGGCGCGTGCGGGCTGTAGACCATTCCCCAGTCCGCATCATGCCGGACGATCGGCGTGCCGCGAAGGCGCTTGAGAATCCCCACTTGGATCTCCTGCGGGTTCAGGCCCACCAGCCGATCGAACCCCGCGCCGAATGATGAGAGATCTTCGCCGGGAAGGCCGACGATCAAATCGGTATGAATGTGAACGCCGGTTTCCGCGCGAAGAAAGCGCAGGTTCTCTTCCAGTTTGGCGTTGTCCTGTCTCCGGCTGATCAGGCTGGCGACGTCGTCGTTAAACGTTTGAATCCCCACCTCGAACTGTAGCGCCCCCGCCGGGAATTGCCGGATCAGTGAGCGCAGCGCCTCGGGCAGACGATCGGGGATCATCTCGAAATGCAGGAACAGGCCAGGCCAATATCGCTCCAAGAAGAACTGAAGGATCGCCTTGGAAATGTTGAGGTTCAGATTGAACGTGCGATCGACGAATTTGAACTGGCGCAGCCCTCGATCCAGCAACGATTGCATGGCCGCAAGAAAGCCGTCGATCGGCGCGTTGCGCACCGGAACATCGAGCGAGGAAAGACAAAACTCGCACTTGAACGGACAGCCGCGCGAGGCTTCGACGTAAACCACGCGATGGGCGAGATCGTGTTCGGTGTAGAGATCGTAAGGCAGGCGAAGCGGACCCAATGGAGCGAATTGCGGCAGCTCCGCGGGGATAATTTTTTGCAGCGGCCGCCTGCCCGCCAACAACTTTTCACACAACTCGGCAAAGGCGAGATCGGCTTCGCCGGTGACGATAAAGTCGGCGTACTGGGCGATTTCCTGTTGCTCGGTTTCGTAGGAAATCTCGGGGCCGCCCAGGATTAGGGTGACGTCGGGCCGCAGGCGTTTGAGATTCGCGGCGAGCAGCGTGCTTTCGCGCGCGTTCCAGATGTAGACGCCAAGGCCGATGATCTTCGGGCTTTGGGCGAGGAGGGCTTCTAGGATGTCGGTCGGTCGCTGATTGATGTCGAACTCGAGAATCGCAGCGCGGTCGGCGAGTGGGCCTAGATTGGCGTGAAGATAGCGCAGACCGAAGGCGGCGTGAGGGTATTTGGCGTTGAGGGTGGCGAGGAGGATATCGGGCATCGTGTAGTCGTCGGGGCTTGGAAAGGCCCGATCTTAACCGAGTTCGCCTGAAATGGGTGGCAGACGGGGGCTTCACGTGAAGCGTAGAATCGCGGCGTGGATCGAGCGACGCTGGAAGATTTCGCGCGCGTGAAAGACGCCGTCGCCGCAGTGCCGGGCAAGCTGGCGAAACAGGCGGCGCTGGCGGACTATTTCCGCGGATTGGCTGATGAAGACCTCCCGCTCGCCGTCCGCTTCGCCGGTGGCCGGGCGTTCGCGGCCAAGGACGAGCGCGTCCTTTCCGTCGGCGGCGCGATCGTCTGGGACGTCCTGATACAGATCCTGCCGGTCGGGCATGACGAACTCCGGCGGCTGACGATCGCCAGTGGGGAGATCGGCGAAGCGCTCTCGCAAGTTTGGCCGGAGCAAGCCGTCGAACGCGCATTGACGCTGGCGGATCTCGCCGACGCCTTCGATGAACTAGCCGAGACCGGCGTGCAGGAGCGCAAGCGCCAACTGCTGCTCGACCTCTTCAAGCGCTGCCGCACCGGGCGCGAGGCCACCTACCTCGCCAAGATCATCTTCCGCGACATGCGCACCGGCGCGCAGGAAGGCGTCCTGCAGGCCGCGGTCGCACAGGCGTTCAGCCAGCCGGTCGCAAACATCCAGCGATGCCAGCTCCTGGTCGGCAACCTCGAAGAGGTCGCGCTGCTCGCGAAGCATGACCAGTTGTGCAGCGCGACGTTTCGCCTCTTTCACCCGATCCAGTTCATGCTGGCGACGCCTCAGGAAACCCCAGCCGACGCGGAGAAAACGCTCGCAGGCCGGGCCTTCTTCGTTGAAGACAAATTGGACGGCATCCGCGCGCAGGTGCACAAACAGGGCGATCGCGTGTCGATCTACACGCGAACGATGGACCGCGCCGACGACAGTTTCCCCGAAGTTCTCACAGCCATGCAGCGGATCGAGGGTGACTTCCTCCTCGACGGCGAAATCGTCCCCTTCGCCGGCGGCGCGGTCTCT
Organism: Phycisphaerales bacterium; assembly: GCA_028291615.1. Lineage (GTDB taxonomy): Bacteria > Planctomycetota > Phycisphaerae > Tepidisphaerales > Tepidisphaeraceae > RYN-433. The sequence goes on along the minus strand of JAQGHM010000234.1, from coordinate 20,412 downwards.
CCCTTTGCACACTTACAGCGTCGACTGGGACGAAAGCGGCCCACCGCGGCGATGCTCAAAAAATATCCCGTCACCTTCATCGCCTTCGACCTGCTCTACGAGAACGGCGACCTCCTGATGGACAAGCCGCTGCGCGAAAGGCGGGAAAGCCTGGAGCGCTTCGCTGCCCGCGAGTCGGCAATGTTAAACGTCACGCCGATCGCCCAGGTCCAAACCGCGACCGAAATCGCCGCGGCGTTCGAAGCCTCCAAGGGCCGCCGCAATGAGGGTCTTATCCTGAAAGACCCGGAGTCGATCTATTCCCCCGGCCGGCGCGGAAAACTGTGGCTCAAGCTCAAGACCCACCTGCCGACGCTCGACTGCGTCGTAACCGCCGCCGAATTCGGCCACGGCAAACGCCGCAACACGCTCAGCGACTACACGTTCGCAGTCTGGCGCGATGAGCCGGCCGACGACGACGCAGAACTGGTCAACGTCGGCAAGGCGTACAGCGGTGTAACCGACGCCGAGATAGCGCAATTGACGGAATTGTTCAAACGGATCGCGATCGCAAACGATGGCCGGGTCTTCCACGTGCCGCCACAGGTGGTGATGGAAATAGCGTTCGACCAGATCCAGCGCTCAACGCGGCACGCGAGCGGCTTCGCCCTGCGGTTCCCGCGCATCAAGACGATCCGCTGGGACAAGCGGCCCGACGACGCCGACCGTTTGCAGCGCGTCGAAGAAATATACCAAAGCAGCGCTAACACCTCGCGCGACGCGGGGACGGCGGGCGAGATCGACGAAGTTGTGCGCGAGCCCACGCTCTTCGATCACCTGCCGTGATGGGCTCGCTTGCAGTTACTCGCCAGCAGACGCTGCCGTATCCGCCTCCGCGCGATACTGGCATTCCGGTTGCTTCATTAAAAACGTCTCAGTGAAAGCGGGACAGATTGTCCGCACGCTTTGAAAACCTTTTACAGAAGGAGTCCATCATGTCTCGTATGTCATCCGAAGCAGTTGAACATAGCGAAGGCGGCCTCGCCAAGCCGATCGAAGAATTGACCGCGCGGCTCCCGTCCGACACGTTCCTTTGGCTCGCGACCGGCTCGATCATCGGTTCGCTCGGATTGATGCTGAGCGGTCGCCGGCACGACGCATTGTTCGTTGGCCAATGGGCGCCGACCTTCCTGCTGCTGGGCGTTTACAACAAGATCGTGAAAGTCGCGGGGAGCGATCGGATCAGTTGATCCTCGCTCCACGTTTAAAGCCTTCCATGCGTATTGATGTCCATGGCGGACATCGATCCCGGCTCGTCTCATCCGAGGCGGGCCGGGTTACTTTGCATCTTGCCGGCGCCCTCCTTGACAGACGCCCGCACGGGCGTAACCTTGACGATCCGCCGCGCGTCACCGCGCGCGGAGTAGCGCAACAGCAGCAGCAGCCGTAGCTCAATTGGATAGAGCGGCGGTCTACGGAACCGCAGGTTACAGGTTCGACCCCTGTCGGCTGCAATGTGAACCCCCGGCCAGAGATGGCTGGGGGTTCTCTTTTGCGCCCATGGCTACCGCTGGACATCGCACGTGACGCTCTTACACTCCGCCGCGTGCCGTTCGACTTCTCTCCCTATGCCGCGGTCCTCCTCGATCTGGATGGCACGCTCTATCACGAGGATCACGTCCTCCCCGGCGCTGCCGCCCTGGTCGCCCGGCTGCGAAGCGAGGGGCGGACCTACGCCTGCCTGACCAACAGCACCAGCAGCCCGCAACGCCTGCGCGAACGGTTGCTGACCATGGGGATCGACGTGCCGGCCGACCAGATTTACACCGCCGCCGCCGCGGCTGCCGACTACGTGCTGGAGCATTTCCCCAATCCGCCCCGCGTCTTCAACTTGGCAACCGAAGGCCTCCACGAAATGCTCGACGGCCGCGTGCATTGGGTGAACGAGATCGGCCAGCCATGCGACGCCGTCATCTGCGGCGCTCCCGCGAACGTCTTCGCCACCCCCCAGCGGCAGCGGATCGCGCTCTACCTCCTCCGTGCCGGCGCGACCCTCGTCGGCGTCTGCGCGGACCGCGTCTATCCCAGCCCGCGCGGGCTCGAGCTGGGCAGCGGGGCTTTGGCCAGCATGATGGCTTACGCCGCCGGCGTCACACCGCTTTATACCGGCAAGCCCGAGGCGATCTTCTTCCAGGAACTCTGCGGCAAACTCCGAGTCGAGCCGAATCAATGCGTGCTAGTCGGCGACAACCTCGAATCCGACATCGCCGGCGCCAAGCGACTCGGCATGGCCACCATCCTGACCCTCACCGGTGTGACCCACGCTGCGGACGTGCCCTCGATCCCCAACGCCCTGCGCCCCGACGCGATCATCCCCGATTTGACGCACTTGTAACGCCTGTGGGCGGGCAAAATTAAGACAAAAATCAGGCGCGGAAACATTCTTTGTGAGCGCCGCGGCCGAAGCGCATTACTCTTATGGGATACCGTCGAGGTTGATGCTGACAGGTCAGACCTGTCGGCATCGCTTTTTGATGTGGCGATTCGTTTTGGGAGGGGTTGCTCCATCGCCCGGCGGCATTGAAAAACATAGTGCTGGAGACTTTCACTTCCGTCGGTTAATCTGCTCCGCTCGTTCAGGGAGTGGAGTTATGTCCATCACACTGGTCCGGCTGGGTTTCCTTTGTGCGATTGCGGCATTATGCCTGCAGGCACGCGCCGCCATCGTCGTGACCGGCGATCCTGCGGACGCTTCCATTCGCAAAGGCACCATCGTAAATGGCATCAATGCCAAGCGCATTGGAGCCGGCACGTCCTCCCCTTCCGGAAGCCGGGTGGGGGTGTTCGTCTTCCTCCTTCCTACGCCGGGGCCCGGCGAGCTGCCCATCGTCAGCTCGGCCGACTTTGCCCTCAACATCCAGACAAATTTCGCCGGCGCCACATATAATCTTGATCTCTACGGGCTTAATGCCCGTGCCGCGCCTGACGTCCTCATTACTGACGGCTATGTCGGAACATCCGACAACAAGGCGCCCGCCCTGATTCAGGATAATTTCGTCCCGATCGATAACACCTTGACTGGGTTTATGCATCCCAGCGCCGCCGGTGACTCAGCTCTGGCGAAATATCTAACGGGCCAATATGGCGCCGACGGCTCAGGCGCGGGTAAATACGTCTTTTTCCGCCTCAACTCGGATATTGATCCGCCATCAGAGAATACCGGCGTCGACGTTTCGATGGCTGAAGACTCCATGGCCCCCCCGCTACTGACAATTACTTTAGTCCCAGAACCCGGGATTCTGGTTTTTGGTATTCTGAGCCTCGCCCTGTCCATACGCCGCCGTCGATGCCGATGACAATGCGAGGAGGCTGGTAGAGATCGGAGATTGCCATGCCGCAGCGAACCGTCCGCCCCAATCCGCGCAACCTCCACGGTTTCACCCTCGTGGAATTGTTGGTCGTGATCGGCATTCTCGCGATGTTGATCGGCATCCTCCTCCCCGCCCTCAACCGCGCCCGTCATCAGGCGCGGACGCTTAAATGCCAAGCGAATTTGCGCCAGATCTGCGTCGGGATGGTCGAATATGAGTCCGAATCGAAAGGACGACGTCCGCCCAATGCCTCGAATCTCAAGTGTTACTGGTTCGATGATCGTCGCGTCGGCGGCATCCTTTCCAAGGATCTCGCCGATAAAAACGGCGTCTTTACCTGCCCTGAAGACTCCGACGCGCGGCGCTCCTATTCCATAAACGCTTGGACCAGTTCCTTGCTCGGCAACGAATTCACCGATCCCAACCCCGGCACGGGCGTCCTCTGGCCCGCCACCATCCCCCGCAGCTCGGAGGTCATCCTGATCATCGAAGCCTGGTCCGAGCGGGACGACCCATCCTACGGATATACCGCCCCCGAGGTCGTTGGCGTCGCCGGCGCCACGCCCGGTCGGCGTTTTGGCGCTGGTGGCGGCATTGCCCCCCTATGGGACGCAGGGCGCTTCGGCATGGTCAACTCCCAACTCGCGTACGCCCGCCATCGCCGCGCCAACGGAAAAGGCCACGGCACCGAACCCTTCGGCCTCGTCAACATCGGCTACGCCGATGGCCACGTTGAGGCCCGCTCCGAAGGCGACCTTGCCAATTTCACCACGGGAAAAAGTCATTTGCAAAGTCTTTGGTCGCCGCTGGATTCCTCGCAGGAACAGTAAATTTGAATGTTTTCATAAAGGGACTTGATAAATGTTTTTTTCATGATATTCTTTTGTCCTGAGCCGGCGGTATCCCCGAAGAAGGTTCCCCCCCTTCCTTCTTCACCCACCGGCTCTTTTTTTATGCGCCGACCGAATCCGCGTGGAGGGGACTGATGGCAGAAGCCCCTCACAGCGACGCGAAAACGGCCGGGGGCGATCCTCTCGCCTTGCAGCTTCTCCTTCACGCCGAGCGCGCTCGCCTGCGGGACTATGTCCGCCGCCACCTCCCGATCGAACTCTCCGCCGTCATCGATGTGCAGGACGTTCTTCAGGACACTTACATCAATGCGTTCCGGCGGATGGGCCAGTTCACGGCCACGGATCCGACCAATTCCATCTTCCGCTGGCTGGTGACGATCGCCCGGCATCGAATTGCCGAATTGCTGCGCTTGCACCGCGCCGCCAAACGCGGTGGGCGGCGTTCCCGGGACGTGAGGGCGGACGACAAATCCTTGATCGAGAGCCTGTCGCAACTGGCGGTCTACCAGCGCACGCCAAGCCGCTCGGCGGCAGCGCACGAGTTCCTCGCGGCGCTCGAGCAGTCGTTGCGCCGGCTCCCCGACGCATATCGCGACGCCGTCAATCTTCGTTACATTCAGGGTTTGACTCCAGGTGAGATCGCGACCAGAATCGGGCGTACTGAACGGGCGGTCCACATGCTGTGCAATCGGGGCCTAAAGGCCGTGCGACTGGACCTGCGTTCGGCTTCCCTGTTTCTGTAAGTAACGGGCATCCGCAGAAGTGGGCGATGAAAGCGCAAGACCTCTTGCAATTTGAGACGTCAAACGGCGGCGCGGCGACGCTTGCGCAAGTGGTCGCTGACGTCTGCGCGCGGCGAACCGGCGGGGAGATCGTTACCGACACCGACGTCATTGCGGCGCACCCGGAACTCATGCCCCAACTCGCCGAAGAGCTCAAGGACCTGCTGATGCTCGAGCAGGCGTATCGCGCGGCGCAGAAGGCCGGGCCGATCGAAGAACCCCTGCCGCTGGTCGCGCCGAGCGAAATCGATGCGCCGATCCGCCCGCCCAGCGATGCATCGGGCACGCCGCTCGTCACGCTCCCTGCCCTACCTGGATTTACGCCGCTGCGCGAAATGACTACTGGCGGGCAGGCGGCGGTCTACCAGGCCGTGCAGCAATCCACCGGCAAAAAAGTGGCGATCAAAGTCCTGCCCGGCGGGCCGTTCGTCAACGCAATCGCCCGCACCCGCTTCGACCGAGAAGCGGACATCCTGGCCCAGCTCGATCATCCGAACATCGTCAGCATCCTCGATCGCGGCCAGACCCCCGACGGCTCATTCTACCTGGTCATGCCCTACATCGACGGCGAGGCGCTCGACACCTACTCGACTCGCTGCCGCCAAGACGATCTGCACTTCCCGCGGGATGTGCTGACGGTATTCATCAAGGCCGCCCGCGCGGTCCAGGAGGCGCATACGCTGGGGATCGTCCATCGGGATCTCAAGCCGTCCAACGTGCTGGTGGACGCGCGCGGGGAGCCGCACCTGCTCGACTTCGGGCTTGCCAGGCTGGAGACGGCGCTCGCGCCGGCGGACTGGCGAACGCAGACGCTGACCGCCTCGGGGCAGGTGGTCGGTTCCCTCCCATGGACCAGCCCGGAACAGGCGTCGGGACGGTCGGCGAAGGTCGATATCCGCAGCGACGTCTACTCGCTGGGCGCGTGTCTTTACGAATCGCTGACCGGTCGATTGCCCTATCCCGCGCTGGGGACAATGAAGGAGATGATGGATCATATCATCTCCTCTCCGCCGATCCCGTTTGGGCGGACCAAGGGCCGGATGGTGGACGTTGACGCCGAGGCGCTGGAGCGGGTGGTAATGCGAGCGCTGGCCAAGTCGCCCGACGACCGTCACGCCAGCGTATTGGCATTCGCGTCCGACTTGGAAGCGCTGCTGGCGGGGCAAACGGTCGCGGCGCCACCGCGCTCCATCGTGCCTAAGCGATGGATATCGGCGAGCTTCGGCGCCGCCGCGTTGTTGGCGGTCGCCGGCACGCTCTGGCACACGCAGCCGTGGCGAACACCGGCGCTGCCCGTGGTGGTCTACGAATTGCCGTCAAAAATGAACACGATCGGCGTCACGATGCTGCGCGTTTCGCCGGGTCCCGGGCGGATCGGCACCCCCGACAACGCCGCCGAGCGCAACGACGACGAACGCCTGCACTACATTCGCATCACCAAGCCGTTCTGGCTGTCGCAATTCGAGGTGACGCGCGGGCAGTACCGGGCTTTGATGGGGGGCAAGCCGCCAGCCGGCGCTGGGGATGACGAGGCCAACCTGCCGATCACCGGGCTTTCTTGGACGAATGCTGTGGCCTTTTGCGAGAAACTGAGCGCGCAGGGGAACGGCCACTACCGCCTGCCGACCGAGGCGGAGTGGGAATACGCCTGCCGCGCTGGAACCAGCGCCGCGTGGTCCGGGGACGGCGAACCCGACCACATGGGCTGGCACGGCGGGAACAGCAATAACCAACTGCACCCCGTGGGCAAGAAGAACAACAACCACTGGGGCTTTTGCGACATGCACGGCAATGCAGCCGAATGGTGCCAGGATGGCTACAACGCGATCTATCCAAGCAATGAGGCGGACCCGGTCTTCCGGGAAGATGTGCACGAGTACGTGATCAGGGGCGGGTCGTTCGCGACGCCGGTGAGGGAAACACGATCAGGGGCGCGGGGGAAGGCGTTGAAGGATTCGGGTGGGGGAGACGTCGGTTTCCGCATCGTGCGGGATGTCGATGAGCAATTTCCATAATTGCTGTGAGCGCTGCCAGCCACTCGCATTACTCAAAACATTAATGTTGCAATCGGGGTGGTCATACTTTGAGGTTTGACATCATGTCGATTACAGACGTCTCCGGTTTTTGCATTTCGGCCAAGGCGCGAGTGGGCTCGAACGGGAATGTTTTGGGAGCAGCTGAGTGTCTGACGGGGAAAGCAACCGACGTCGCCACCGGGCGTAAGACGTGGGATAGCAACCTGGCGGACGGCTTTGATAGCGGGTGGGTCTCGGTGCTGTTGACGCTGGACGCCAATGGAGTGAAATGGGAAGTGAACGGCGCGTCGCCAACACACATCGACTATAGTGCGTCGTGGGGGGAGATCCTGAGCGTCACCTTACAGGCTGCGGTAGACGGCGCAAATCGAAAGGGCTCTTTACGGAACGTGAAAATCGAATTCTTTACGAATTCGAGCGACACGGTCGCCGGGGAAATATTCGACCTCGATGCGGCGACAGCCCCGGTCGCTAACACGATGGGGTTAAGCAATCCGATCGACGCCGAACAAATCGCAGAATTTGGACCAGACGGCTCGGGCTACAAGAAACTGCGGGTGACCGCACAGGTGCGGCTGGAGTCGACGGGTACGAACCTCCCGGGGAGCGAAGCGATCTTCGCGGCAATTTACGTGTTCACCAACACGTGCAGCTGAACCTGGGGTGGCATGGGCGGGCGTACTTGCTTGCCGGTGATTTTGCCGACGGAAATCGGGACGGGAACGATTACCATCAAGTCGAGATGTAAGCGAGAGTTGCGCGCAGAGGGGCTTAGAGAACCGACCAGTCGCGGAATTGCGCGGTGGCGATCTGCAAACCGTTGTGGCTCGTGGCCGCCAGCCCCAGGTAGAGCGTGATGTTCAGGGCGAGCGTGGTCGAGCCCAACACTCTCCAACTGCTTCCATCCGTGCTGTAGTAGGCCGTAAAGGCGTTGCCGCGCCGCTGCAGGCGAAGCCAGGTGTTGGGATAGCTGACGGCAGCTTTCGCAGACGCGAGGGTGGTCGGCCCCAAAGCCACAGGACGATACGAGAATCGCGCCGCATTGGCAGAGGGCGTGGCGAAGATAAACAGGTTGCGCGCCGCAGGCGACAGCGACTCGCGCACCATCAGCCCCGCCTTGCTCCAGGCGTCGGCTGCGGACAGTGATTGCAGCCGCACGCGGGCATCGAAATCCCCCGTAACGGTGCGGTAAAGAAATCGAAACTGATCCGAATTATTCCAGACATCCGCGCCGGAGGTGGCGAGATCGTAAGCGTTGCCGGCCGTGACCGTCGTGGTCGAACCGGCGGTCTTCGCGCCCCCGACGTCGGCACTGGCATAGGATACCGTGGGCGCGGGCGTACTGCGGCGCTGGTAGGCGAGGCGAAGTGCGTCGTCGAGATCCAGCCGCTTGTAAGTGCGCCCCGAGTAGGTGAACTGCGTGGAGGTGTCGGTGACGTTGACGCCCGCGTCCTTAAGAATCGACAGCACCTGCGTCGAGGAAAACTTCGAATCCACCTGCCGCATAAGCGCCGCCGCGCCGGTGGTGAACGGCGTGGCGTAGCTCGAACCCTCGCCGCTGAGAATAAACCCGCCGCCAGCCTTGCTCAGAATCGGTACAGCTTTTCCAGGGGCGAGCAGGTCGATCATCGGCCCGCGGTTGACGATGCTCGACATCCGGTCGTTCTGGTCCACCACCGTCGTGGCGTAGACCAGTGGATCGGCTGACGGATAATGGGCATCGGCGTTCGGATTGTCCTGTCCGCCCGAGGCACTGATGATCACCCCCGCCGCGGCAAGCCGCTTCACCTCGTCGGCATAACTGGCGGCGTAGGCGGCGGGTGGCGTATATAACGATAGGTTGACCGCCGAAATCTTGTACCGCTTGTTCATCGCCTCCACCCATTGCAGCGCCTTTTCAATCCGCACCTCGGTGCCGGGGGAATAGGCGGAAGTCGTGTCGAGAACCTTCAGCGCAATGATTCTGGCGGCGGGAGCAATGCCGGCATACGTAGCGCCGTTAAACGTGAACGGGCTGGCGGCGATGATGCCGGCGACCGCGGTGCCGTGGCCGACTTCGTCATCCGGATTGGGGTCGTTGCGGTAGAAGTCATAACCGTGGACGTCATCTACATAGCCGTCCTTATCGTTGTCGATCCCGTCGCCAGCGATCTCACCGGGATTTGTCCAGAGTTTGCCCGCGAGGCTTGGGTGGGTGAGGTTCACGCCGGAGTCGATGACGACGATGACCTGCCCCGACCCGTTTACTTGCGGATAGCTGGCGGCGGCGAGATCTTGGTCGATCAGTTGGGGATATGTTCCCCAACTGAGGAGCTGGCGCGGCTCGAGAGTTTCGGCAATGAATGGCTGGGAAATCGATCGACCGTTGGACATGTTTTCCCTGATTAAGGAGTGCGGAGCGCCGTGGTGATACAAACGGGCGACGGAAAGAGTTCGAGGAAAACTTTTTCTTTCGTCCACATTGCGAGACCTTGCCTCAGATCGACAAGCGGCAGTTTCGTGCTTTTCAAGGCCGCGCGCGGGTACACTGGCGTCCGCTATGACCACCGCCATGCCACCCATTTCCGCCGCCGACGACAAGCCGATCGACAACCTGAGAATCCGATTCTGGGGCGTCCAGGGGAGCTGCCCGATGTTTCCCGAGCCGCACGAGGTCGAGGAATACCGCTGGATGGTCGCCCAGGACGCGCTGCAACGGGCGCTGCGAGATGTGCGGCAGAAAGCGGCCGGTGGGACAGCGGCGATGGAACGCCTAATCGCTATGGCCGACGACGACGCGGCGCTGATGAAGTACCTCCGCAAGCTGGGAGCGTCCGAGCTACCCGTCTACGGTGGCGAGACCACCTGCGTCAGCGTCGAGACGCCGGAAGGAAACGTGCTGATGCTCGACGGCGGCAGCGGCATCCGCAACGGCTCGAAGCACCTGATCGAGAACTGGGGCGATCGGTCACGCTTGCTTTACCTGCTCGCGTCGCACGGCCACCTGGATCATCGCAGCGGGTTGCCGTTTTCTCAGTTCTGCTTCGTGCGGCCGGCGTTCGACATTCAGATCTACGGGACGCGCAGCTTCCTGGGCGCGCTGGATCAGGGGTATGGCATCCTGTCGCGACAGATTACGCAGCAGATGTATTACGACGATCCGATCGATTATCGCATCATGTCGGCGTCGTTCGAAGGCATCGAGATTCCCAGCGGCGAAGAACCCGCGGACGACGAAATATCGCACCCGTGGCGGGTTCATGAGTTCGACCAGCCGATCCAGATCGGCGCGACGACAGTAACCCCATTCGACGTGTACCACGGTCCCACCCGCTGCCTGGCGTACAAGATCGTGCACGGGAGCAAGACGTTCGTCTTCTGCACCGATCACGAGCTTCGGCACGGCACGGACCCGCTCGATCCGCGGCAGCAGAAAAGCCTGGCGGCTGAGGCGCGGCTGATCGAGCATTGTCAGGATGCGGACCTGGCCTACTTCGACGGCCAGTATTTCCTGGACGAGTATTTCGGCCGCAAGCGGATCGGCCTGACGGCGGCGGTGCCCCGCATGGACTGGGGGCACGGCTGCATCGAGGACGTGATCGCGCGCTGCCGCGCCTGCCGCGTCAAGCACACGCTCATCGGTCACCACGACCCCGAACGCAGTTGGCAGGACCGCATTCGCATGGATCACGACTTGGCCCAAGAGAACACAAACGGCGGCTATCGGATCGAGCTGGCCAAGTCCGACGTGACGATCGACCTGTAGCGCGCGGGAGACTGCTGATGGCTGTTGATCAGGAAAAGATTCACATCGTCCGAGCGCTGGGACAATACGTGGATTGCCCGGCGTCGATCCTGGACGCCGCGCTGGCGTGGCAGCGCGAACTGGCGCAGGGGCGCCCGCCCGCGCACCGGCGTCTGGGCGAGTTGCTGGTCGAAGGCGGGCGCGTGTCGGCGGCGCAGTTGGAAGAGGCGCTGCTCCGCCAGCGGATCGACCGCCTGGCCTGCTGCCCGCTCTTCCCGGGATTCACGTCCGATGAGCTCATGCGCCTGGCGCGGGTGGCGCGCGAGGTGAGCGTCGAGCAAGGCGAAGTCTTCATCCATCGCGATTCGGTTGGCGATTGTCTATTCGTCATCGCCAGCGGATCGGTGCAGGTGATCGGCCATTACGAGGGCGCCGAGGAGGCAACGCTCGCCGTCCTCGGGCCGGGCGAAAGTATCGGCGAAATGGGCTATTTCACCGGCGGGCGTCGAACCGCCTCGGCGCGGGCGGTGCGCCCGACGCAACTCCTCTGCCTGTCCTACGAAGAGCTCGAAGCGTGCTTTAAGATCGTGCCCAACCTGGCGGGCGGATTCCTCCATATCATCACCCACCGCCTGCGCGAGTTGAACCAGCAGTACTCCGCCAGCACCCACCGCGCGCGGCTGAGCGAACAGTCGCTCAAGCACCTCAGCGAGTACCTCGATCTCTCCGAGCACCTCAGCCTGGGGACTGGGATCGAAGCGCTGATCGACCGCGTAGTAACCACGGCCAGCAAGCTGCTGCGCGCCGAGCGCGCGTCGCTTTTTCTGGTAGATCCGGTGCGCGGTGAACTTTGGTCAAAGGTGGCGCAGGGCGTCGAACGCCGCGAGATTCGCGTGACCATGGGGCACGGCCTGGTCGGCTGGGTGGCCGAGCATGGCGAAACGCTGAACATCAAGGATGCCTACGAAGATGCCCGCTTCAAGCGCGACACCGACCAGCGCACCGGCTATCGCACGCGAACCGTCCTCTGTGGGCCGGTGCGCAACCTCGTCGGCGAGATCATCGGCGTCATCCAGGTGATCAACAAATCCGAAGGCGTCTTCCACGAGCTCGACGAGCAACTCTTCAAAGCCTTCGCGCACCAGGCCGCCATCGCGGTCGAAAACTTCAACCTCTACCGCCGCCTGATCGGCAGCCACGAGAAGATGACCGTGATGCTCGACGTGGCGACGGCGCTCACGCAGACGCTCGAGCTGCCCGACCTGATCCGCAAGATCGTCGCCAAGGTAACGCAGATCGTGCAGTGCGACCGCAGCGCGTTCTTCGTCCTGGATCACGAGACGCAGGAACTCTGGTCGATGGAGGCGCACGGCTCGACACTCAAGGAGATCCGCTTTCCGGTGACGGCGGGGCTGGCCGGTCACACGGCGCGGACGGGCGAGGTGCTGAACATCCCCGACGCCTACGAGGACGCGCGATTCAACCAGGCCTTCGATCAAGCCACCGGCTACCGAACGAAAAGCGTCCTCTGCGTCCCCACGCTCGATCGCGAAGGCAAGGTCATGGGCGTAACCCAGGCGATCAATAAGCTGGGCGGCGAGCGCTTCGGCGACGAAGACGCGATGGTGCTCAAGGCCGTGTCATCGCAAATCGGCGTCGCGGTCGAGAACGCCCAGCTTTATGCGCGAACCGTCAGCATGAAGAACTACCTGCAAAGCGTGCAGGAGAGCATCTCCAACAGCATCCTGACGCTGGACGAAGACTACCGCATCGTCACCGCGAACAAAGCCGCACTGCGACTCCTCGACGCGGTCCCAGCTCAGTGCCTCAAGCGCGACTTGCGCGACGTGCTGGGCACGACCAACGGTTATTTGCTCGGCCTGATCGACGAGGTCTACGCCGGCAGCAAGGGCGCCGCGGCGCTCGACATGGAACTCTCCCCCCGCGGAGAAAAGACCAGCACCGTCAACGCCAGCGTACTGCCGCTCAGCGGCCCCGACGATGCGCGCCAAGGTCTGGTCGTCGTCCTCGAAGACATCACCCGCGAGAAGCGCGTCAAAAGTCTGCTGGTGAAAAAGATGACCAAGGGCGTCGTCGAACGCCTCCTCAGCGACCCGCAAATGCAAAAGCTAGGCGGCCAGCGCGGCGAGGCCACCATCCTCTTCTGCGACATCCGAAACTTCACCACCATCTCCGAAGCCATGACCGCCGAGCAAACCGTCGAGCTATTGAACGGCTATTTCACGCGCATGGTCGGCGTCGTGCAGGAGCACGCCGGCATCCTGGACAAATTCATGGGCGACGCGCTCATGGCCCTCTACGGCGTCCCCTTCCCCGAGCCCGACGACGCCGTCCGCGCGGTGCGCACCGCCCTGGCCATGCAACGCGCGCTGGAAGTTCTAAACGCGGGGCGCGAGGCACAGGGGTTACCACCCATCCGCATCGGCGTCGGCGTCAACAGCGGCGAGGTCGTCTACGGCAACATCGGCTCCGAAACCCGCAGCGATTTCACCGTCATCGGCGACACCGTCAACCTCGCCTCGCGCGTCGAGGGGATGAACAAGATGTACGGCAGCCAGATCCTGATCACCGAGTTCACGCGCTCGCGCGTCGGCGACCATTTCGCCCTGCGGCCGGTGGACCACGTTCGCGTCAAGGGCAAACGCGAGCGAACCGAGGTCTACGAAGTACTGGGCGAACGCGACTATCGACTAACCGCAGAGCAGGCGTGCTTTTGCGCCGGCTTGGAAGCCTACCGCCAGCGACAATTCACCGACGCGTTGCCGCACTTCAATCGCGGCGTCGCCGGCGACCCGCTCTGCCAGGTCTTCGCCAGCCGCTGCGAACAATTGCTCGGAACCCCGCCCGCGCCCGATTGGGACGGCGTCTGGCATTTAGAGAGCAAGTGAATCCGCGCCGTTAGCCCGGCTGTCGCGTCAACGTCTGATTCTTGTGCGGGCGGTACAGGATCGGAGATCATCGTCGGCGACCCTGCAAGACAATTAGGCGTCTCCGTCCTTCAGGTGGGAAAGGGAAAGGTGGAACATATGAGGCTTTAGGGTGTCTACAGAAGTAGGGTGCGTGCTGATCGCGCCGGCGAAGGGCGCAAATCGTGACGCGCCAGGAGTTGAGGACGCGAGTTGACGACCGACCGTTTTAGGAAAAGGTTGCTGGGAATTTCCCTCGGCGAGCGCGGCGCGCTTGTCGCCGAAGTTGCATGCGCCGGGGAAGTCCGACGCGCCGTGCGCGTGGGGGAGTTCGCCTATCCCGCGGGACTGACACTAGAGCAGCCCGAGGCGCTAGGCGTAGCGCTGGGAGAATTTTTAACCAAGAGCGGCTTTTCCACCCGGCGCGCCGTATTGGGCGTGCCGGCGCGCTGGCTGCTGTTGAAGAGTTACGCACTCCCGCCTGTCGAGCCGCACGCCGCCGCCTCAATGCTCTGGCTCCGCGCCGAAGCCGAGAGCGCACCTGAACTGGGCGAGATGGTGCTGGATTTCGCCGGACAGACCAGCGTGCTCGACCCAACGACGGTATTGCTGATGGGGCTTCCGCGCCGGTCGATCGATCGCCTGCGCACGTTCGCAGCCGGGGCCGGATTAAACGTCACGGCGATCACCCCCTGCTCAACTGCGCTCGGCGGCGCAACGGCGAAGCAAACGGGAAGTGCCCATATCCTGTCGCTGAACTGCGAAGGCGCTGAACTGTCCGAACACGAAGGCGAGCAAACGCGGTTTTTGCGCCACCTCGGATCAGCCGGCACGTCGCTGGCGCCGCTCGTGGCGGAACTGCGCCGCGCGGCCGTGACCCACCCCCTGAACGCCGCGACGCTGACCAACGACGTATCGGCCATTCGCGCCCGGCGCTCACCGCAAGCGCTGGTACTGTGGGATGACGTCGGCCTCGACAACGCCGCGATGGACTCGATCGCCCAGGCCCTGAACGTGCCCGTCGTTCGCGGCGAACTGCAATCAATCGGCTGCGCAGGCGAGGCGCTGACCGGAGGCCGAGTTGGCGCCGTAGCCGCCGCACTGACCTTTGCGCCCCTGGCCGGTGGACGACCTGCCGTCGACTTCCTCCACCCACGGTTATCCGCACCAAAGAAACCCAACGTAACCCGCCGGACGGCGTGGCTCACCGGCGCAGCGGCAGTCGTCGCACTTGTCGCGCTGCTGGCTTACACCGACCTGGCCCGCATGCAGCGGCGCGTCACTGGCGCGGATGAAGAACTGAAACGGCTCGAGCCCACCCTGAAGACTGCGCGGCCGTTCGTCGCCAACATGGAATTCGTCGAGACCTTCCAGGCCAGCCGCCCCAAGTATCTCGCCTGCCTCAGCGACCTCACCCTGGCGATCCCCGAAGACGGCCAAACCTACGTGACGCGGTTTCACCTGCAATCCAGCATGCGCGGCGAGTGCGTCGGCCGCTCACCCAACAACCAGGAAGTCCTCAACCTGATGGACAAGCTCAGCGCCGGCGGACGTTTCAAAGACCTCAAGCGCAAACTGGAAGCGCGCGGCGCCGGGCCCGAAGTAGCCTTTACCGTCACCTTTACCTACGTTCCGAAATAAGACGTTTTCAGACGCAGGATTCAACCCATGGCGATGTCGAGCCGCGAACGATATATCTCCATCGCCGTCCTCGTGGCGGCCAGCGCCTTTGCCATCGACCGCCTGTTCCTCAGCCCCTACCTCGAGCGCCGCAAAGCCCTCGCCGAGGAGATGACCAACCGCGACCGCACCCTCGGCGACGCCCAGCAGATGCTCCAGCGCGAGCGCCAACTGCGCCAGATCATCCGCGGCATGGGCGGCTCGCTTCGCGCCGACGCCTCGGCGGTCGAAGGTCAACTCCTCCACCTCCTGCACGAATGGCAACAGCAGGCCGGTGTCGGCGGCGCATCCTTCCAGCGTGTCCACGCCCTCGAAGCCCACGGATTCACCCACCTGAAGTACAACATCTCCGCCGCCGGTTCGATGCCGGCGATCGCGATGCTCGTCTACCGCGTCGAGACCGCCCCCATCCCGCTGCGCGTCGATGACATCCACGTGACCCCCAAGCGCGAAACCGGCGATGAATTGCAGGTGCAACTCGTGATCTCCACGTTGGGACGTACCAGCACAGGCGGCAACCCGCTCGAACGCGAGCCCGCGCCGGGCGTCGCGCTCCTGCGCGAAACGGTAGGCACGCCATGAAGCACCAGCTTTGCATTTGCCTGATCGCGCTCGCCGCGGCCATGGTTCTGCCCGCACGGGCGGATTCCGGCGACATTGCGCCCGTTGTTCCCAAACCTCAGCCAGCGCAGCCCAGCCAGGCGACGCGGCCGCCGCCGGCAACCAAACCCGCAAGTCGCCCGACATTGCCCCCGGAGTTCGCCGTCCTGCAGAGCCGCAACGTCTTCCTGCACGGCCCGCCCAAAGCAGGCGGCCCGGGCGCACCCGCCGGCCCCGAGGCGTCGTTCGTCCTCAAGGGAATCGTCGAGGCCGAGGCTCGTTTCACCGCCTTCATCGAAGACAAGTCCGCCAAGCGCGTCGCATCCGTCGGCGTCGGAGAGGCCATCGCGCTGGGCCGCATCAAAAGCATCAACCTCGACGCGATCGAATACGAAGGCACCGGCGGCGCGACGCGCCGCATCGAGGTCGGACGCAACCTGATGGGCGAGGTCGTCCCGCCGACGCCCCCCACCTCCAAGCCCACCGCCGCGCCGCCCGGCGGCGCCCCACCGGGCCAACCCGGCGGTCCACCCCAACCCGGGCAACCAGGCCGCGGTCGTCCCACCAAGGGCGGACCACAACCCGTCGAAGGCGCAGCCGTCGCCGAACCGGCGGGCGGGTAAACGCAATTCAACAACCACCCCCGCCGAATCGGGGAACATGACGAGAAGGATGGAAGCATCATGCAGCGAATGACTCGGTGTGCACCCTGGGCGGCGACCTCCCTGGCATTGGCCGCCTGCGCCGCGCTCGCGGCCGACCCCGCGACCGCCCCCGCCACGCGCCCGGCCGGCACTCAACCCGCCGCCGCGGCCACGCGCGCGGCCACTACGTCCCCCGTCAAGGTCACCCTCAACTTCAAGGACGCCCCGCTCGACACCGTCCTCGATTACCTCTCCCAAAACGCCGGCTTCATCATCGTCCGCGACGGCGCAACCGAGGGCCGCGTCACCATTCTCAGCAAGCAACCGGTCTCCCCCGAGGAAGCCATCACTCTCGTCAACGCCGCCCTCAAGGTCAACGGCTTCACCGCCATGCGCGACGGCCGCATCCTTCGCATCGCCGCCCGAGACAAGGCCAAGAAGGGCAACATCCCCGTCAACTTCGGCAGCAAGCCCGAAGACATCGCCAACACCGAAGAGCTCATCACCCAGGTCATCCCGATCGAAAACGTCAGCGCCACCAAGCTGCGCGATGACTTGAAGCCCCTCATGGGCCCCGACGCCGACGTCGCCGCCAACGACGGCAGCAACACGATCATCATCACCGACGCCTCCTCCAGCATCCGCCGCATCGTCCAGATCATCGCCAACCTCGACAAGCACGAGGCCGCCACCTCCGAGATCCGCATCATTCCCCTCAAGTTCGCCAACGCGACCGCCGCGGTGAAGTTGATCGAAACGTTCTTCAAAAATCAGGGCGGCGGCGCGCAAATGACCCCGCAGCAAATGATGCAGATGCAGCAGCAGGGGATGCCAGTCCCACCGCAGCGCGGCGGATCCGAAAAACACGGCGCAAGCGTCGTCCTCGCCGCCGACGACCGCACCAACACCCTCGTCATGATGGGCTCGCCCGGCCAGCTCACCCTCATCGAAAACATCCTGAAAAAGCTCGACTCCAACCCGATCCCCGCGTCGGAAATGAAAAGCTTCCCCCTGAAATTTGCCCAGGCCGAGGCGACCGCCAAGCTGATCAACAACCTCTTCAAGCCCCCCAAGTCCGACAACAGCGACCTCCCCTATTTCATGCGCCGCTTCGGCGGCGGCGAGGAGCAAAGCAGCAAGGACATCAAGGTCAATGCCGTCTTCGACGAACGCACCAATACCCTGATCGTTACCGCGCCCGCGGCGGCACTCGCGGGCGTCGAAGAGATGGTCAAGATGCTCGACGCCAGCCCCATGGCCTCCTCCGACCTCAAGGTCTTCCAGCTCAAGTACGCCGATGCATTCATCGTCTCCAAGCTGATCGAAGACATGTTCAAGGCCAAGGACGACAGCGGATCGCGCTTCCCCTTCTTCATCTTCAGCGACGGCCCCGCACCATCGCAATCCAAAGGCGTCAAGGTCAACGTCACCTCCGACGACCGCACCAACAGCCTGATCGTCTCCGCCCCCACCGAGCTGCTAAAGGTCATCGAAGGCATCATCACCAAGCTCGATGCCAACCCCGCCAGCGAAGACACCCTCTTCATCTACCATCTCCGCAACGGCCAGGCCGGCAACCTCGAGTACGTCCTCAACGTCCTCTTCGGAAACATCAACAGCCAGGGCCAGAACAACGGCCAGAACGGACAAGGCCAACCCGGCAACCCGGACGACCCACAGCAGCGACAAAACCGCGCCAATCGCACGACCTCCAGCAACAACAACGTCGGCACCCCCGACAACGGCAGCCGCAGCAACACCCGCCGAAACAACCGGGTCAACCAAGCCGGCACCCCGCGCCTTTCCCCCGGCATGGCCAGCGCCGTCAACGCCCTCACCGGCAAGGTCTTCGTCGTCGCCGACCAGGACACCAACGCCCTGCTCGTTACCACCGCCAGCAAGTACGAAAAACAGGTCCGCGCGATCATTGATGACCTCGACCGCCCAGTGCCCCAGGTGCTCATCAAAGTGCTCGTCGCCGAAGTCACGCACGACAACTCCGCCGACCTCGGCGTCGATTTCTCCGTCCTCAACACCCGCCCCAGCGGCAACGGCCAGATCGCCGGCACCAACTTCGGCAACACCGCCCTGAAAGGCGGCCTCGTCGTCTCCGTCATCGAGACCAACATCACCGCCACTCTTCACGCCCTCGCTGAAGAGAACAAGCTCGACGTCCTCTCGCGCCCCTACCTCCTCGCTAGCGACAATCAGCTCGCCAACATCCTGATCGGGCAAAGCGTCCCCTTCGTCACCAACACGCGCATCACCGAGTCCGGCCAGCAGATCAACGACATCCAATACCGCGACATCGGCCTCAGTCTCAACGTCACCCCCCATATCAACCCTGACGGCGTCGTAATCCTCGACGTCACGCCCGAGATCTCACAACTCACCAGCCAGACCGTCCCCATCTCCAGCACGACCAACGCCCCCGTCATCGCCAAGCGCTCCGCCGAAAGCCGCATCGGTGTAATGGACGGCCAGACCATCGTCATCGGCGGCCTCATGGAAGACCGCAAAATCTCCAACGTCCAAAAGGTCCCCCTGCTAGGCGACATCCCCGTACTAAGCTGGTTTTTCAACCGCACCCAGGTGAAAAAGACCAAGACAGAGCTGCTGATCTTTCTAACCCCCCACGTCGCCCAGCGCCCCGAAGAGCTGCAACCGATGGCCGAAGACGAATCCCGCAACACCAAGCTAACGCCCGGCGCAGTAGCCCCCGGGACCTACGACGACCACATGGACGCGCTCCGCCGCCCCCAGCCGTCCCGCTCCCAGTCAGGCCAGCCCATCTCCCCCGTCAACTCCATCGACCTAAGCCCCCCCGACAAACCGCTCCCGCCCCCGCCAACAATCCCCACCCCCTCGACGGAGCCCCCGCAGCGCTGATAATAACACTGGTGACCAAACCCATGCCGCGCGATGTTCTAAGAACGTGGACCTTCGCTTGCGTCGTCGCGGGAATTGCCCTCGCTGGATGCAAGAGCGCGCCTGACCCCACTCCCGCCCCGCGACCCATCGTCCGAGTCAACGGCGAACAATTCCCCTCCGGCGTCCCCGCCGCCGCCGCGACTGCCGACAAACCCCCACCCATCGAGCGCACCCTCAAGTCCGACCCCTGCGCCGCGCGCCTACATGCCATCAGCGGCGCAATGCTCGAATTCTACGCCCTCCACAATCGCCTCCCCCCCACCCTCCAGGATCTGCAATCACTGCAGGATCTCGATCAACCCCTCGAATTCACCTGCACCGAATCACGCCAGCCCTACGTCTACGTCCCCGCCGGCCTGCAGTCCCCCAACGACACCCGCCGCATCATCCTCCACGACCCCACCCCCGACCGCGCCGGGCTCCGCTGGGCGATCGTGATGCAACGGCCGCGCGGCCGCCAACCCGCCGCCATGTGGGTCGTCTCCCTCACCGACCCCCTCTTCCGCGCTTACACCCGCGCGCCCGCGCCGGCCAACCCACTTCCAAAACCTCCCGCGCCATAATTTATCGGACCCCGCGCAATCGTCTCAGTCGTTATGCCCCGTCGTTAAGCTGGGCACTTTCCCACACGATAAGACTTAGGACGAACCGCGTTGCCACCTGCGGCGACGGCCTCTTCAGGACGCGAGGGAACGACCGATTGCGCCAGCGAGTTCTCATCATCGATGATTCCGAATCGATCCACGCGCTCGTCCGAGCGCGCCTAAAGGACGAACCCGTCGAACTGCTCAACGCCGCCGACGGCACCAGCGGCCTCGTGGTCGCCCGCGAAAAGCTCCCCGACCTCATCCTCCTCGACGTTGACATGCCCGACCCCGACGGCTTCG